>JACOSH010000202.1 GCA_016178945.1 Acidobacteriota bacterium
GACCCGCCTGGGCATCATCCGCAATCCCGCCAAGCAGACCCTGGCCGCGGCCGCGCTCCAACAGGAAGCCGGGCGGGAGGGCTTCACCGTCCGCATCACCGACTGCGACGATTCCCGGGCCTTGCTGGCCGCCTTTCTTTCGCTCAAGAACCAGGTGGATTTCGTCTGGTGCCTGCCCGACAGCGGGCTCTATAACTCGGCTACGGTGAAACCGCTGCTCCTGGCCTCGTTCGAACAACGCCTGCCGATCATCGGATTCTCGGAGAGCTTCGTGCGCGCCGGCGCGGCGCTGGGAGTTTACCCCGACTATCCCGACATCGGCCGGCGAACGGCGCTTGTCGTTCAAAAATGGCTGGCCGGCGACGCCGCCCCCGCGCCCGGCGCCGCCCGGCTGCGGACCGCGCTCAACCAGCGCGTCGCCCGTCTTCTCGGCCTCCACCCGGTCCTGCCGGAGGAGGGCGATCAGTTCCTGGTGATCCGATGAGTCCGTCCACCGGTGGTGACAAGAAGAGCCTTCTCAAGCAGGTATTGACGGCCAATCTCCTGCTGCTGGGGCTGTGCGTGGTCTGCTTGACGGGGCTGTTTCTGGCCATCCAGCGCGCCGCCTTTGAGCGCCAGTTTTCGTTGCGGGCCGAGTCGCTGGCCGGGTTCCTGGCCAGCCAGTGCGAGTTCCCGATGCTGATGGGAAACCGGCAGGAGCTCCGGCAGATCGCCGAGGCCGCGGTCGGCAGCGAGGACGTGCTGCATGTCGTCATGACCGACTCGAGCGGCAAGCTGCTGGCTCAGGCGAGCCGGCCCCGGCAGGGGGCGCCGCCGCGCTTCCTCGACGCCGAGCGCCAAGTGACGCCGCGCGGCGACGGGCGCCTGCTGGATTGGGAGACGGCTAAACCCGCCGCCGCGTCCCTCGGCGCCGTCCGGGTCGGCCTGTCGATGGAGAAGCAACAAGCCTTGTTTGCACAGAGCGTGCGCGGCGCCGTGACGGTAGCGGTATTCCTGTTCTGCCTCACCTACGCGGTCCAGTACTTCCAACTGAAGAGGCTGCTCCGGCCGCTGCTGGAGCTGATTGGCTTTACGCAAGTCGTGGCCGGCGGCGACCTCACCCGGCAGGCGCCAGTGGCCCGGCGCGACGAAGTGGGCGAGCTGGCCATGGCCTTCAATCACATGGTGAAGGAGCTGGAAATCTCCCGCCAGGAGCTGATCGTGCACGCAGAACGCGCCCAGCAGGCCAACCAGCTCAAGAGCGAGTTCCTGGCCAACATGAGTCACGAGATCCGCACGCCCATGAACGGCATCATCGGCATGACCGAGCTGGCGCTGGACACTCCCTTGTCGAGCGAACAGCGCGACTACCTCAACACGGTGCAGAGCTCGGCGTTGTCGCTGCTCACGGTGCTCAACGACATCCTGGATTTTTCCAAGATCGAGGCTGGAAAACTCGATCTCGACCCGGTCACATTCAACCTCCGGGAGATGATGGATCAAACCATGAAAACGCTGGCTCTGCGCGCCCACCAGAAAGGGCTGGAGCTGACCGTGGAGATCCGGCCCGGCCTTCCCCAGGTGCTGATCGGCGATTCCAGCCGTCTGCGGCAGATCCTGGTGAACCTGGCTGGCAACTCGATCAAGTTCACCAGCCAGGGCGAAGTGCGGGTCCAGGTGGAGGGCGAGGGCGGCGAGCTCCATTTCGTGGTGGCGGACACCGGGATCGGCATCCCCAAGGACCGCCAGCGGCAGGTCTTCGAGGCCTTCACCCAGGCCGACGGCTCCACCACGCGGCAATACGGCGGCACCGGGCTGGGACTGGCCATTTCCTCGCGGCTGGTCCACCTGATGGGCGGGCGCATCTGGGTGGAGAGCGAGCCCGGCCAGGGGAGCCGCTTCCACTTCACCGTGCGCTTCGGCGAGAACGCGGCTGCGCCGGCCGAACCGGCCGAGGCCCGCGACCTGGCCGGATTGCGCGTGCTGGTGGTCGACGACAATCCGACCAATCTGCGGATCCTGGGGGAGTTTCTCCGGGGCTGGGGCACGGACTCGCGCTGCCTGGACTCCGGCGAGGCGGCGCTCGAAGCGCTGCGGGAAGCCGCCTCCGCCGGCCGCCTGTTCCAAATCGCCTTGCTCGACGGCCAGATGCCCGGTCTGGACGGCTTCACCCTGGCCCAGCGCATCCGCGAGGATCCCGCGCTGGCCACCACCACCATCCTGATGCTGAGCTCCTCGGACCTGGTGGGCGACGTGGAGCGCTGCCGGCGCTTGGGCGTCTCCCGCTACCTGATCAAGCCGGTCGGGCAAGCCGAGCTGCGGGACGCCATCGCCGCCGCACCGGAGCCAACGCGTCCGCCCGAGCCCCAGCCGGCCGCCTTTTCGCGGAGCCTGCGCCGGCTGCAAATCCTGCTGGCCGAGGACAACCTGGTCAACCAGCGGCTGGCGCTGCGGCTGCTGGAGAAGCAGGGCCATCAAGTCACCGTGGCCGGCAACGGCCGGGAAGCCCTGGCCGCCTTCGAGAGCCGGCCCTTCGACCTGATTCTGATGGACGTCCAGATGCCGGAGATGGACGGCATCGAGGCGGCCACGGCCATCCGGGCGAGAGAACATGGCAAGGGCCCCAGGGTCCCCATTCTGGCCCTCACCGCCTCGGCCATGAAAGGCGATCAGGAGCGATGCCTGGAGGCGGGCATGGATGGATACGTGGCCAAGCCGTTTCAGGCGGACGAGCTGTACCGGACCATTGAAGAGCTGGTCGCCGTCACCCGATGATCTCGCGCACCTTGTCGACCAGTTGCTGGGGCGAGAAGGGCTTGGCTAGAAACCATTCGGCCTTGCGGGTATCGCCTCTTTCCGGAGAGGAAGAGGCATAGAGGATCCGCATCGCGGGCCGCTCGCCCTGAAGGCGCCCCGCCAGCTCCCACCCATTCATCCCCGGCAGGACGATGTCGGTGAGCAGCAGGTCGATCGTTCCCGGCAAGGTCTGGCCGATCCGGATCGCGTCTTCGGCGTCGCGCGCCTCCAGGATGTGGTACCCGCTGTCCCGCAACACCTCGACCACGATCCGCCGCACCTCGGTCTCGTCCTCGACCACCAGCACGGTTCGCGCGCCGGCCTGCGGTTGGGTCTCGCTCATGCGCGGGAAGCTGATTTGAAAGGCGGCCCCACGGCCGGGCGCGCTGTCCACCGCGATCGCGCCGCCGCTCTGCTGCACGATGCCGTACACCGTGGACAGGCCCAGGCCCGTGCCCTGTCCTTCCGGCTTGGTGGTGAAGAAGGGCTCAAACACCCGGCTGGCGGTCTCGGGGTCCATTCCCACGCCGGTGTCGCGCACGTGCAGCCGCACCCTCTGGCCGTCGTTGCGGGTTTCGATCGACACCACGCCTCCGCTGGGCATGGCGTCGCCGGCATTGACCACCAGATTCATGAGGAGCTGTTCGATCTGGCTGGGGTCGGCCAGGACTTTGGCCAGGTCCGGATCCAGATCCAGGCGCACCTCGACGTTTTCCTTCAGCAACCGCCTCAGCATGGTCTCCAGCTCGCGGACCGAGGCGTTCAGGTCCACGGGCTGCCGGCGCTGCGGCTGCCTGCGGCTGAAGGCCAGCAACTGCTTGGTCAGACCGGCGCCCCGCCGCGCCGCCTTCTCCACCTCCCGGACGTCGGTCAACAGCGGGCTGTCCGGGCCGATCTTCCCCTCTCGCGCCACCGAGACGGTGTGCTCGGCCCACACCGCGGACTGGTCCTTGCGGAGGTAGCGCTTCTCCACCGTGACCGTGGGAAATCTCCCGCCCAGGACTTCCAGAATGAGCTGGAGATCGTGCTCCCGGTCCTCGGGATGAGTGAAGTCCAGCATGAAGCGGCCCAGCATCTCCGGTTCCTGATATCCCAGCATGTCGAGCAGCTTCCGATTGACCCGCAATACCATGCCACGCGGATCGACATGTACGATGCCGACCGCGGCCTGCTCGAAGGTGTCGCGGAACTCCGCGGTCCGGAGGCGCACTTCATCGCTCAAGCCGCGCGTCCAGCCGTAGGCCAGCAGGATCCCGCCGAAGGCCACGGCCGCTACCAGGATTGCGCCGCTCCAGGCGGCCAGCTCCAGGATTCGCGCCGCGCCCGGCTCCGCGGACAGGCGCTGGCTCACAAGTTGGCCCGACGCCAGGAGAAATCCGGCCAGAGTCACGCTTCCGCAGCAGATCGCTGCGATGATCCAACGAAACGCCGGCCCGCGGCGGGGCGGGACTTGAAAGTGCCGCTGCTTCCACCGCTCCACGCGACGCCCGAAGAAGAAGAACAGGGGCGCGTTCCAGAGCACCGCCACGGTGAACGATCCCAGCCACCAGGCTTGCCAGTTGGCGAAGGTTTCCAGAGCCGTCATGCCGCGCACTTGCGAAGGCACAAAGGACCCAACCGAGGACGCCACGGCGGAGACAAAGGCCACCACCACAAACCAGATCGCGCTGCGCCAGCTTCTCAGGTCGTAGGGGATGGCGGTGGTCCAATAGGCCACCGCATACACGCCCAGACCGAACGGATCCGCCAGGCCGAACAGCAGCGCCGGGGCCACGGGCATGCCGTCGCGAAGCGCCAGGGCGACGGTCGCCAGGTAGGCCGGGACCACGGCCCACTCCAGTCCCAGCCAGAACAGGATCGCGATGCTGAACACCAGGGGCGGGTACAGGCTGAGGAAAAACTCCACCTGTCCCAGGCGGAGGTGCAGGTGGTTCTCAACGCCCACCGGCAGGACCAGGCCGGATCCGATGCAAGCCAGCGACGCCAGCAGCCAGGCCGCCAGCAACTGGTTGGCGCGGCGATCGCGCAGGCCATGAGCGCGCAGCAGCCCGCCCAGAGACAGGGGCCGCCACAACGCGACGTCTTCCGGCTCCATCAGTCCCCTCCGGTTTCGCTATAATGCCCGGCGATAGGAGAATCTCTTATGTCTAGTCATTATGCTCCCAGACGCGGATTCTTGCAGCGATTATTCAGCATGGGCGGCCTGGCCGCCGCCGGAAGTCAGGTTGCGGGCGCGCAGCAGCGGCGCGACGGCGGCGGCGACTACCGCTTCCTTCCCCGTTACGCGCGCGCCCAGAGCTACCGGTCCCTGAAGCAGTCCAGCTATGCGCGCGACGGCGGCAATCGCGATTCCTGGCCCATCGCCCCGGGCGCGACGCAGGTGCTGTTCGAGGACTCCGGGCCGGGCGTCGTCACCCACATCTGGGTCACCATCGCCGCCCAGAGCCCGGATCACTTGAAGGAGATCGTCATCCGGATGTACTGGGACGGGAACTCGAAGCCCAGCGTGGAAACGCCCGTTGGCGATTTCTTCGGGCTCAACCTGGGCCAATACGCGATCTACCAGTCGGCCTTCCTGAACTGCTCGCCGGTCAAGGCGCTGAATTGCTACTTCTCGATGCCCTACCGCAAGGCGGCGCGGATCACCGCCACCAACGAAGGGAAGCTGCCGGTGGGCGCGTTCTACTCCAACATCGACTACCAGAAGGTCCCCTCGCTGCCGGACGACGCGATGTACTTCCACGCGCAGTACCGCCAGTCCGCGCCCAACAGCGCCACTACCAACGACTGGAAGACCAATGGCGACGCCAACCGGCTGCTCAATCCCGACGGCAAGAGCAATTACGTGTACGCCGAAACCCGCGGGCGCGGCCACCTGATGGGCGTCACCCTGGGCGTGCTCCAGAATCAGGAGTTCTGGATGGGCGAAGGCGACGACATGATCTTCATCGACGACGAGTCCAAGCCCGCCATTATCGGCACCGGCTCGGAGGACTACTTCTGCGGGGCCTGGGATTTCGGCGGGCGCGACGGGTCGCTGCCCTTCGCCCACCTGTACAACGGCGCGCAGCTCATCTCCGCGGCCGAGCGCACCGGCGGCCGCTATTGCCTGTACCGCTGGCACGCCGACAATCCCGTGACCTTCAACCGCTACCTGAAGCACACCATGGAGCACGGGCACGCCAATCACCGCGCGGACAATTTCTACTCGGTGTGCTATTGGTATCAGAGCGAGCCCTACACGGACTTTCCCGCGCTGCCGCCGGTGGAGCAGCGCATTGTGAGCATGAAAGCGGTGGCGGGCCCGGGAGGAGCGAGGAGCTGAATGAGACTGATCGCATTTTTGACGCTGCCCCTAATCGCGGCGGATCCGGCGGGTTTCGCCCTCTGGTCCGGCCGTCAATTGAAGGGCTATGAGAAGACGCTGGCCGCCAAGGTCAACGAGAAGAAGATGGCCTCCGAACAGTTCGGCAAGTTCGGGAACCATTCGTTCATGATCGCGCACCGCGAAGGGCCGGGAGAGGCCGAGCTGCACGAGACGCAGGCCGATGTTTTCGTGGTGCAGAGCGGCGAGGCCACGCTGGTGGTGGGCGGCGCAGTGGTGGACCCCAAGACCACGGCCCCCAACGAGGTGCGCGGCCCGTCCATCAACGGCGGCGAGAAAAAGAAGCTCGGCGCCGGCGACGTGGTGCACATCCCGGCCAAGACCGCGCATCAATTACTGGTGGACGCGGGCAAACAGTTCACCTACATGGTGGTGAAGGTGGATGTGAAATAGCCGGGGCCAGATGCCGACTCAAGGTGGATACGGTACCGGAGGACGACGCTCTTACTGAAAGAGAGCCGCGTCGAGCAGTACCATTCAATGAACTCCTCGATCGCGTGCCGGTACCCTCGCTGAGCGTCCGTCGAACTGTTCAGAACGGCTGATTTGGCCTGGTCCAGGTCAGGCAGCCGCAACACTGTCTTGTGGCGCGGGCCGTCCCCGCTTTCCTGAGTGCTTCTTTGCCATCCGTTGCGGCCCTCCTGGACCGCAGACCGATAATGGCCCGGGCGTGGCGGCGTGTCCAATTTGCCTGGTCGATCCACGGCTCGGGGCGCATCTTGCCATTCGGTGCGACCT
>JACOSH010000203.1 GCA_016178945.1 Acidobacteriota bacterium
GCGGCGTCGGTGTGCAGGACGACTCCCCGCCGCCTGGCGATCTCAGACACGGCCTGGATCGGCTGGATCGTGCCGACTTCATTGTTGGCATGCATCAGGGCGATCAGAATCGTGTCAGGGCGGATCGCGGCTTCCACATCGGCCGCGCCGACCAGCCCGTACCGGTCCACCGGAAGATAGGTGACCTCGAAGCCTTCCGTCTCCAGCCGCCGGCATACGTCCGTCACTGCCGGATGCTCGATCTGACTTGTGATCACGTGCCGGCCTCGGTTCCGGCGCGCCAGGGCAACTCCCCGGATGGCGTGATTGTTGGCCTCGGTGCCTCCGCTGGTGAACAGGATCTCCGCCGGCCGGCAGTCGAGCAGCGCCGCGACCTGTGCGCGAGCCTCGGCGACCGCAGCGCGAGTCTGGGCCCCGTACCAATGGGAACTGGACGGGTTGCCAAAGCGCTCTTCCAGATAAGGGCGCATCGCCGCCACGACTTCCGGGTCATGCGGAGTCGTGGCGTTGTAGTCCAGGTAAATGGGATTCTCGGGATGAGTCATGTTTTCAAGAACCGGCGGCCCGCACGGAGCATGGCCCGCAGGAGCAAGTAACTATCTTCGTCCGTGCCTTTGTCAAACTGTTCGTCCGGGTGATCCACGGCGTTGGTGACGTGCGCGACGACACCGGCGCCCGCTTTGCGCGCGGTGGCAAACGCGAACAATGAGGCGGCCTGCATTTCGACGGCGAGTACGCCGGCCGCGGCATGCCGCTGAAGCTGAGGGGCCGTTTCCCGGTAGGGGGCGTCGGTCGTCCAGACCGAACCTTGGACGACCGCGGGACCCAACTGGCGCATTTCCTCGGTCAGGAGATCGGCGATCGGCGTGGGGCAACAGACTTGCCCGGCGGGCGGAAGGTAGTGGAAGGATGTGCCCTCATCCCGCACCGCGCAGGTCACGACCACGAAGCTCGGCAGCGGCAGCGAGGGGGAGACGCGGCCGGCCGAGGTGAGCCCCAGTATCAGGCGTGCGCCCGACACATGCAGTTGCTCGGCAATCAGGACCGCGTAGGGTCCGCCGATCGTCCGGGCGACGATGCCACAGCGGACGCCGTCGCTTTCCAACACGTACATCGTGGTGTGGAAACAGGCCCAGGGCTCGAAGGGCGCCGCCAGGCGGCGGCGGACCAGCCAATCCGTCAGGTCGCCATCGAAGTCCAGCACGCAGATTAGGGGGACAGTCACATCCGGCAGGTCCTTGGCCGCGCGGACTGCGCTCACCAAATCACCTGGCGTAAAGGCCGACGGCGAGTCCAGGTCGTGGTCGAGCAGAGGACATTCGGGTTGCGAGTTCATGAATCAGAACGGCGACGGCAGGCGATCCGCCGCGCGACGCGCCCGGGAGCGCGCCGAGCCCTTCAGCTCCTCCCCGCCCGCATAGTGCCCGAGAAAGTCGAAGTCGCAGCCCTGGTCGGCCTGCTGGATGTGCTCAAGGAACAGGCGCCCGTAGCCCCGGTCGTAATGGCGGACCGGCGGCTCCCAGGCCGCCAGCCGCCGCTGAATCTCTTCCGGACCGATCAGCAGGTTCAGCTTGCGGTTGGGCACGTCGAGCTCGATCAGGTCGCCGTTTTGGACGATGGCCAGCGGACCGCCCACGGCGGCCTCGGGCGACACGTGCAACACCACAGTGCCGTAGCTGGTGCCGCTCATGCGCGCATCGGAGATCCGCACCATATCCTCGACGCCCTTCTTCAGGAGCTTGGCCGGCAGCGGCAGGTTGCCCCACTCGGGCATCCCCGGCGCGCCTTTCGGGCCGCCGTGCTTCAGAACCAGGACGCAGTTCTCGTCGACATCCAGGTTGGGATCGTCGATCCGCTCCTTCAAATCGTCGTGATCTTCGAACACCACGGCGCGGCCGGTGTGCTGCATCAGCTTGGGCGAGGCCGCGGTGGGCTTCAGCACCGCGCCGGTGGGCGCCAGGTTGCCGAACAACACCACCGTGCCGCCCTCCGCCGCCAGCGGCGCGTCCAGCGTGCGGATGACGTCAGGGTTGTGGCACCTGGCTCCCGCGACATTCTCGGCCACCGTCTTACCGGTGACGGTGAGCGCATCGCGGTGCAGCAGCGGCAGCAGCTCCTTGATCACCACGGGCAGGCCGCCGGCGTAGTAGAAGTCCTCCATCAGGTACTTGCCCGACGGGCGCACATTGACCAGGAAGGGCGTGCTGCGCGCCAGGTCGTCGAACAGCTTCATGGGCAACTCGATGCCCAGCCGGCCGGCCAGCGCCGTCAGATGCAGGATGGCGTTGGTGGACCCGCCGATCGCGGCGTTGACCCGGATGGCGTTCTCCAACGCCTGCCGCGTCAGGATCTGGGACGGCCGCAGATCCTCCCGCGCCATCTCGACGGCGCGCGCCCCGCTCTGTTCGGCCACCACCATTCGCCGCGAGTCGGCGGCCGGAACGCTGGCGCATCCGGACAGCGTCATGCCGAGGGCTTCGGCCAGGCTGGTCATGGTGGAGGCGGTCCCCATCACCATGCAGTGGCCGGCGCTGCGCGAGATGCAGCTCTCGATCTCGCAGAAGTCCTCGTCGCTGATGCGTCCCGCGCGCAGCTCATCCCAGAAGTGCCACACATCGGAGCCGGAGCCGATCTCCCGGTTCTGCCACATGCCCTTGAGCATCGGACCACCGGTGACCATGATGGCCGGGACGTCCACGCTGGCGGCGCCCATCAATTGGGCGGGCGTGGTCTTGTCGCATCCGCACAGCAACACCACTGCGTCGATCGGGTTGGCGCGGATGGTTTCCTCCACGTCCATCGCCATCAGGTTGCGGAACATCATCGTCGACGGGCGCATGAAGGGCTCGCCCAGCGAGATGGTGGGGAACTCCAGCGGGAAGCCGCCCGCCGCCCAGACGCCGCGCTTCACTGCGTCGGCCACCTGCCGCAGGTGGGCATTGCAGTTGGTCAGCTCGCTCCACGAGTTGCAGATGCCGATCACCGGGCGGCCCTGAAACACGTCGTGGCTGAAGCCCTCCGCCTTCATCCACGCCCGGTGGATGAAGCCGAGCTTGTCCTTGCGTCCAAACCAGTCCTGACTCCGAAGTTTCATGCCAAGTCCTCCGTCTTCAGATCTTCCAGCAAAACCCCCGACGCGTTCTTCGGATAGCCGAAATCCCAGAACGCATCGCTTACCGCCGCCGACTCCCACACCCGCTTATCGCGCTCCGTCAGGAGCGTGCGAAAGCGCGCGTCGGCGGCCGCGACCTCCGGGTCCTGATCCAGCTCAGCCAGCGCCAGGATGCCTCGGATGTCCAGATCGTTGCGGTAGTCCTCCAGGCCCAGCTTATAGCCGCGCTCGACCTCGGCGACAAAGTCGCGCCACTTCCGGATGAGTCCCGCGCGCCCAGCCTTGCGAATATGCGCGGGATAGCCGTTCTCCTCCAGATACAGCTCCAGCGCAAGGTCATTCATCGCGGGCTCCACGCCGGGCCTGGCGCTGGAAGTAGCGCAGGCCGTCGTTGGGGATGAAGAAAGTACGGATGGTCCCGTCCCGGTTGTACGCGCCGAAGTGGCCTTTCCGCTTGTCGAAGCGGGTGATCACGCCGCCGGCGCGCACCGCTTCCAGGATCGGCCCACCCGCAGCCGCGTCGCGAAGTGCTTGCGCCATCCGCAGATACTCGGCCGGGCTGATGGCGCCGAACTCAGCCCCATGCTTGCGGTAGTGCGCGTCAAGCTGCGCCTTACCGCGAAACCCGGGCCCGCCCGCAAACGCCAGCCAGGCGCCCAGCAGCAGCCCCAGGATCGCGCGCACCGCGCTCGCGCCCCTACTTCTGTTTCGCAATGATCTTGTCCTTGATCTTCTCGTAGGTGGCCCCGTTGAGGATCTTCTTCTGCACCAGCTCGTTCTTGGCGCGATATGGACGCCCCTTGATGATCTTGGCGGAATAGGCGTCGCCGATGCCGGTCAGGGTCATGAGCTGCTCTTGGGTGGCGGAATTGATGTCCATCAGGCCGCCCGCCGGAGCGGCCTTGGTGTCCGCCTTGGCCGCCGCTTTCTTGGCCTCCGCCTTGGGAGCGTCCTTCTTGGTCTTGGTGTCGGCCGGCGCGGCCATTAGCGACAGCGCCGTTATCAGGATCATGATCAGTCGAATCATTTTTCTCCTCATCGTAGGCGGGCGCAGGGCCGCTCTCCGTATTCGATCACAGCCTCGCGCCCGTCGTTCAATATGGACAGCCGGCCCGCTTCCATCACCAGCTCGTTGTAGCTGCTGTTGGCGGGAGTCGCCATCACGCCCGCCTCGTCGATCGAGCGCAGCAGCGCGGGCCGCTGCTCGGGCGCCGCCGACTCCACCTGGATGCACCGGCTCACAATGTATTCTACTGAGCGGTACCCGTAGCCCACCGGCTTCAAACCGGGACCGCCCACATCGACATACTGAAAATAATCCGGGCTGGGCTCGGTGTAGGTCGTCGACCCGGGATCGGCGGCCCGCTCCGTGTAGCAATACTGCAAGCCGCGATATTGGTCCGAGTGGGCCAGCCAGGCGCCGTTACTGGCGCCCCGGCAGTACATCGTGATGCCCTGGGTGTTGGTCCCGGGCGCATCATCCGGGAACCCCAGCGCGTTTTGCACGTTGAGACAGGCGCCGTTGTTCCAGATCACGCGCGCGTCGGTCCACAGGTAGCCTTCATTTCCGTTCGGATACCGGTCAACGATACCGTACACGCTGACGCGCACCGGCAGCAGGCCGGTGATGAAGTGCACCAGGTCCACGTAGTGGCATCCGATATAGGAAAACGCGTCGGAGTTCTGCGTGGTGCACCAGTTCTGAAAGTTGGAATGGCGGTAGTACCACTTCTCCAGCAGACAGGCCGTGCCCAGCCGGAAATCGCCGAACAGTCCGCCCTGATACTTGCGGCGCGCCATCAGGCTGCGGTCGTCGAAGCGCTTGTGATACTCGACCCCTACCACCAGGTTGCGCGCCTTGGCCTCGCGGTCGATCTCCAGCGCCTGGCGATGCTGGAGCACCAGGGGCTTGACGGCGCAGACGTGCTGGTCATGGCGAAGCGCTTCCATGATGACGTCGTAATGCAGTTGGTCCGGAACCGCCGCCACTACGATGTTGCGCGGCGGCATTCGGCCAATGGCCTGCCGGAACAGCTCCGGCTGCGAGGCGTCCGGATCGCCGCTCGCCGGCAGGGCCCGGAAGGAATGCCCCGGAAAGGCGCGCAAGAGCCCTTCCGCCCCGGCCAGAGCCAGCACCGTGCGCGGCCGCGAAGCGCACACCGCGATCTCCCCGATCGCCCCGTCGCGCTGCATCTGGTACAGCGACGGCAGGATCTGATCGTGCGTGATCATCCCCCCGCCGACAATGGTCACCAGCGGCTTCATGCCGCCGCCACCGCCACTGTTGCCTCGGCGAAGGCTTCCTCCAGCGCCGTCACGCTGTCCAGGATGGCCGCCTCGGTGATCACCAGCGGCGGCGCGATCTTCACCGTGGCCCCGCCGAAGCCCACGGGCGTAAACATCAGCACGCCCTTCTCCACCGACCGCCGCACCACGTCCCAGGCCAGGTCGGCGTCCGGCTCCTTTCCGCCGGGCCGCACGCACGCCAGGCCCGCCACCAGGCCCCTGCCGTCCACCCTGCCGATCTGCGGGTATTTCGCCTGCAACCCGCGCAGCCGCTGGTGCATCAGGCCGCCCACTCTGGCCGCGTTATCCGCCAGATTCTCCCCAACGATCAGCTCAATCGAAGCCAGCGCCGCGGCGCAGCAGACGGGATTCCCGGTGTGCGTGGAGGTCATGCTGCCGGCCGGGTGCAGGTCCATCACATCGGGCCGCCCCACCACCGCCGCCAGGGGCAGAGAGCTGGAAATACCCTTGCCGAAACACACCAGGTCGGGCACGATGCCGTAGTGCTCGAACCCCCATAGCGTGCCGCAGCGCCCAAAGCCGGCCTGCACTTCGTCGCACACCAGCAGCGCCTTGTGGCCTGAGCACCATTGCCGCAGCGCTTGCATGTAGGCCGGCGGCGCGAAGGCCGCGCTGCCCCCCTGATAGGTCTCCAGGATGACCCCGGCGACATTCTGCGGCTCCACGCCCTGCTCCCGCAGACAGCGCTGGAAATGGTCGAACGAAGTGTCCGGCGTGCGAAAACCGTCGGGGAAGGGGACCTGCGCGAAGCCCGGATCGAGATTGACAATCCACTCCTTCAGCGCGGGGATGCCTCCGGCCTGCTGGGAGCCCAGAGTTCGCCCGTGAAACGCCTTATCGTAGGAGACGATCACATGCTTGCCGCGGCCACCGGCTTTGACGCCGTGCGAGCGGCACAGCTTGATGGCGCACTCGACGGTCTCCGAGCCAGTGGTCAGGAGAAAGACTTTCTTCAACGGCTCGGGCAGCAGCGAGGCCAGCCGGTCCACCAGCGCCGCCCGGATCTCAGAGGGAAAGCAGTACGTGGTCAGCAGCCGGGACTGGGCCTGCCGGGTCACCGCGTCGATGATCTCCTGGCGGCCGTGCCCGGCGTTGGTGATCAGGACTCCCGACGACCAGTCGATCCACTGGTTGCCGTAGGCGTCCCAGACCTGGAAGCCTTCGGCGCGATCCCAGAGCACCGGCGGCTGCCCGCGCATGGCCACCGGCTCGGTGCGGTAGAGCTTCTCCAGCGTCGGGATCGAGCCGGGCGCCGGGATCTCGGTGACGATCCGGCGGAAGGGCGTCTCCACTCGGGGAACACGTTTGGGGGTCAGGCTGTATTCTCGGGACATGTTGGTGAATCTTCCATTGTCCAGTATCATTTCAATATATGGCAAGCCGATGCGCGTTCCTCATCCTGGTCTTGGCGACGGTTCTGGCGTCCGAGCCCTCCATGCCGCAACCTCGCTTCACCGCTGACAACCAGTTGATCCGCCCCGAAGGATATCGCGAATGGATGTTCGTGGGATCGAATCTGAACATGGGTTACGCGGAAGGCCCCGAGCCCACGGAGTCCCGCTTCCACAACATCTACATCCAGCGCGAAGCCTATCGCCAGTTCGCCGCGAGCGGCCGCTTCCCGGACAAGACCATCCTGGTGATGGAAGTGATCGCGGCCGGGACCAACGCCTCCATCAACAAGCGCGGCCAGTTCGAGGATCGCACGCTGGGGATCGAGGTCGCCATGAAGGACCAGCAGCGCTTCCCCGAGCAGTGGGCGTATTTCAACTTCATCGGCAAGGAGGGCGCGCCGCTGGCCCAGGCCAAGGCCTTCCCCAAGGAGGCGTGCTGGAAGTGCCATAACCAGCACGGCGCCGCCGACAACGTCTTCGTGCAGTTCTACCCGGTGCTGCGCGAAGCCCGACCGAAGTGAACCTTTCGGAATTCGACTACGCTCTGCCGCCGGAGCGGATCGCACAGTATCCCCTGGAAGAACGCGGCGCCTCGCGCATGCTGGTTCTCGACCGCCGCGTCGAGCGCTGGGAGGACGGCCATTTCCGCGACCTTCCGCAATACCTCGGGCCGGGCGACTGCCTGGTGCTCAACGACTCCAAGGTGATTCCGTCCCGCCTGTTTGGGACCCGCCAGGGCCATTCGGGAATCATTCAGATTTTCCTGACGCATCCGCTCTCCTCCGACCGCGGCGTCTGGTCGGCGCTGGTTCGTCCAGGCCGCAAGGTGCGCACCGGGGACGTGATCCACGTCGCCCGGGAGCTGCGCGTCGAGATTCTGTCGCGCGGGCCCTACGGCGAGCGCACCGTGAAGCTGGCTGCGACCGGCGATCTGGACGAAGTGCTGGACCGCGTGGGCCACATCCCGCTGCCGCCCTACATCCATCGCCCGGACGAGCCGCCGGACCGCGAGCGCTACCAGACGATCTACGCCCGCGCCCGCGGCTCGGTCGCCGCGCCCACGGCCGGCCTGCACTTCACTCCGCAAGTTCTCGATCACTGCCGCGGCGCCGGCGCTTCGATCGCTCGCGTGACCCTGCACGTCGGCCTGGGCACCTTCCAGCCGCTTCATGCCGTCGAGGTCGAGGAGAACCACCTGCACCCCGAGGCCTACTCGGTCGCTCCGGAGCACCTGGAGACGATCCGCGCCGCCGCCCGCCGCATCGCGGTCGGCACAACGAGCGTCCGCACGCTGGAGACCCTCTGGCGCGCCGGCCCGTCGGGCGAGACCGGCCTGTTCATTTACCCGGGCTTCGAGTTCCGCGCCACCGGGGCCCTCCTCACGAACTTCCACTTGCCTTCGACCAGCCTGCTGCTGCTGGTCTGCGCTTTTGCGGGCAAGGATTTCGTGCTGGCGGCCTACCGGCACGCGGTGGAACGCGAGTATCGGTTCTACTCCTACGGCGACTGCATGTTGATTGTGTGAGACCAGGTGGGCTAGCCTAACCTTTATACCCCATGAACATTCTGATCGCCGAGAAGCTGGCCGACGCGGGCATCGAACTGCTGGAGGCACAGCCCGGCTGGAAGATCGTCGTCTCGAACCCTAAGGAGTACACCGCGCATCTGGCCACGGCCGACGCCCTGCTGGTGCGATCCGCCGTCCAGGTGACCCAGGCGGTTCTCGCCCAAGCGCCCAGGCTGCGCGTCATCGGCCGCGCCGGAGTGGGCGTGGACAACGTGGATCTGGAGGCCGCCACCGCCGCCGGCGTGCTGGTGATGAACACGCCGGGCGGCAACGCCGTGTCGGTCGCCGAGCACACCCTGGCCCTGATGCTGGCCATGGCGCGCCGCGTGCCCCAGGCCACCCTGTCCACCAAGAGCGGCAAGTGGGACAAGAAGAACCTGGTGGGCAGCGAGCTGCGCGGCAAGACGCTGGGGATCGTCGGACTGGGCAGTATCGGCCGCGAGGTGGTGAAGCGGGCGCGCGCCTTCGACATGCGCATCCTGGCTCACGATCCTTACGTGACCTCCCAGATCGCCCGGGATCTCAACGTCGAGCTGGTGGGCCTCCCGGAGTTGTATGCGCAGAGCGACTACATCAGCCTGCACGTCTCGCTGACTCCGGAGACCGAAGGCCTGCTTTCGCGCGATGCCTTCTCCCGGATGAAGCCGGGGGTCCGCATCGTCAACTGCGCGCGGGGCGAGCTGGTGGACGACGAAGCGCTGCGCGAGGCCATCCTTTCCGGCAAGGTAGCCGGCGCGGCCCTGGATGCATTTTCGGTGGAGCCGCCGCCGCCGGGATTTCCGCTCTTCGCACTGGACCCGGTGCTGGCCACCCCGCACATCGGCGGCTCGACCGAAGAGGCTCAGGAAACGGTAGGCGTGCGCATCGCCGAGCAGGTGGTGGAGTACCTGCAACAGGGAGTGGCCATCAACGCCGTCAACATGCCGGCGCTGTCGCCGGAGCAGTACAAGGCCCTGGGGCCGTATATCTCGCTGGCCGAGAAGCTCGGCAACTTCGCCGCCCACATTGCCAGCGGGAATCCCAGGACGGTGCGGCTCGCCTATCACGGCAAGATCGCCGAGAGCAACACCAACCTGCTGCGCAGCGCCGGCTTGGCCGGAGTGCTGAACCGCTCCCTGGCCCACAAGGCCAACCTGGTAAACGCCATGCAGATCGCCGGACAGCGCGGTTGGAACGTGGCCGAGCGCCACGAGCCGCGCTCGGGCCACAGCGACTCGATTCGTCTCGAACTGGAAACCGACTCCGGCCTGAGCACGGTGGAAGGCGCCGTAGTCCTGGGCAAAGAGCGCCTCATCCAGGTCCAGGACATCCAGTGCGAAGTCCAGCTCGGCGGCCACCTTATCTTCATGATGAACCACGATGTGCCGGGCGTGATCGGCCACGTCGGCACGGTGCTGGGCAGGAACAAGATCAACATCGCCAACTTCTCCCTGGGCCGCCGCGACGCCCCCTCGGCGCCGGGCGAGCCGCTGGAAGCGGTGGCCGTGGTTTCGACCGACGGCTCGGTGCCGGAGTCCGTGCTGGCGCAATTGCGAGAGAATCCCGCGGTGAAGGTCGCCCGCGCGGTGGAGTTTGTCTGAAATGGAGTCGCCTGACGGATGGGACCTCCTGACCAGCAGCCTCGCCGCATCCGACCTCACGCGAACAGGCGAGGCTTGGGCTTTTCTGGTTGTCCAAGGGCTCGTGGCCGGCGGGGCGGGCGACCGGGAGAGATTCGCTTCGATTGTCGGCGAAGTCCAGGCTCGTGGCCCGATCACCGGTCCCTCCGAAGCCTTGAGGGTTGCGCTTGCGCTGCGCGAGACGGTCCGCGTCCTTCCGAACGCCGACTTGCGGGACCCCTGGGGTAAGGTCGCGAAATCCCGCCTCCAGATAACGCAGACGTGGCGGACCGGAGCCGGTCATAAAGCGGTTCAGCCAGCCGCTACGCCCAGCCCGGCCAGAAGAAGCTGGTGGCCGTTCGTGAAGAGATCGTCCTGAGACAGCGGCCGCCCCGTTAGGTGGAGGAAGGAGCAGATCCGCGGTGTCGAGCGAACCATCCCAGCGGAGGGAAGAGGCCGCCGCGCAGGACTTGGCGGGCCGACGCTTCTATTCGCCCGATGTGATCGCGGCATACTGCGTTTTCAGCTTGCCGCTGGGTCTCTTCCTCCACGGTTTGAATGTCACCCGCAGCGGGAGTCGGATGATGGGTTACGCCCTCACGAGCACACCGGCCGCCGCCTTTCTCGCGCCGCTTGCAGCCGGTTCCCTCGGCGCGAAGGCCCACCAGTTGTTCATCTACTCGACATACTTGGGAGTCTTCGTGGGGATTGGTCTTCTCAACAGCGAAGGTCGCCCTTACCGGCTGGCTCTGTCGCGCGGCGCGGTGGCCGCGCGCTGGTGGCCTCCCCTCCTGTGGGCCCTTGGGGCAATGGTCCTGGCGATGGTCATTGCTGCCGTCTTCGGGCCTGAGGTGATTGTCGAGTGAAGCAAGCCAGCTTCGCCCTGAGCCGCCGAGCCCAATTTCGCCAGAATCCCGCAGTCATCGATCGCGGCCAGACGAGCCTTTTCTCCAACCGATGCCCCGAGCCGTTAGGCACCCGCACGAGGAAGGTTACGGTTTTGACTGTTGGCCGAACGTGCAGTAGCCTGAAGACTCAGGTGTTGTCTCGGTTACTGAAGCGAATGCGCGAGTTGGTGCGGCAAGGTCAGCACGTCATGACTACGCACGCCGATGAACATGCGGACGAAAATGGTTCGGCAAGTCCTAGCCAAATGGCGTATAATGAGTAGCCAGGAGGCCAGGATGGAAACGGAAGCGATCGCCGAGGTCTTGGGCGGGCGGAAGATACTGGGCAAGACGATAAGAAGGCCGGACGATCTGGCGCAGTTGACCCGCCGCCTCAGTCAGCGATGCCCGCTGACATGCGCCGAATCCGATCGGACGGTCCGCATGGCGCGAGTGTATGCCCAGGCGGTTGAGACGATCGGCGACCGCGAAAAAGCCGTTGAATGGCTCAGCGCTCCCAACCGCGCGCTCGGTGGCGAAAGGCCTCTCGATCAGCTTGACACCGACGCCGGCGCTCAGATGGTCGAAGAGATCCTGGGCCGCATTGCCTACGGCGTATATAGCTAATGCGGTTCTGGCGAATCTGCCGCCGTCACTACGCCGCTGAGGCGGCGACGGGAGCGGGCGCTCGTCTCTACGGCGGCCGCTGGAACAGCCGCGGAGTCAAAGTGGTATATGCTTCGACTTCGTTGGCGCTCGCCGCGGTCGAAACTTTCGTCAACTTGGAGCCGAATCTGAGACCAGCGGACCTCGTGGCGATCGAAGGCGACATTCCCGATGCGGTGGAGATTCGCAGACTTGATCCGGCGACTCTTCCAGCGGGCCGGCACGAATCGAGAGACGAGTCCTTGCGGCGATTCGGAGACCAGTGGATTCGCGGTGGAGAGACGGCGGCACTGCTCGTGCCGTCCGCGGCGATCCGTGGTGAATGGAATGTGTTGTTGAACCCCGCTCACTCAGAGTTCTCCGAGATCACGTTCAGGGCGCCGGAGCGATTCGAATATGACGCGCGAATGTATTCTAACCGCTGAGGATCTCCGGCTACCATTCGATGCTTCCACGGCGGCCGGCGCCCCCGGCGCGGAGGTCCCCAGGGGTTTTCACATCTTCTGGTCATACGCTGGGGTCTTCGTGGGGAGTGGTCTTCTCAACAGCGAAGGGCCTTGCTCTGGCCCGCGGCGCAGTGGCCGCACGCACGTGGCCTCCCCACCTGTGGGCCTTGGGATCATAGTCCTGGTGATGGTCATTGCTGCCGTCTTCGGGGCTGAGGTGATTGTCGAGTGAGACAAGCTAACTTCGCGCTGAGCCGCCCGGCCGCAATTGGGCGAGAATCCCGCGGTCATCGGTCGCGCCAGGCGACCTCTTCTCCAACTGATGCCGCGAGCCGTTAGGCAGTCGCGCGCGTGAGCGTTACGGTTTTTGACTGATGGCCGAATGTGCAGTAGCCTGAAGATTCAGTCGCGGAGCGACAGAAGGACCACGAAACCGGGGAGTGGAAGTATGTGGTCTGCGGTAAGACCCTCGATGGCCGAAGGGCCTCCGTGGTTGCAAAGTTCGGGCTGGTTTGGCCGGCTGTATATTCTGACGGTCTATGAGGACTAACTCGAGGGAAGTGACTTTCCGTTGCGAGAACTGTGGTCGCGAGGAAGCCCATGTTCGGCGCCTGACCCGAAGTTACGGTAGGGGCCCCAGCCTGCTGGTTGTAGAGAGCGTGCCAGTTGTCAGTTGTCCGGGCTGCGGCGCGACTTACCTCACCGCCGAAACCCTTCACGAGATCGAACGCATCAAGGCTCACCGCCGCAGCCTGGCGAGGCGGCGCAGCGTCGCGGTCGCCAAGTACGTTTGGCAAAGGGACGCCCCGGTCAGCGAAGGTGGCTAACCGGCCGTTGCGGCGAGCGGTGAAGGGGCAGATTGTGATCCCTGCTGTCCTCCGTAAGAGATACGGGATCAAGAGGGGAACTCACCCCGAACCCGGCCGTGACCGCCCCGCCCCGCTCATCCGACCTGCACCAGGCCATACCGCCGCTGCCAATGATCGCGCAGATAGGCCACCGCGCGCCGCCCCTCTTCCTCCGACGGCGGCGAGGCGATGAAGTCCACCGCCTCGCGGCGCGCCGCCTCCAGAATCTCCTTGTCCCGAATCACGTTGGCGATCTCCAGCGCCGGCAGCCCGGACTGGCGCGTCCCGAAGAACTCGCCCGGACCCCTCAGCCGCAGGTCCATCTCGGCGATGGCGAATCCGTCGTTGGAGTCCACCAGCGTGCGGATGCGCTCCCGCGCCGTGTCGTTTAGCCGCTCCGTCACCAGGATGCAGTAGCTCTGGTCCGCGCCGCGCCCCACCCGCCCGCGAAGCTGGTGCAACTGGGCCAGGCCGAAGCGCTCCGCCTGCTCGATCACCATCACGGTGGCGTTGGGGACGTCCACCCCCACCTCGATCACCGTGGTCGACACCAGGACCTGCGTGCGCCCCTGCTTGAACGCTTCCATCGCGGCCTCCTTCTCCGCCGCCGGAAGACGGCCGTGCAGCAGGGCCACCGTCAAGTCCGGAAAGACTTCCCGCGACAGGTGCTGGTACATCTTTTCCGCCGCCTTCATGGCCTGCGTCTCGGAATCCTCGATCACCGGATACACCACGTAGGCCTGGCGTCCGGCATCGATCTGGGTCTTCAGAAAGCTGTAGACCTGCTCGACTCGGTCCGCGGTGACTTGCCGCGTCTTGACCGGCTTGCGCCCCGGCGGCAGCTCGTCGATCACCGAGACGTCCAGGTCGCCGTACAGCGTCAGGGCCAGCGTGCGGGGGATGGGCGTGGCGGTCATCACCAGGATGTCCGGATGCTGTCCCTTGCGAGCCAGGCCCAGCCTCTGCAGCACGCCGAAGCGGTGCTGCTCGTCGATGACGGCCAGCCCCAGCTTTTGAAACTCGACGTCCTTTTCCAGCAGCGCGTGGGTCCCGATCACCACGTGGGCCAGCCCTTCGGCAATCAGCTTCTTGAGCTGCGTCTTCTCGCGGCTGGTGAACGACCCGGTGAGCATCACGGTCACGTAGCCCAGCGGTCCCATCAGTTGCTTCCAGTAGAAATAGTGCTGCTGGGCGAGGATCTCGGTGGGCGCCAGCACCGCCGCCTGGTAGCCGTTCTCGATGGCGATCACGGCGGCTTCGGCCGCCACGATGGTCTTGCCGCTGCCCACGTCGCCCTGCAGCAGCCGGCTCATGGGACGCGGCGCCGCCATGTCGCGGGCGATCTCGCCCAGCACGCGCTTCTGCGCCCCGGTGGGCTTGAACGGCAGCATAGTCTTGATCCGCTCGCGCGCCCGGCCGCTCAGCTCGAAGGCGATCCCAGGCACGCTGCGCGCCTGGTTGCGCTTCAGCGCCAGCCCGCACTCCAGCCAGAAAAACTCCTCGAAGATCAGCCGGAAATGCGCCCGGGAGCGGAAGGCGTTGAGCACTCGCGGATCGCTCTCCGCCGGCGGAAAGTGGACTTCCCGCAGCGCCGTCCAGCGGTCCGCCAGCTTGAGCCGCTCGCGCACCGCGCGCGGCAGGGGATCCTCAACCGGCTTCAGTTGATTCAGCAGGCGGTACATCAAAGTGCGCAGCAGCCGCGTGTGCACCTTCTGCGCCGCCTCGTAGATGGGAACCAGCCGGCCGACGTGCAGCGCGGCCTCGCCGTCCTCGTCTTCCTCGCTGAGGATTTCGAACTCCGGATGCAGCACCGACAGCTCCCCGGTAAAGCTGTCGAACTCGATCTTGCCGAACAGGGCCACCCGCTGGCCCGGCTCCAGCACCCTACTGAGATACTGGCCGTGGAACCACTTGCCCACCAGGACCGCGCTCGAGGCGTCGGCGAAGACGGCCTCGAACATCCCCAGATCGCGGCGGCGAAACCCGGAGGCCTTGGCCGCGCGCACCTGCGCGATGACCGTGGCCATCTCGCCCGGCGCCAGTTGCGCGATGGTCTTGACGTTGCTGCGGTCCTCGTAGCGGAAGGGGATGTACTGCAGCAGATCCTCCACCGTCTGGAGGCCCTTGGTGGCCAGCATCGCGGCCCGATGCGGGCCGACTCCCTTCAGGTACGTGAGCTCGGTCGAGAGATCCACTCCCAAGTCAGTGTACAATGCCCAACGTGAGACTCTTTCTTTTCATTGCCGCCCTGGGTCTGGCCGCGGCCGCCGATATCCGGCTGGGCATCATTGGAACCGACACCTCCCACGTGATCGCGTTCACCAAGTCGCTCAACGACCCCACTTCGCCCGACTACGTGCCGGGCGCCCGTGTTGTGGCCGCCTACAAGGGCGGGAGCAGAGACATCCCCAGCAGCGCCGATCGCGTCGACAAGTACGCCGAAGAGCTGCGCGCGAAATGGAAGATCGACTTCACCCCCGACATCGGCTCGCTTTGCCGCAAGGTGGACGGTATCCTGCTCGAGAGCCTCGACGGCCGCGTGCACCTCCAGCAGGCCAAGGCCGTGATCGCCGCCGGCAAGGCGTTGTTCATCGACAAGCCGCTGGCCTCCACCCTGGCCGATGCGCGCGAGATCGCCCGCCTGGCCAAGGAAGCCGGCGTTCCCTGGTTCAGCGCCTCCGGCCTGCGCTTCGGCGAGATCGCCGCCAGCCTGAAGTTCACCGACACCCAGGGCGTCACCACCTGGGGCCCGGGCCCGCTCGAAGAGCACCACCAACTGGATCTCTCCTGGTACGCCATTCATCCCATCGAGATGCTCTACGCCCTGATGGGGCCGGGCTGCGAGGAAGTCACCCGCGTCTCCACCGAGGGCGGCGACCTGGTAGTGGGGAAATGGAAGGGCGGGCGCATCGGTTCGGTGCATGCGCTGCGGCCCTACGGCGACTACGGCGCGGTCGTTTTCCGCCTCAAGGAGATCGCCCAGAGCCGCCCCAAGACTCCCTTCAGCTATCGCCCCCTGCTGCTGGAAATCATCAAGTTCTTCGAGACCAAGCAGCCTCCTGTGCCCAACGAGGAGACCCTGGAGATGTTCGCTTTCATGGACGCCGCCCAGCGCAGCAAAGCCGCCGGCGGAGCGCCGATGAAGGTGCGGTAGCAGGTGTCAGGTGTTAGGTGTTAGGTGTCAGAGGTCGGGGGCGGCGCCTGACACCTGGCACCTCACACCTCACACCTGACACCTGACACCTCACACCTCACACCTCACACCTCACACCTCACACCTCACACCTCACACCTCACACCTGCTTACAATAGGAACTTATGTCCCATCTCCTGGAGGGCAAGACCGCCCTCGTCCTCGGGATCGCCAACCGGGGGAGTCTGGCCTACGCCATCGCGCAGGCTTTCTCGCGGGAAGGCGCGCGGCTGGTCCTGACCTATCTGGGCGAGCATCAGAAGGCCGCGCTGGAATCGATGGCCGAGGGCCTCGCGGTGGACAAGCTCCTCCCCTGCGATGTGACCAAGGAAGAGGATCTGGTTGCGCTCTCCGAGGCTCTGGCCGCCCTGGGCCGCCCGCTCGATGCCGTGATCCACTCGCTGGCTTTCGCCAATCGCGAGGACCTGGCCCGGCCGTTTGTGGAAACCCAGCGCGCCGGTTACCTGCTGGCTCAGGAAGTCAGCGCCTATTCCCTGGTGGCCGTCGCGCGCGCCACGGTCCCGCATATGACCGCCGGCGGGTCGCTGACCACCCTGACTTACCTCGGCTCGATCCGCGTGGTCCCCAACTACAATGTGATGGGCGTGGCCAAGGCCGCGCTGGAGGCCTCGGTCCGCTACCTGGCCGGCGATCTGGGGCCCAGGAATATTCGTGTGAACGCCATCTCGGCGGGACCGGTCAAGACGGCCTCGGCGCGGGCCATTAAGGACTTCTCGACGGTTCTCGAAACCGTGTCGCAGCGCTCGCCGTTGCGCCGCAATACCGAGCCGGCCGAGGTCGCCGACGCCGCCGTCTTTCTGGCCAGCCGGCTCGGCCGCGGCGTCACCGGCAACGTCCTGTTCGTCGATTCCGGAATGCAGGTGATGGGACTATGACTCAAAACCGCCAGTGGGTGATCACGGCCAATCCTCAAGGACTGGTCAAAGAATCGGATTTTGAATGGCGTCAAACGCCCGTCCCTTCTCCGGGCGAGAACCAGGTTCTGGTCCGGAACATTTACTTGTCGCTCGACCCGGCCAACCGCGTCTGGATGAACGGGGCCGAGACCTACATGCCCGCCCTCCATTTGAATCAGGTGATGTGGGGCGGCACCCTGGGCGTGGTCGAGGAATCGCGGCACAGTGGATTCCAGCCGGGCGACCTGGTGCAGGGGCGCGGCGGATGGCAGGATTACGCCCTGTCGGACGGCTCGGACTTGTCCAAGCTGCCCGCCCAGCG
>JACOSH010000204.1 GCA_016178945.1 Acidobacteriota bacterium
AGGATGGGATGGCCGCGCTGGGCGAACAACACGTTGCGGTGACCATCGGGGAAAGGAAGACTGCGCTCGTAGGAATAGAGCGGTGCGAATTTCCCCTGGATAGTGAACAGGTCCACCGCCTTCTGGATACGGAACCAGTTGTAGGGGATCGACTGCCCGGCCTGGTGATCGCACACGCCCAGGAAGTCCAGGCTGGCGGCGTCCAGCGCGTAACGGTAGGCATCGTCGAGCGAGCCGTCGCGGTTGCCGTCCCAGGAGATGTCGGTGTGGCGGTGAATGTCTCCGCGGGCGATGCGGAACACTTGGGCGCCTGTCCTTGCGCGGTAGTCCCGCATGCGGGCGACGTCCTCCGCCTCACGCGCGTGCGAGGCAGCCGGGTTCTCAGCGGGCGGAACAAATCCGGAAAGCTCGGGCTCCAAGGAGCCGCTCGCCGCCGGGATTCGGGCGATGTACAGGTCCTGATCCCGTGGAGTCCCACTGGGCCAGAGCCGCCCATCGCTCACCCAGGCCACGTGCAGATTGCCGTCCCGGCCGGCGGCGGCCGCCACGGGCGCGTCGATGCGGCCGTGACCTTCCGGAAACTCTATCAACGGCAGCCAGCGGCCGCCCCGGTAGCAGGTCGCTCCCAGCCGCCACAGCGCCCGGGACGACTCACCCATTTGGCCCTGCGGCAAGTTGATCCGATAGCGAACGAACAGCCAGGGAACGCCCTTCGGGTCCAGGACCAGACGGGGCTGGTGAAAGACCTGCCGCAGGTCCTCGGGGACAGCCTCCGCGATCGGGGCGACCGGCTCCATCCGGCGGCCGTTCACCAGTACGGCGACGCGCGCCTGCCGCCGCACCAGCAGGCCGCGCCCGCTCTCCGGGATCAGGTTGCCGTAGTCCTTGCCCCAGTTGAAATCGCCTTCCTCCCAGGCGATCCACAGGCGGCCCAGCGAGTCGTACTGGGCACTGGCGCGCGCCTCGAACGCGCCGCTCGAGGCGATCGGCACGACCGGGCCGAGCTTGCCGTTCTCCCAGGTGCGGCTGAGGACGTCGTAGCTTCCCGAGGCGTAGGTGTCCCAGAGGACGGTCACTCGCCCGTCCGGCGCCGCGGCTAGCGCCGGCTCCCACTCGTTGGCCGGGTCGGCCGAGACGGGGAGCTCGGTGGACCACCGCTTGCCATCGTAGATGCGGGCATAAATGTCGAAGTTGCCGGCACGCGAGCTCTGATACACCAGGTAGAGATTCCCGGCGCGGTCGCTCGCCAGCGCATGATGGATGTCCGAGCCGGGTGCCGTGGTCAAGCGCTCGGCGGCGCGCCACCGCCGCCCATCAAAGGCCCGCGCGTAGAGGTCGAAGTTTCCCTTCACCTGGGCCGACCAGACCACCCAGATCCAGCCGGCGCGGTCCTGGGCGACGGCGGTCCGGAAGTAGTCGCCGCCGCCGTCCAGCTTTTCGGGCTTGGACCACTCGCCGCCCGGCGGGCGCCGCCGCACCAGGATCTGATCGCTGCCGCCCGCCCAGGACTGGTAGGCCAGCCATAGGGTTCCATCGCGGGCTTCCAGCAGGGAAGGGTAGTCGTCGGCCTCCGGCCCGGGAGTCAGGACCGCGCTGACCGGCGCGGCCCGCACCTCGACGCGTCCATTCAGCCTGGGGAGCGGTGCGCTCCAAGCCTCCGCATCCGCGGGGAACGAAAAGTTCCCTTGCGCGGTCCGTACCTGAATGTCGTAGCCGCCGGCATCGAACTCCACTAGAATCCCTTTGCCCGTAACCTTGTCCCGGTTCGAAGTGGGGCGCATGCGGCTCTCGTAGGGAGTGTCCCAGTAGCGCTGCAGGCGCGTCGCGCAGGTCCAACCGTCTCCGCCGATCTGATCGCTCCCGAAGCGAATCAGAAAACCGGCGCGCCGCGGGCCCGCCGCCGACACCGGCGGGGCCGGGCGCTTTTCAACCGCCAGGTAGAGCAGCCCGGCCAGGGCGGCCAAGGAGAGGAGCGCCTGCTTCATGGCTGTTGCGAAACGCGCCGCACGGCCGCGAAGAAAGCTCGCTTTCGCTCGGTGCCAAGCCCCCAGTTGACCGGCGGGCACTGGTAGCCCTCGGGGTCAAAGTATCCCCACGAGGCGTAGGCGGCGATCGCTTTCATCATGTTGTTGACCGGCCGGTCGAAGTCGAAATGATCGTCCTCGTTAAACAGGATGGGCATGGGGCGATATCCGGGCACGGCCCGCGACTCGGCGACCATGGCGGCGATGCGCTCGGGGTCCTTCACCCCGTTGCCGTGCAGGAGCAGGAAATCCGATGCGGCCACCACATTCGGCGTGGGAATCCGGCCGCCGTTGAAGCTGGCGCCAACCAGCAGCCGGCGACCATCCTTTTGAAACGACTGGACCCGGCGAATGAGCTCGTGGATCCGGGGCGCCTGGAGAAGCGGCTGCTGATAGCCGCGGTTGTCGCACTCATTGGCGATCTCCACCATGACGTTGCGATAGCCGTTGTCGAGGAGCCAGCGCGATGCTTCCTCGACGCCGCGGCGGACGGCTTCATCGCCGGCCAAGCGCTCATCCTGGCCGAAGTAGAAGTAGCCCACGATCGGCGCCATCCCCAACTCATCGGCGCGGTCGAGGATCAGCCGGAGACGAGCCAGGTAATCCGGGCGCAGGGATCCGTCCGCTTCAAACGCGCTGTTGTGCCAGGGCTGACCCTTGGAGTACCCTTCCGGGCTGCCGCCTTGCAGGTTGAGGGTGAAGCTGAGCAGCCCGTGACGCCGCCATTCCGGCATGGCGGCGATGAACTCGCGCGTGTTCCGCTCCGCGTCCCAAACGCCGCTGTCGGGATACTTCCAGCGCGACACCGTCTCGGGGTTGCGATCGTCGAAAATGCCCTGGACCAGGCGCGCGTTCAGCAGCAGCCCTTCGATCTTCATTCCTTGGTAGGAACGCCCGGGGTAGGTAGGACGGCCATTGAGGAGGAATTGGTCTCCGCGGATCGAGACCGTGGTGCGGCGCGGCGTGGCCGCCGTGCAAGCGACGGTGGCCGCCAGGAATGTCCGCCGATTCATGCGCCGTCCATTCTATCAGTCGAATGCGTAGCGGCGGACCGCCTCCTCGTCCCACTCGAGGCCGACACCCGGAGTTTCGGATACTACCGCATTGCCGCCCTCAATGACGACCGGGTTGCGGAGAAGCGGACTGGCCCAGTCCGCGTACTCCAGCCAGTGACAGGTGGGCGTCACCGCCAGCAGATGGGCGCCGATCTCGGGAAAGAGATGGCAGGACATCGGCCGCCCGTTGGATTCAGCCAGCGCCGCCGCCCGCAGCCAGCCGGTCACGCCCCCGATCTTGGTCGCATCCGGCATCACGAAATCGGAGGCCCCCGCCGCCAGCGATTTGCTCATGTCGTGCGGTCCCCACCAGTTCTCGCCGAGTTGGATGGGCGTCCGGGTTTGGGAGCGGATGGCGGCGTGTCCCAGGTAGTCGTCGGCCAGTGTCGGTTCTTCGATCCAGTAGAGCTGCTCGGCGTCGAGCCGGCGCGCGCGCCGGATGGCCTCGGGAACGGAAAGGCACTGGTTGTAGTCGGCCATCAAGAGGACGTCTTTGCCCACCGCCTCTCGTACGGCGCGCACGACGGCAAGGTCGGTTTCCAGATCGGGATATCCCAGGCGGACCTTGATCGCGGAGAAGCCGGGCGCGGCCAGCTCCCGCGCTTCCGGGCCCGCGCGGTCCGGGCCGATGAGTCCAAGCCCGCAGCTATTGTAGGCGGGAATGGGCCGCGGCTCGCCTCCGAGCAGACGAACCAGGGGAAGACCGCAGGCCTTCCCCAGCGCGTCCCACGCCGCCATGTCGATCCCGGCCAGGGCAATCCCGGTCAGCCCCTGCGCCCCGAGCAGGCGAAAACGCCTCTGGAGGTCCTGCTCGATCGCCTGGGGCGCCAGGGGGCGATCCCGAATCAGCTCCTCCAGATTCGAAAGGAGCTGGGCGACCGGCCGGAGCGCCAGCGGAGTGTAGCAGAAAACATAACTGGACCCGGTGACTCCTTCCGTGGTTTCCAGGTCGATCAGGACCAGCGGCGCCGTGGCAACCAGGCCCCCGCCGGTTTGGAGCGGCCGCTTCAGGGGCACGTTCACCGCCCGCGCCTGGAGACTCCTGACCGTCAGGTTCACTGTGTAGGACGCCGGATCCACTCGTCCGTGATGCGGATCAGAGCGTCCATGCGCTCGCCGGTGTCCCGGCGACTCACGGTGAGCCGCTCGATGTGTCCCGTCAACTGACGCTGCCCTTCGGCTATCTTGAGAACAATTTCGCCGAACTCACGCGTTACTAGATCCACGTGTTGCGTCAGCGTAAGTTGTTGCCCGATGCTTTGGTTGAGCAAGCTCCCCATCTCGCCCAGATCGCGGGCGAACTGCGACTGCGGGATGTCCATCGCTTACGATTGTAGCCTACCGGTAGCGGCCTGGATCACTTCAGCGTGGCCTTCAGCCACTCGATCATCTTGACCTTGTACTTGGTGAACGCCGGGTTCTTCTCCCAGTTATCCACGCCGTGCGGCGCGTCTTCCACCGTGAACACCTCGCAGAGGTTGCCGGTTTCCTTCATCTTGTCGCACATGCGGGTCGACTGGTCGAAGGGCACGGATTCGTCCTTGGTCCCGTGGATGAACAGGAAGGGTGGCATGCCTGCCTTCACGTAGGTGATTGGCGAAGCCTCGCGCATCACTTTCAGGCTCTTGGGACTCAGGTCGCTGACTCCCAGCAACTGCTGTACGTTTTTCGAGACTTCCTTCCTGGCGACTGCCCGCGCCTCGATATCGTGCACGCCGTAGAAGGGCACTACCGCCTGCACCTTCGACTCGGGCCGGTTGCGCGCTCCCACCATCGCCACCAGGTGTCCGCCCGCCGACTCGCCGATCAGCGCAATGCGGTTGGGATCTACTTTGAAACGCGCGGCGTACTTGCGCACGTACTCGACGGCTCGCTCCACGTCTTCGACGGCCGCCGGATGCTTGTACTGCGGCGACAGCCGGTAGTTGATCGTGAACCAGGCGAACTGCCCGCCGGTCAGCGGCTCAAACAACGGCTTGACGTAGGTCTGCTTGTCGCCGTTCTGCCATCCGCCGCCGTGCACCACGATCGCCGCCGGGAAGGGGCCCTCTCCCTGCGGCACCCAGGCGTCGAGCTTGAGACTGACGTCGCCCACTTTGGAAAACTCGATATCCTCCTTCTTGCCGCTGGTGGGCTGCGGCTTGGGCAGGGGTTTGCGGGGCAGGGGTTCATCCCGGATCGCGGTGTGATAGACGAACGACGCCATCACCGCCGCCGCCTGCGCCAGATCGGGTTTCTGAAGGCGGTCGAAGACGTCCATGTTGGTATGGTGGGTGCGCGTGCTGTACTCCAGCGGATCCTGCACAAACTGGAAGCCCGGCAGGCCGACCGCGTCGAAGGACTGGTGATCGGTCCCGCCGGTATTGCGAATGGTGATCGTGGTGGCGCCCAGATCCTTGAAGGGCGACAGCCAGGCTTCAAAAATGGGCCGCACCATGTCGTTGCTCTGGAGGTACACGCCGCGGATCTTGCCGCTTCCGTTGTCCAAGTTGAAATAGCCGGCGACTTTGGAGTGCTCGGGCTTCAGCTCCATGGTCTCGCGATCCGCGAAATGCTCCTTCACGTAGGCTCGCGAGCCCAGCAGTCCTTGTTCCTCGCCGGTCCACAGGCCCACCCGGACCGTGCGGCGCGGCTTCAGCTCGGTGGCCTTGAGGATGCGGATCGCCTCCATCACCACGGCCGAGCCGGCGCCGTTGTCGGTGGCGCCGGTGCCGCCGGTCCAGGAATCCAGGTGCGCGCCCAGCATCACGACTTCGTCCCTCTTGTCGCCGCCCGGCAGTTCCGCTGATACGTTGAAGGCGTCCTTGGCGTCCTCGTGAAACTTGTTCTGGATATCGAACTCCAGCGTGACCGGGATCTTCTTGTCCAGCAGGCGCACGATGCGGTTGTAGTGCTCGGGGGTCAACGCTACCGAGGGCGGCGGCAGCGTGCTTTTCTCGTCCTGCGATCCGGCGGCGGTGGCCCGCACCGTTCCGCCGTCGGCACGGCCGCCCGCCGTCGCCACCACGAGCACGCCCTCATCCACCAGAAACTGGTTGAGGCGGTTTCGGAAGCGCCGCATGGCCTCGGGGTTGAAGGGTTGCCCCGGTTCCTGGCCCGGGATCTGGGGCTGCTGATTGCCCGCCCGGCCGGGTCCACCCGGTCCGCCGCGGAAAGGCTGGGGTCCGCCGCCCATCGCGCCGGAGGCGTATGAGTTCTGCGAGGGCAGCAGCGCCATTGTTTCTTTCTCCAGGTCTTGCTCGGTATATACGCGGGCCTCGGCAGTCGAGTGCATCGGCAATTCGCGCGGAGCGTCCTTGAGCTTGCCCTTGTAGCGGCCCATGTCGGCTTCCGTCCGGATGGGCGCCAGAATGGGATCGCCGGACACCGGTCCATTGGTGCCAGGCGACCAGGGACGCGCGAAGCCGATGAGCGGAGCGTACTGTGGCTCCTTCAGGTGCGCGCTGAACTTCACCTGCGACCAGCCGCGTCCGAAGGGTCCCCACTTTTCCAGTCTGGTGTTGGCCAGGCCCCAGGCGGTGAACTGCCGCACGGCCCACTCGGCGGCCGCCTTCAGCCCCGGCGAGCCGGTCAGCCGGGGGCCGTAGACGTCGGTGAGATAGAAAGCGTGATCCATGACCTTGGAGTTCTGGAACGCTTCGGTCCGGATGCGATGCACGGCGGTAAGGTCCACTTTTTCTTCCGCCAGGAGGGTGACTGCTCCCAGGAGCAGGCCGGCGCACTTTTTCATAGTAAGACACAGTAGCACGGCGCCCCCTCGCGTTACAATTCAAGAAGTCGTGAAGATCACCATTTCGAAGGAGAACTACCTCAAGGCCATCGCCGAGGCGGAGTCGGAGGGAGAAACCGTGATTGCGGCCACGCTCACCCGCTGGCTGAACGTCTCGGCGCCCGCCGTGACCATGGCGATCCGCCGGCTGAAGCGCGACGCGCTGATCCACGTCAACGGAGAGGGCCATATCGCCCTGACGGCGGACGGCCGCGAGATCGCCAACCGCCTGATCACCCGCCACCACCTGATCGAGCGCATGCTGACGGAAATTTTCGGTATGGAATGGTACAAGGTTCACGACGAGGCCGAGCAACTGGAGCACGCCGTGTCGGCCGATTTCGAGCGCCGGCTGATCGAAAAGCTCGGCGAGACGGACGCATCCTGCCCGCATGGCAATCTCGTCGGCATGGACACGCCGGAGGACCGCCGCAGCCGCGGCCTGCGCCCGCTGGATGAGCTGGATGCTCCGGAGCACATCACCGTGGTGAGCGTGTTCGAGCGCGACCGCCGCCTGCTTGAGTATCTGGAGGGGCTGGGAGTTCGCCCCGGGGTCAGCCTGGATGTGGTCGCCCGCAACTACGACGAGACCTGGACCCTGCGCGCCGGCGGCCGATCCCTGCAAATCGGCCGGCCCGTGGCCAGCAAGGTCTGGGTGCGGCGCGAAGTTCCGAGCTTCTGATTCGGAGCCGCACCGCGCAACTGTGAAAAATGTTTCGGCAACCGCTTCCTCACGGTCGCGGCTCGGCGCCATTCGTGCTGCAACGACGCACTTACCGAGCCGCGACCTGTCGGTTGACATCGGAGCGGCGCGGTCCGAAGATAAGTAGGATGCCTACGGTAGAGCCCCTATTGGAGCGGCTGGAACTGCTGCAGGGGACGCTCGAAGTGCTGATCCTGCGGAGCTTGCAGCTTGCCCCGAATCACGCCTACGGCATCGCCCAGTTCCTCAAGCTGCAATCGGACCATGAATTCATGGTCGACAACGGCTCGCTGTACCCAGCCTTGCAGCGGTTGCTGCAGCGGGGCTGGATCACGGCCCAGTGGAAGACCTCGCCGCACGCCCGCCGGGCGAAATACTACCGCCTCACTCCAGGCGGGCGCAAACAGTTGCTGGCGGCGGCCTCCCGGTGGCGGCGATTTGTGGAAGCCATGGGACGGGTACTGGCGCCCGGCTGAAGTCCGCGCCCGCCGGAGGGCTACAATGGGTAGTTCGTGCGCAACTGGATCCTGATTGCTCTGGCTGCAGCGTGCCCGGCAGCTCCCAGCGTTGACCTGGCGAACTTGCCGGTGAGTTTCGAGGACCACGGGGGCCGCTTCCTGGCCCGCGCCGGGCGCTACACGGCGTGGCTGTCGCCCTCCGAGATGCGGGTGGGAGGGGTGCGCGTCCGGTTTCTGGGCGCAAGCCCCGGGGCCAAGCTGGTGGGCGCGGAACCGCTTCCCGGGGCGAGCAACTATTTCCTTGGGAACGATCCGAGGCAGTGGTCGACTGGGATTCCCCACTACGCGCGCGCCGAGGCTCGGGACGTCTATCCTGGCATCGGCCTGATCTTCCACGGCGCCGGCAGAAGCCTGGAATTCGACTTCGTGCTCCAGCCCGGCGCCGATCCGGGCCGGATCCGGCTGGCCTTTGACCAAGCGCGTCTCGACCGGCAAGGCCACTTGCACCTCCCTGGCGGCGTGGTGATCCGGCGCCCCAGGATCTACCAGGGGCGGGTCGAAATCGCCGGACGCTTCCGTCTCCATCCGAATCGGGAAGCCTCTTTTGAGATCGCCGCATACAACCCTGCGCTGCCCCTGGTCATCGACCCCATGGTCGAGCTAACCTCGCTGCTGGGCACCGCCGATGACGACCGTCCCACGGCCGTCGCCTTCGATGCCGCGGGCAATATTTTCATCACTGGAACCACCAACTCGCGCTTCTTTCCGCTTACCGGCGCCGTGCAGGGGACCAATGCCGGCGGATACGACGTCTTCCTGATGAAGCTGAATCCCACCGCGAACGTGGTGTTGTTCTCGACACTGCTG
>JACOSH010000140.1 GCA_016178945.1 Acidobacteriota bacterium
CAGCGCAAGCGCATCGCCGGCGTGATCCACGGCGCCAGCTCCAGCGGCCACACCCTGTTCGTCGAGCCGCTCGACACCATCGATCTCAACAACGACCTTGTGCGGCTGGCCGAAGAGGAGATGCGCGAGTGCCATCGCATTCTGCGCGAGTTCACCGAGCGGCTGCGCTGTTATTCCGAGAGCATCCGCCAGACGCTGGCCGCCATGGGCGTGCTCGAGCTCGACTTCGCCAAGGCGCGCTTCGCGGTGGAGTTCGATTGCGTGATCCCTCGCTTCAGCGCGCCGCCCTCGCGGCGCTTCTTCCTCAAGGACGCGCGCCATCCGCTGCTCGAAGATGTGCTGCGGAAGCGCCGGCGGAAGCCGGTGCCGGCCACCGTCGAGATGGACCAGGATCGCCGCACGCTGTTGATCAGCGGTCCCAACACCGGCGGCAAGACAGTGCTGCTGAAGACGGCCGGACTGCTGGTCCTGATGGCGCAGTCCGGACTGCCCGTGCCCTGCGCCGAAGCCGAATTGCCGCTCTTCGAGCAGGTTCTGGCCGATATCGGGGACAACCAGTCGATCGAGCAGAGCCTGAGCACCTTCTCCGCGCACATCTCGCACATTCGCGAGATGGTCCTGGATGCGTCTCCGGATTCGCTGGTGCTCCTGGACGAGCTGGGCGCGGCCACCGATCCGGAGGAGGGCGGAGCGTTGGGCGTGGCGGTGGTCGACCACTTTCGCGCGGCGGGCGCCTTCACGCTGGCTTCCACCCACCTTCTGGCGCTCAAGCTGTACGGCGCCGGCGCCGCCAATGTGCTCAACGCCTCGATGGGTTTCGACGAGCAGACTCTGGAGCCGACTTACCAGTTGCGGGTGGGGCTGCCCGGCAAGTCGGCGGGACTGGATATCGCCACCCGGCTGGGGATGCCCGCACCGGTGATGGAGCGCGCCCGCCAGGCGATGAGCACCCGCGAACGGGATCTGGCGCGCCTGCTGGGGGAATTGCACGTCAAGCTGGAGGCGGTTTCGAAGCTGGATGCCGAGCTCGGCGAGCGCCGGGCGGAGCTGGCCGCGCGAGAGAAGGAGCTGGCGAAGGAATGGGAGAAAAGGGAGAAGGCCAAGCTCCAGGAGCTGGAGCGGCGATGCGAGCAGGTGCTGGCGCGCTTTGAAGCCGAGTCGCGCGAAACCCTCGCGAAGATCCGGGAATCCGCCGGGCAGCGCAAGGCGGCCGATCAGGGCGCGCGCAAAGCCGCCAAGATCGGGCGTGAGCTGCGCGAGGAATTCGACAACACGGTGCTGGCCGCGGCGGCGGGAGTGCCCGCCGAGACGCCGCGCATCGAAGAGGGCGTTCGGGTCCGCCTCAAGGGAATCCGCGACCTGGCGCGCGTGCGGCGCAAGATCGGAGCGGATCGCATCGAAGTCGAGGCCGGCTTCATGAAGATGCAGGTGCTGGTGGAGGATGTTCTGGAAGTGCTGCCGCCGGTCGAACCGGCGGCCAAGCTGCCGCGCAACGTGTCCTTCCAGCCCGCCCCCCAACTGAATCCGGCGGTCCAGGAGATCAACGTGATCGGCGAGCATGCCGAGGAAGCCTGCGAGCGAGTCGAACGCTTCCTGGACAGCGCCGTGCTGGCCACCGCCAGCCGCGTCCGCATCGTGCACGGGCACGGCATGGGGATTCTGCGCAAGGCCATCGCGGAGCTGCTGGCCAAGAGCCCGCACGTCGAGAAGTTCTACCCGGCCCCGCAGCACGAAGGCGGCGCCGGCGCCACCATCGTGGAGATCAAGGAGTAGCGGAATGTCAAACATCAAAGGTCCCTTGCTTCTCACGCTCGCTGCGGCCCTCTCCGCCGCGCCGGCGCCGAAGACCGAGATCCTCTGGGACACCTACGGCGTCCCTCACATCTTCGCTGCCGATGACGAAAGCCTGTTTCGCGCCTTTGGCTGGGCGCAGGCCGAGAGCCACGGCAACCTGATTCTGCGGCTGTACGGCCAGGCGCGCGGGCGTGGCGCGGAATATTGGGGCGAGAAGTACGCGGAGGACGACCGCTGGGTGCGGCTGAACGGAGTTCCCGCCCGCGCCCGCCAATGGGTTGAGCGGCAGCCCGCTCCCTTCCGCCCGAATCTGGACGCCTTCGCCGCGGGGATCAACGCCTACGTCAAGGAGAACCCGGGCAGGATCGGCGAGGACGTGAAGGTGGTCTTGCCGGTGGATGCGATCGACGTCCTGGCCCACGTCCAGCGTGTGATCCACTTCTCCTTCGTGACCCGGCGGTTGGGCGCGCCGGAGTTGCAACGGATGTGGCAGCCGGAGCCGCCGGGCTCCAACGCCTGGGCCATCGGACCCAAACGCGCGGCGGGCGGCAAAGCCATGCTGCTCGGCAACCCGCACTTGCCGTGGTCGGATTTCTTTCTCTTCTACGAGTCGCAGCTCACCGCGCCGGGAGTCAACGCCTATGGCGCCGCCCTGGTCGGCTTTCCGGTACTCGGGATCGCCTTCAACGATTCTCTCGGCTGGACTCACACCGTCAACACCTACGACGGCCAGGATCACTACGAGCTGACGCTGGCCGATGGCGGCTACAGATTTGACGGCCAGGTGCGGCCCTTCGAAACCGAAGAGCAGATCCTGAAGGTGAAAGGCAAGCCGGACGAGAAGCTGGTGGTGCGGAGGTCGGTACACGGCCAGGTCCTGACGGAGAGAGCCGGGAAAGCGCTGGCGCTGCGGGTCGCCGGTCTGGATCAGCCGGGGCTGTGCCAGCAGTGGTGGGATATGGCGCGCGCGCGAAATCTGGGCGAATTCACCACCGCGCTGCGGAGGCTGCAGATCCCCATGTTCACGGTGATCTACGCCGACCGCGACGGCCACATCCTGCACCTGTTTGGCGGGCGCACGCCGGTGCGGCCGCGGGGAGACTGGAACTACTGGTCGCGCTCCGTGCCCGGTGACACCACCGCCACGCTGTGGACCTCGACGCATCCTTATGAAGACCTGCCGCGAGTGCTCGATCCGCCCAGCGGCTGGCTGCAAAACGCCAACGATCCTCCCTGGACCACGACTTTCCCGGCCGTCCTCGATCCCAACAAGTTCCCGCCCTACATGGCCCCGCGAGCCATGCCGTTTCGCCCTCAGCGCTCCGCGCGGATGCTGGACGAAGACCCCAGCATCACCTTCGACGAGATGGTGCTCTACAAACATTCCACGCGGATGGAGATGGCCGACCGCATTCTCGACGACCTGATCCGCGCGGCCCGCGAGCATGGCAATGACGACGCCCGGCGCGCCGCCGCCACGCTGGCGGCGTGGGATCGATCGGCCCGCGCGGACAGCCGCGGCGCCGTCCTGTTTGAGTCGTTCGTCCGGGAGTGGCTCACGCGAACCCGCGGCAAGATGTTTGCCGTGCCCTGGAGCGAGTCCGCGCCGCGCTCGACGCCCAGCGGCCTGGCTGGCCCGAAGGCGGCGGCGGAAACGTTGGGAACCGTCGCCGGCCGCGTCGCCTCCACGTACGGCTCCGTGGATGTGGCTTGGGGAGAAGTGTATCGCTTCCGCCGCGGCTCGCTCGATCTGCCCGCCAACGGCGCGCCCGGCGAATTGGGCGTCTTCCGCAACATCGGTTACCGGCCCGCCGGCCAGAACCGCTTCGAAGCCGTGGGCGGCGACACCTTCGTCATGGCCGTGGAATTCCGACAGCCGGTACGCGCCATGACCGTGCTGAGCTACGGCAACTCCTCGCAGCCGGCCTCGCTGCACCAGGCCGACCAGATCCCGCTCCTGGCGCGGCAGGAGCTGCGGCCGGTGTGGCGCTTGAAGCGCGAGATCGAGGCGCATCTGGAGGCGCGGAAGGGATTCTAGTGCCCGAACAATCCCGATTGGTTTCCCGCCTCATCGAGGAGGCGGTGTGGCGGATACCCAAGGGCAAGGTGTCGACCTATGGAGATGTGGCGCGGGCGGCGGGTTATCCTCGCGCGGCCCGGCGAGTGGCCGCGGCGTTGCGGGGCGCGCCGCCGGGCTGTCCGTGGCATCGCGTGCTGGGCGCGGGCGGCCGCATCCTGCTGCGCGGCGAATCCGGTCTGGAGCAG
>JACOSH010000141.1 GCA_016178945.1 Acidobacteriota bacterium
GAGGCGATCCCGGAGGCTTCCACACTCGACGCTCTGGCGAACGATCCGGCCATGAAGGGCGCGGTCGCATTTCTGGTGAACGCCGATGTCGCGGAGAAGGCGGAGCGGTTTAACATCACGGCGCGCAAGAGCCAGATGGAGGAGATCGACCGGCGCGCGAAGAAGGAAGGCATGACGCGCGCGGCGTACATGGTCGCCTCCGCGCTCACGGGAGCTAAAGGGAACCGGCCTGCCCGCGTGGGTCGTTGATTGGGCTGGCAGCGGACGGCATTAAAGGCGACGGGGGGCTTATCCTTACCATCAAGCCGCCCATCGGCTTCGCCCATGCGGCGAACAACACCTACGATATCGTCTGGCCGCCAGCTCTGGGGCCGCCACAGATACAGGAGGGGCGGGCGAGCGCCCGGCTTTACGCAAGCGGAACCACTCGCGACTCCCGGATCTGGCGGTCGCGAGTGACCAGCGGCGCCTTGTGGACAAGGCTGGAGCGATGATTTCGCCGGCCGGGTCGCTTCGGAAGTCGAGGGATTTCAGGCGGCCACAAACTGCCAGGTCGAGGGGCCAGACATGGACCGGCGCGATCAGCTTCAGGAATTGCGGGGAATCCAGGTCCAGCGTGATGCGACCCAATTGAGCGAGTTTGGCCACTTCCCAGAGAACAATCGCGGAAATGCCCCACGGGCTTCCCCCCAGCAAACGCCGCTCGCGGGGAGTCAGTTGTCCGGCCAACGCGCAGAGCAGGATGTGGGTGTCAGGATTCAGCATCCCACTTGAGTCCCGTGGAGCCGAGGGCGCGGTGGATACGCAGTGTTCCCTTCAGGCTCCCGATGAGGCTGGAGCACTCCGAGTTAATGGGAAACACCTTGGCGACGGGCTTTCCTCGCTTGGTGATGACCAGCCCCTCCGGATCGAGGGTGTCCACCAAGGAAAGACACTGCTCCTTGAACCGCGAAACACTCATCGTTCGCATCTTCTTCCAGGCTACACCCATCGGGCGCCCGTCACCGTCCCGACGAATAGTCGTGGTGGTAGCGGCCTTCGAGCACCCCGGCGATGTTCATCGAGAGGAAGACGTGATCCGGCTTGCCTTCGAGGGCGTAGATGCGGCGGGTGTACTCGTAGGGCGGCGGCATGCGGCCGTAGAAATTCAGGCGGCGGGGGGCCAGCAGGGCGGCGGCCTCGGGCAGGTCGGTGTAGCGCATCACGTTGAGGAAGATGGGTCCTTGCGCGTGGCTCTCCGGGGCGTCGATCAGCAGCACCTGGTGGATGCGGGAATCGAGCAGCGCGGTGTATAGCGCCAGGGCGCCGGAGACGCCGCGGCCCATCACCAGGATGCGGTGCGGATCGACGCCGGGCTCGGCGCGCAGCACGTCGAGCGAGCGCAGCACGTCCCACAGACGCATGGAGTCGATGGTGCGGCCGGTGTGCATGGCGTTGCGCAGGGTGGCCTTCCAGAAGATCTTGTCCCAAGGGACTTCGCCCACGCCGCGCGGATAGACGGCCATGCGGACCCGGCTGATGGAGCCGAGCAGGCTGAAGATCGCTTCGGGATCGTCCCCGTCCGAGGCGACATAGAGCACGGCGGGTCCAGGCTCCTGGATGTTCGAGGGCTTGCGCAGCAGAGCGCGAATCGGAATGCCGGGCTCGGAATCAAACTCGATTTCGCCCCCCTGACGGCGCACGCGCGGCTCGACCGGAGACGTGGGAAAGGCGGCGAATACCTTGGAGCGAAGCAGCCCTTGGAGCTCCCGCTGCCGCGACTGCCAGGCGGCAGGCTGCGTGTATTCCTGGGGCGGGCCTGCCGTGGTAAAGGTCTCGTGGACCCGGTAGTTCCGGGCGTCGGAGGGGGGATGGCCCGAGAATACGGCCAGGCTCTCTTCGGGGGCCTCGGAATAGTCCATGTCGAGCTTGCGCTCGGGGATCTTCATCAGATGGCGGTCGAACCAGCGGATGGCCTGCTCGCGAAGATAATCGGAATCCTGATGACCGGTATCGACGACCACGTTGCCGAAGCCATCGGCGCGGCCATACTCGCGATATAGCGCGCCGACGCGCTGCTCGAACTCGGTGTAGCCGGCCACGGGAAACAACGCGTCCTTCCGGCCGTGCATCATCAGGAGCGGACGCGGCGCGATCAGCGCCCCCTGGTGCAGCATGTCGTGCATCCAGGAGTTGATTGGGAACATGCAGTCGCAATGCAGGCGCTGGGTGTTCTCGCGGAGATTGGCGGCGTAGGTGGAGATCCCCATCACGGGGGCCACCACCCGGACGCGCGGATCGACGGCGGCGGTGAACCAGCTCATGGCGGCGCCGCCGGAGCGGCCGGTCATGCCGATGCGCGCCGGGTCCACTTCGGGCCGGGTCTCCAGGTAGTCGATGGCGCGCATGGCGTTCCACACTTCGACGCCGGCGGGCGTGTAGCCGCGCGAATACCAGTCGTACATCTCCTGGCCGTGGACGCCGTGATGCAAGGCGAAGGTCTCGGCGATCTGGATGGAATCGAGGATGAAGGCGATGTATCCGTTCCTGGCGAAGGAAATCCCGTGGCGCTGGTACTTGGTCTTGTCGCCGTAGGGCGAGACCGCATGGCCGCAGACGTAGAGGACGGCGGGCAGTTGCCTGGAGCGCTGTTTGGGCAGGTAGAGATTGCCGGTCACGTAGATGCCGGGCAGGCTCTGAAAGGCGATCTTTTCGATGGTGTAGGCGCTCTTGTCCAGCGTGCCCGTGTTTTGGACCTGGAGCGGAGTGCGCGCGGGCCAGGGCAGCAGACCCAGCATGTCGCGCATCTGCTCCAGGCGCCGGGGGCGGAGTTTCTCCCAGGCGGCGGCGGAGGCCAACTCGGCGGCGGCCCGATCGGTGATGAGCTGAGCTTCGCGCTCCAGATACGCGGTGACCTGCTTTTTGCTTTCCAGCATCCGGCGCCAGGGGGCGTCGTCCTGCTGGGCGAGGAGGGGAAGGGCGAGGGCGAGAACCAGCGTCCTCAGACCCATTCGAGTGCGCCCTTTTTCCAGGCCCACACGTAACCCACGATCAGAATCGCCAGGAAGACCACGATCTCGGCCACCCCGAACCAGCCGAGCGTTTTGTACCTGACCGCGAAGGGGAACAGGAAAATGGTCTCCACGTCGAAGATCACGAACAGAATGGCGATGATATAGAAGCGCACCGTGTAGCGCCCGCGCGAATCGGAGGCGGCTTTGATGCCGCACTCGTAGGCCTCCAGCTTGGTGATGGACGGCGCGGAGGGACGGATCAGCTTGGCGGCGAGGATGGTGACGGTTGGGAAGGCGATGGCGATGGCCAGAAAGATGAAGATCTGGAGGTACCCGTCGGGCATGGAGGAATACTATAGCACAAGGTGTCAGGTGTTAGGTGTTAGGTGTCAGTGAGTCAGTAGGTCAGTAAGTCGGTTTGTCAGTTGTCGGGTTTGCTTCGGACTTCGCTCATCAGGCCTAGGAGGTTGTTGGAGGGGTCGCGGAAGAAGGCCATCCAGAGATCGTGGCCCGGCAGCTTGGCGATCAGGTGCGGAGGGCCTTCGGCCTTGGCGCCGCGGGCGGACAGGGTATCGAAGGCGCCCTGGATGTCGTCGACTTTGTAATAGATGATGGAGGCGTGGTGGCCGCTTTCGCCTTCCGGCTTGGTGAGCATAAGGCGGATGCCGCCGCAGTCGAAGAAGGCCAGGCCGGGGGGCGCCTGGAACAGAAATTTGAGGCCGAGGACATCGCGGTAAAAGCGGACCGCCTCCTCCAGATCGTCGATAGTGACGGCGATCTGGCCGATGCGGGACAGACCGAAGCTGGTGGTCTCTGGTGTCATAGCGGCATTATAGGCGGAAGGCGGAGGCCGGCGCTTCTTCAAAATCACTTTTTCTGCCGCTCAGGGTGCGATTTCTTCGCAGACGCACCGGAACCCGATGTCCTCGGCGTGCTTGCCGGGCTCTGCATACACGCGAGTGGAGGAGCGAAGGTCCTGAATCTGCCGGCTCCAGACCGACCCACCCCGGAGCACCATGGCTATCCCGGCTTCCGGACCTTTCGGATCGGCCGCGGGACTCCGGCGGTAATAGCCCGGTTCGTACCAATCCGCGACCCACTCCCACACATTGCCAATCATGTCATGAAGGCCGAATGCGTTCGCCTGTTTCAGCCCGGCTTCCGATCTGGCGGCCGGGGAGCCTCTGCTGCTGTACCAGGCGATTGTATCCAACCGTCCGTAGCGGGCTCCCGCCGTTCCGGCACGGGCTGCATACTCCCACTCCGCCTCGGTCGGCAAGCGGCCGCCCGCCCATTTGCAGAAGGCCACGGCCTCGGCCCAAGTCACCTCGACAATGGGGAGCCGCTTGTTCCTTTGATCATAATCGGGGAGCTTGAACGGGTTCCCGGAAAGATCGTTAATTGGGCGATTGCGCTGGGGGTCGTAGATGAAGTCCTTCGGCATCCGGCTGCCCGTGTCCCGGGAAAACTTCTCATAGGCCAGGTCTGTGACCTCGGTCTGGCCCAGCCAGAAGCCCCGGCCGATGGTCACCTCGTGCGGCGGCATCTCCTCCTGGCGGCAGGCGCCATCTCCTTCCGAGCAGCCCATTCGGAAGGCGCCCGGCGGAATCCAGACGTAACGCTGGCCGTCCACGCGGTGGACTCGGGCCATGGCCGGCGTCTTGCCCGGGCGCGGTTGGTCGATTTTCGGGAGAGCGGCGCCCGGCAGCGACACCGCGCTTCCTCCCGCGGGAGGCCGGAAATAGAATTGCCCGATAACGCCCGAGTAAACGTAGGGCAATTGTTGACCTAAGGAATCGCGATCCACTTCGACCCGCACGCGGTTGAACACTTCATCAAGCGAGAGCCCGGGCCGCTGCAAGGCCCTCAGCAGGTGCTGCGTGAACAGGCCATTGACGCTCCCCGGATTGTCGTTGGCCACCTTACCGGCCGCCGTGGCAAAAGCGACAAAACTGCCGCGCCCGCCCTGCATCTGGGCTAGTCCGCCGCCGGTGGAGCGGCTGACTCGGAAGGGATTGTTGCGGCAGGCGTCCAGGATGAGAATCTTGAGCTGGGCCCCGGTTCTCTCCATCTTGTCCTGAAGCCAGGAGGCCGAACGGGAGCCGTACTTGATGTCCGCCTCGTCTTGCCCGCGGTAATCGACCGGGATCAGATAATTTTCCCCATCGATCTGCACACCATGCCCGGCGTAATAGAACAGAGCCACATCGCCGGCGGCGAGATTGGAGACGAAGCGATTGGCCGCCGCCTCCATCTCGCGCAAACCCGCATCCGTGACCACCTCGACACGGAAGCCTACATCCCGCAGGGCGCTCCCAAGGGCCCGAGCGTCATTGACGGCGTTCTTCAGCGAACCCTTCGGGTAGGAGTTATTGCCGACCACCAGGGCCACGCGCTTTCCGTCGCGCTCGACACGCAGGTCCCGCTGTGCGCCAACAGGCTGGAGGCAGGACAGGCACAAAAGAGTGATGAGCGACGCTAGACGCGGCGGCATGGAGGATTTGATTATCGCGCAGGGGTCAGGCTGGCGCAATTCTTCCACGCGACATCGCCGGCGATACGCCCACGCGGCGGCGGAAGAGCGTACTGAACGAGCTGGGGCTCTCGAATCCCACTTCCAGGGAGATTTCGGTGACGGAGCGATCCGACCCGGCCAGCAGCGCTTGCGCCCGCTCGAGGCGCCGGGCCGTGAGGTACTGGTGAGGGGTCTGATGGAACAGTTGTTTGAAGGCGCGCAGGAAATGGTTGGGCGACAGACAGGCCGCGCGCGCCATGTCGTCGAGCGCGATTGGTTCGCCGATGGATGCGGCAATGTAGTCCCGCGCGCGATGGAGCCGCCGGTAGAGCTCTTCCCGCGTCGAGGCGCGGACGGCGGGCAGCCGCTCGGCCTCCCGCCACGCGGCGAGATGCACCGCCAGCAGCCGCTCCATGATCCCGTGCAGCTTCTCCTCCAGGCGGCCCGCGGACTGGGGCTCCGCGGCGCGCAGGCGAGCGAGCGCGGGCGACAGGATGTCCTCGTGCGGATAGGTGCGCTCGAAGAAGCGAACGGGGGCGGGCGGCGCGGGATCGAGCAGCCGCCCGGCGGGAGTCGTCAGGCCGCGGTAGACGCCGGCCGCGAATCCATCCGCAAAAAAGATACAGAAAGACTCCACGGGCGCCGGAGAATCCACGGCGATCGAATACTCGCGCCCCTGGTTCAACACCAGATAGCAGGAGTCGTCGACCGCGAAGGTTCCGCCGCCCGCGTTGTAAAAGGCGTGCCCGCCGCGAAAGGACTTGATGGACAACCCGCCCACGCCCTGCCAATAGTGGCGGCGCGCCCGCTCGTGGAGGATGAAACTCCTGTTCACCCCGCCGCCTCCTTCCGGACCTGGGGGAGCCAGCCGCGCAACCACTCGCGGAACTCGTCGAGCTCGCGCTGTTTTTGCGGTGGAAGGGGCACGGCCGGCGGGCCGACCTTCAGCCCGCGCGCGGCGGTCGCCTCCTTGACTCCGACCGGGGCCGGGAAACGATCCAGCCAGCGGATGAACTCCTGGAGGTGAGCTTCCAGCCGCGCGACTTTCTCCGCCAGGCCGAGCCGGATGGCGGAATCCAAGCCCAGCATCAACTCGGGAACGGCGCAGGCCACGCCGGAGACGACGCCGTCGGCGCCGTCGGAGCGAGCCTGGGTAAAGATGACATCGTTGCCGATCAACAGCGTGAAGGCCTGCGATTCGCGCAGCGCTTTCAACTGCAAGTAGTACTCGAACTGGCCGCTCGAATCCTTGATGCCCGCAAAACGGCCGGTCCGCAGCAGCTCGCAGGCCGCGTCGCAGGACATGGGGCTCGTGAAGAAGGGGATGTTGTAGAGATAGAGCGGAACCGAAGCGCCGATCCGCGCGGCGAATTGCAGGTAGAACTCGCGGATATCCGCCTGGTCGTAGCGGAAAAAGTAGGGCGGCATCAGCAGGAGGGCGGCCGCGCCCGCCTCGGCCGCGCGCTCGGCCACCGCCACGGCGCCGTCCAGCGTGGAGTGACCCACTCCGGCGATGAGGGGGACGCGGCTGCGCTTAGCGGCGAACTGGACCAGATGCAGCCGGTCATCCGGGGCCAGGTGGAGAAACTCGCCGGTCGAGCCGAGCAGGGCGATGCCCTTGACGCCCGCGTCGCAGAGGTAGTCGATCAAGTCGAGTGTGGCGCCGAGATCGGCCTGATGCCCTTCCTTGCGGTGCGGCGTGACGGCCGCTACATTCACTCCTTCGATCCTTACTGGCTCAGCAGTCCGGCTTGATCCCACTTGGCGATGGTCTCCTTGACGAGCGTGGTCATCTTGTCGGCAACGGCGCGAAAATACTGGTCGGCCTTGCCCTGGTCGAACTTCACGTAGCCCTGTCCCGGCTGGTACAGGATGATCGAAGAAGGGAACGGGTAGGCGGACCACGAGCCGGGCGGCGGGCGCGGCGTGGCCAGCGCGTCGCTGTAGCGCTCCGGATGCACCAGCTTGGGATCGATGGCCTGGATGAAAGCGGTCTCGTTCCAGCCGGCATGGCCGCCGTCCTCCCCGAATACTTTGAGGGTGATGTCCGAGCAGTAGGCCCACCAGTTGGTGACCAGGGTGCGCACGCCGCGGGCCCGTCCTACTTTTTCGGCCAGATCGTTGAGGATCGCGGTCTGCGGGCCGCCGTGTCCGTTAATCAGGATCAGGTTGCGAAAGCCCTGGCGCGCCAGGCCGTCCAGCACATCGCCCATGTAGGCGCGATAGGCGGATTCGCTGATCGAGAACGTGCCCGCAAACGCATCCAGGCTGCCGGTGACCCCATAGGGCGCGAGCGGCGCGATCAGGGCGTTGACGCGCGGCGCGATGTGGCGGGCCAGCGCCAGGGGCGCGGTGTTGTCGGCGCCGTTATTGGCCACGCCGTGGGCCTCGATGGTGCCGGTGGGCAACAGCACGGTCTGGATTTTCTTGGGCACCCACTCGCGAAACTCCATCCAGTTGAGATCGTTCATCTCGCGCGAGGAAGGCGCGGTCTGGCCTTGCGCGGCGGCGGCCAGCGCGATGAAAGCCGTTATCATGGTCGAAGCTTGCATCGATCCTACGATAGCATCAATCGCCGCCAATTCCTGTTGGGCGGCTTCGGCTGGCTCCCTTTTTTCCGGCGGAAGACGATCGCGCTGGAGGGCGCCCGCTTTCGCATCCTGCGCCACGGCGGCAAACGCCGGTACCTGCATATCCACGGGAATGAGCCGACCGCGCGCGAGACGCTGATCGCGCACCTGGCGCGCCACTCCGGAACCGCCTATCTGATCGAATCGCAGGACCGCAACGTCCCCATCGGGCGGGGCGGGAAGCTGGACCCCAACCGGATGTTCTCCCGCGCGGGCGCGGAGAAGAACCTGCGCCTTCTGAATCCGGCCTGGAGCGGGGAGCAGATCCGCGCCGCGCTCGACTCGCTCGACCGGGGGCGCGAGCGGCTGGTGCGCGCGCTGCTGCCGCCCCATGGCGGACTGTTGCTCGCCGTTCACAACAACGCCCAGGGGTATTCGGTGCGCGATGAAATCGCTTCCAGCGACCAGGTGTCGCTGAAGGACCCGGAGCACCCGCACGAGTTCTTCCTGTGCACCCAGGCCGGGGATTTCGAGAGACTGGCGGCGTCGCCGTACAACGTGGTCCTGCAGCATTCGACGCCGCCCGAAGAGGATGGATCGCTATCGCGGCTGGCGGCGCGCCGCGGGGCGCGGTATGTCAACCTGGAGTGCGCGATCGGCAAGCGGAAGGAGCAGGCGGAAATGCTGGAATGGGCCGAGATGAACCTGAGATAGAATGAGAGGTCACCTTCATGCCCGGCGCGCTGCTTCGCTTCCTCAGCTACCTCTACCACTTGATTCTTGCCCTGTTCCTGGGCGGGTTGTCCGTGGTCGCCCTGGTAAGTGGCCTTCCGCTCCGGTTGGAGATGCTCCCCTGGAGCGGGAAGAGCGCGGCGTGGTGGGTCCTGGGGTTGGGGCTGGCAGGATTGGCGTCGCTGGTCCTGGCCTTGCGAGACGTGCTGCGGTTTCCTTTCCTGCTGTATGCGCTGGCCGTGCTGGTGTTGATGGTTCGCGGTTACTTCCTGACCGGGTACCTGTTCAGCGGCAAGGACGAGTTCCACTTTGCACTGGAACTGACGGGCGGGGCGCTGGTGGCGGTGCTGGGAGGGTGGTCACAGTTAAGGAGAGCAAGAACCGCTCCCTGATGAGGGAGCGGTTGCCGGTATTGTTCACGGCGCGGCGCGGAAGACCAGGATGTGCTGGCGGGGCAGGACCGTGAGGTTCTTGTCGAAACGGAAGCCTTCCGCCTCCAGCTCCGCCCGGACTTCCTCGACCGTCATCTTGTGCTCGAAGCGGATCGGCACCGAAGGGTCCTCCTTGCGGTATTCCAGCAACACCAGGCGGCCGCCGGCGGCCAGCGACTCGCGCATCTTACGCAGCATCTGCTGGGGCTTGGAGAACTCGTGGTAGACGTCCACCAGCAGGATTAAGTCGATCGCGCCGGCCGGAAGCCGGGGATCGTCCTCGGCGCCTAGCACCGATTCGACGTTGCGCAGGCCCCGTGCGGCGATGTTCTTCTTGAGCCGCTCGATCATGCGGGGCTCGATATCGTTGGCGTAGACGCGTCCCATGGGGCCCACGCGCTGGGCCAGCCGCCAGGTGAAATAGCCGACCCCGGCGCCGACGTCGGCCGCCACCGAGCCCTTGTTCACGCCGATCGCGTCCAGCGCCTTGTCCGGCTCCTCCTCCATCTCGCGCTCGACGCGCACCAGCCAGTCCGCGCCGCCCATCCCCATGACGCCGGCGATCTGGCGGCCGGTGATGGGATGGACCGACTGGGCCAGCGCCGCCACGCTCCACAGCCCGACGACCAGACGCAGCGCTACCATGGGTTCATGGTAGCCCAGCTCACGGTGAGATGGACAACGCTGTTTCTGGCGGCCGCGACCGCGTACGCCGAGATCCTGTCCTTTGGACTCAAGGCCGGCACTCCCGCCACCGATGCGTTTCACGCCGCTTCGCGCGGCGATCTGCGCTACTTCTCCAGGACCAAGCCGGTCACGGCGGGTCCCGCCCTGGAGGTCCACTTGCCGCATCGAACCGGGATCGAGGTCAACCTGCTGTACCGGCGGCTGAACTACGACGGGTTCTTGGGCGCGTTCTATCCCACTCGCGCGAGCCAGTGGGAGTTCCCGATTCTGCTGACGCACCGCCTGACCGGCGGCCCGGTCCGGCCCTACCTGGCGGCGGGGTTGTCCTTCGACCGGCTATCTGGGATCAAGCAGGTGATCAACTGCGCGACCCTCAGCTCCTCCTGCCGCGGCGGCGAAACGGACACCCCCGCCGAGCTGCGCAAGCGCTCGACCGCGGGCCTGATCCTGGGCGGGGGCCTGGAGCTGAAGACGCCCGTGGTGCGGGTTTCCGCCGAGCTGCGCTACACCCGGCGCGGGTCCGCGCATTTCCAGGATCCGGGCGGGCTGTTGCGGTCCAATCAGAACCAGGTGGAGTTGCTGGCCGGAATCATGTTTTGAGCGCCTCCAGGCATTCGATCATGGCGCGTCCGTTGTGATAGCCCGCCTTCCAGATGCTGGCCTTGTCCCCGCGCGCCTCCAGGTTGGGCGTAATGGTGGCGTGCCACTCCCCGTTCACCCAGTCGATCTGGTGCTGATCGATGAAGCGCCAGGTCTTGTCGAAGACCTCGAGGTAGGCCGGCTCGCGGGTCAGCCGGTGCATGTACAGCGCGCTCACCAGCGCCTCGGACTGCACCCACCAGGTCTTGGCGCGCTGGTCGGCCGGCGAGTGAAACGCGCCGCTATCGAAGAAGCCGCCGTGCTGCTCGTCCCAGCCGTACTTCATGGAGTAGGCGAACAGCTCCCGGAACAGATCGGCGTACGGATGGCAGGGGATTTCGGCCGCCTTGCAGGCATCGATCAGCAGCCAGATGTTCTCGAGGTCGTGGCCGTAGGAGACGCGCGCATAGTTCCCATCCAGCCGCGGTTTCCAGTTGCGCTCGTACTTGTCGGTGCAGGCCGTGATCCCCTTGCGCACCACCGCGCTGCTCTCGATGGCGATGAGCTCGAGCAGGCGCTCGCGGGCCAGCGGCAGGCGGCTGGCGCGATAGAAGGTGGTCATCGCTTCCAGCAGGTGCAGATGCGTGTTCATCAGCTTCAGGCCGGGCTCGCCCATGTAGGTGGTTTCGCCGGGCGGCGCCGCGCTCCAGTCGGCGTTGAAGAACTCGAAATAGCCCCCGAACTCGCGGTCGTGGGACTTGGCTTCCAGCAGCTCGAAGAACCGGATCGCGAAATCGAGCACGTCCTTGCGCCCGGTGGCCAGGGCGTACTCGGAGAGGGCATAGAGGCCGAAGGACTGGCCGTAGAGGTGCTTCTTGGGCCGCGGGACGCGATCGCCGGCGGCGTCGGTCTCCCAATAGAAGCCGCCGTGGCGCGGGTCCCACATCTTGTCCTTGAGAAAACGGTAGCCGTGCTCGGCGGCCTCCAGGTGCCGGCCATGACCGGCGCGCGTGGCGCGGGCAAAGAGCCACACGGTCCGGGCCTGGGTCACGATCATCTTGGTGCCCTCGCCCTTGGGCTCGCCCCGTGGGCCGAAGTGGATGGTGTAGCCGCCATTCTGGCGGTCGAGCGAGCGCTCCAGCCAGAACGGGAGGATGTTCTCGCGCAGCGCCTTCTGCATGCGCGGAGCCAGGGCGGGGGACTGGGCCGGTCCGAGCGCCGGAAGCAGGGCCAGAAAGGCGCGGCGGCTAGGGGTTGGGCAAGGAAGCTCCATGCGATGGAGTATAGCTCGGATGGGGGCCCTTCCCAACCGGCCGTTTTGCGGTATAATTCAGTTTTCAGGGAATCCGTCCCCGGGTCTGGATTCGTACATCCATCAAGCAACACCAAAAAAGGAGATCCAACATGAAGAAGATCGCGTTTGTGATGATGCTGTCGGTTGCGGCCTGGGCCGGCGAGTGGAAGGGCGTCATTTCCGATTCCAAGTGCGGCAAGGCTCACGCCGACGCTTCCGAGAAGTCGATGAAGTGCGTCCAGGGCTGCGTCAAGGGCGGCAAAGAGGCCGTGTTTGTCAGCGAGGACGGCAAGGTTCTGAAAATCCACAACCAGGACGCCGTGAAGGAGCACCTCGGCCACAAAGTCACGGTCATGGGCAACATCGACGGCGAGTCGATCCACATCGACTCGGTCAAGATGTAACGCAACGCTGCTTGACCGGCACTACGTGGCAGGATGAATTACTCTCTTGTCACGATTCGTGGGGTTCGGGAACGCCTGGAGCGATTCGTCCAGACTTACGAGCTGGATGTGCTCAGCGAAACCCCGGTCGAAATCCACGGGCTGCTCCCGGACGACCAGATCGATCTGGCCCGCGAGGACGGTTACGACGTTCAGGTGATGGGGCACTTGGTGGTCAGCGTCTAGCGCACACCTGCTAGACTGGCCTCTAGTGCCCCTGAAGATCCTCATCTCCGCCGGCGAAGCGTCGGGCGATCTGTACGCCTCCCTGCTGGTGAAACGCCTGCCGGACGAGGAGTTCTTCGGGTGCACCGGACCGCGGATGCGCGCCCTCGGGGTGCGGACCGTGATCGATGCCGCCAGCTTGGCCGTGGTCGGGCTGGTGGAGGTTCTCGAACACCTGCCGCGCATCTACAGGGAGTACCGCAAGCTGGCCGCAGCCGCCGTCCAGGAGCGGCCCGACTTGGCCATCCTCACGGACTCGCCCGACTTTCACCTGCGGCTGGCCCGCCGTCTGAAGGCTCAGGGCGTCCCGATCGTCTATCTGGTGGCCCCGCAGGTCTGGGCCTGGCGCCGCGGGCGTCTGCCCGACATGCGCCGCCTGATCGATCACCTGCTCTGTATCTTCCCGTTCGAAGAGGAGTTTTTCCGCCGCCACGGCGTCGCCGCCACCTACATCGGCCATCCCCTGGCGGGCCTCGCGAAACCTCTGTTAACCCGGCAGGAGTTTTTCAAGAAACACCGGCTGCCTCCGGAGCGTCCTTTAGTTACGGTGCTACCCGGAAGCAGGCGGGGAGAAGCGGCGCGCCACCTGGCAGCGCTGCTCGAGGCAGTCGATCGCCTGTACCAGGACCAAGCTGCTAGTTTCCTCCTGCCGGCGTCGGCAACGGCCGGCGCCGGATTTTTCAGGGAACGAATCGGGCGCGCGCCCATCCAAGTAATTGAAGGGGAAACCTGGGACGCCATCGCGCATGCCGACCTGGCCCTGGCGGCCAGCGGCACCGTGACTGTGGAAGCGGCCCTGTTGGGGACCCCCATGGTCACCTTTTACCGGGTGACCGGCTTGAGTTGGCTCTTGGGGAAGATGCTGGTCCGGACGCCGTTCTACTGCATGGTGAACCTGGTGGCCGGCCGGAAGGTGGTTCCGGAGCTGATGCAGTCGCAGATGACCGGTGAGCGGCTGGCGGCGGAAGCGCGCAAGCTGTTGCGCGATCCGGAAGAGCGCCGGCGCATGAAGGCCGGCCTGGCCGAGGTCGCCGCGAAGCTGTCGAGCGACGGCGACCCGATGGATCGCGCCGCCGCCGTCATAGACAATATAAGAAGGGATGTTGGCAACCATGTGGGATCGAGCCGTTAGCACCAAGCTGTGGGGAGTGGCCTTGCTGGCGGCAAGCGCCGCATTCGCCCAGGAGCGCCGCGCGCGCATCGACGTCGAGCACTACAAGATCGACGCCGAGATCAACCACCGCACCCAGACGCTGGCGGCCCGGGCGGCGGTCCGCTTTCTCCCGCTCGAGGACAACACCACCACGGTCGCCTTTGAGCTGAACAACGCGCTTAACGTCACCAAGGTCACCGACGACAAGGGAGCGCAGATCCCCTCCTCCCGGTACCAGCAGGACTTCACCATACGGCTCAGCTTCCCCCAACCGCTGGTCAAAGGCCAGGCCACCACCGTGATCTTCGACTACGACGGCCGGCTCTCCGGGCAGGAAGAGTCGCCGGTCTACGGCATCCGCTTTGTATCGATCCAGAACGAATCCGCCTACCTGCTCTATCCCGGCCGCTGGTTCCCGGTGAACGGCTACTCGACCGACCGCTTCTCGGCCGAGCTCAACCTGACGGTGCCGGCCGGCCAGAAAGTGCTCGCCAGCGGTCTGGAGAGTCCGGCCCAGCAGTCCGGTGAGAAGAAAACGTACAGCTTTCGGTTCGACCGCCCGTCGTTTCCCGGCAGCCTGGCCGTGGTGAAGGAGGGGCCCGGCACGGTGGTGAAGTCCGAAGGCGTGACCACCACTTTCTACTTCCGGGGCGGTTCGGCGCCCTCGCCCGCGCCCGGTGGCGCCCAGAGCCTGGCCTTCCTGTATGGCCAGGAGGCGGGCAAGATCATGACGCATTTCACGTCTTTGTTCGGCCTGCCGCCCTACGCCAATCTCACGGTTGTCGAAACTGAGGCGAATGCGCCGGCCGGCTACTCCGCGCCGGGTGTGCTGTTCCTGAGCCCGCGCGCCATCGGCCGGGAGGTCAACACGCGGCTGCTCTCCAACCAGATCGCGCGGCAATGGTGGGGCACGCTGGCCTCCCCGGTCACGCGGAATCATTTGTGGCTGAACAGCGGTCTGGCGGCGTACGCCGAAGCGCTCTACATCGAGCACGTCAGCGGGCCGGCGGCGCTGGAAAACGAAATGCGCGACGCCGCCGTCGAGGCCCTCACGGTGGACAACGTCCCGCAGGCCCAGGCCGCCCGCCTGGAAGACTACTCGCCCGAGCTGGCCGCCCTGACCGGGGCCAAAGGCGCCGCCACCCTCCACATGCTGCGCTTCGTGGTTGGCGACAAGGTGTTCTTCCAGGCGTTGAAGGACTTCGCCAAACAGTACACCTGGAAGTCCGCCTCCACCGACGATTTCCGCAAGGTCGTGGAGGCCGGGGCCCAGCAGAAGCTGGACTACTTCTTCATTCAGTGGGTGGAGTCCAGCGGCGCGCCGGAGTTCAAGCTGGAGTACACCATTTTCCGCACCCAGAAGGGATTCCGCGCCATGGGCAAGGTCTCGCAGGACCTGGACACCTTTCGGATGCCGGTGGATCTGAAGATCGAAACGGAGGGCAACCCGGAGGAAAAACGAGTGGAAGTGGTGGGCACGTCCTCGGAGTTCTCCGTCGATACGTTCGGCAAGCCCAAGGCGATCCAGCTCGATCCCAACAACCGCGTGCTGCGCTACAGCAACCCGATGCGCCTGGCGGTGGCCATCCGGCGCGGCGAGCAGTTCGCCGAGGTCAGCGAGTTCACCGACGCCCTGAAGGAATTCCAAAAGGCGCTGGAGGCCAGCCGCAACAGCTCCCTGGCCCACTACCGCATCGCCGAAGTTTTCTTCAACCAGGGCAATTACCAGTCCGCCGCCAATGAGTTCCGCCAGACGCTGGATGGCGACCTGCAGCCGAAGTGGACCGAGGTCTGGGCGCACATCAACCTCGGCAAGATCTTCGACATCACCAGCCAGCGCGACCGTGCTGTCAACGAATACAAGCAGGCCGAGCGAACCAAGGACAATACGCAGGGGGCTTTGGAGGAGGCGGCGAAGTACTTGAAGCAGCCGTATGAGAGGCAGAAGAAGGCGGAGCAGTAGGGAAAACAAAAAGGCAAAAGGCAAAAGGCAAAAATCAAAAGGCAAAAGTGATTAGGAAGTTTACCTAATTCCTTTTGCCTTTTGATTTTTGCCTTTTGCCTTTTGCCTTTTTGAAACCCGTCCTGCTATCCTGCTCTATCATGCACCTCAGAGTCACAACCCTCGCTCTGGTAGCTCTCTCGGCCGCCGCCAACGACTGGCCCCAGTGGCGAGGACCGGATCTCAACGGAATCAGCCGCGAGACGGGCCTGCCGCTGCGGTGGTCGCCGGAGGAGAATATCGCCTGGAAGCTGGCCATGCCCAGTTTCAGCGGCTCGACTCCCGCGATCTGGGGCGAGCGCATCTTCGTCAATGTGGTCGAGGGCGACGACCTCTACATCTGGTGCGTCGACCGCGCCAGGGGCGCTCTTGTCTGGAAGCGGAGGATGGGCGGCGGCAACCAGATCATGCGCAAGCAGAATATGTCCTCGCCCTCGCCGGTCACCGACGGCAAGCATGTCTGGATGATGACCGGAACCGGCATCCTCAAGGGCTTTGACTTCGACGGGAACGAGCTGTGGGCGCGCGACATCCAGAAGGACTACGGCCGGTTCGGCCTGAATCACGGCTATGGCTCCTCGCCCCTGCTGTGGGAGGACGGTATCTACGTGCAGGTGCTGCACGGCATGAAGACCACCGACCCGTCCTATGTGCTGCGCATCGACAAAATGACCGGCAAGACTGTCTGGCGCGTCGAGCGGCCCCACAAGGCCATCCACGAGTCGCCCGATTCCTATTGCACGCCCGCGCTGCTGCGCTATCGGGGCAAGACCGAGATCGTCATCAACGGCGCCGACACGGTGACCGGTCACGACCCGGCGACCGGCCGCGAGCTGTGGCGCGGCAACGGCTTCAATCCGGACAACAATCCGGCCAATCGCATCATCGCCTCACCGGTGGCCTATGATGGCGTGGTTTACGCGCCCACCCGGATCCGTCCGCTGCAAGCTTTCCGCGCCGGCGGCCGGGGCGACATCACTCAATCGCACCACGTCTTTTCCTTCCAGAACGGGCCGGACGTGCCCACGCCGGTGATCGACGGGAAGTATTTCTACTCCATCGGCGACAAGGGCATCGCCTGGTGCCTGGACGCCCGGACCGGCAAGGAGATCTACGGCGGCAAGCGCATCCGGAACGGCACCTACAGCTCCTCGCCCATCCTGGCCGACGGCCGCATCTACATCACCAGCGAAGACGGGGTGACCACGGTCCTGAAGGCCGGCCCGGAGTTCGAGATCCTGGCCGAGAACAACCTGAACGACTATTGCCTGAGCACGACGGCGATTTCCGGCGGTCAGATCTTCCTGCGCACGACCAAGCACCTGTGGTGTATCGGGAAGAGGGCCGAAAGGTAGGCAAGCCGGCCTGTTGACCTCCGCGGCGCTCGTTTCGTGATGAGGCCGGAGACCGAGGACGGCCAGATCTGAAGGTTGTGGCCGGCAGGTTCGCTATTGAATATCCCGACCTGCCGGGCTGCATCTCCGATGGGAGCACTCCGGAGGAAGCTTTCAAGCAGGGCTGTGACGCCGTCAAGTCCTATCTCCTGAGTTGCGCCAGGCACGGCGACACCTTTCCAAAGCCGAGCGAAGCCAGCGGGCAGTGGCGGCAACGCGTGCCTCGGAGCCTTCACGCGCTTCTCGCCGTCAAGGCGCGGCACGAAGGCGTTAGCCTCAACACGCTGGTAACCGCGCCGAAAGTCAGCGCCCGGCTTCGAAAAACAGGAAGTACTGATAGGGCAGGAAGTCCAGCGACTTGGTCTGCTTGAATCCCGCGGCCTGCAATTCTTCGATCACCTGAGTCTCGGACAGCTTCATCGACTCCGGCGGCCCGACCGGCAGTTTCTTCTTGTAGAAATCCACGATGACGATGCGGCCACCGGGTTTTAGCGCTTTGGCCAGCTTGGCGTAGTAGGCCGGGCGGTTTTCCACGTGGTGCAGCACGTCGCAGAAGAAAATCAGGTCCACGGAACCCGCTTCCAGCTTGGGATCGTCCGGAGCCGCCAGCACCGTTTTCAGATTGGGCGGGGCGCCTTCCGCGGCGGCCTTCAGCAGCTTCTCGTCGATATCGACGGCCAGCACCGTGGCGGCGTGGAGCGCGAAGCGCCGCGCGAAGTATCCGCCGCCGGCGCCGATATCGGCCACTACGCCGGTGGGCTTCAGATCCAGCGCCATCACCACCTGGTGCGGCTTCTGCCACTGCTCCCGCTGGGGGTCATTGAGGACCCGCAGGTATTCTTCGGCGGAGCGCGGCGCATGCTGCTGGTGGGGAACTTGTCCCTGCATGAGGACGGCGGTCAACAGATAAAGTGACAGTCGCAAAGTTCGCTTGCAATCCCTGGCGTTCGGGAGTATGCTCTGGAAGCAAAGGTGGATGTTGCCGGAAGAGAGATGGGGTTCCCGGTCCAACTCTTGGCTCTGACCTGAGAGGATTGGCCAGATGCCGACTTCATCCACCTGCTGAGAAGACGTACCCACCTCACAAAGGTTAGCAGAGGGCCGGAAAAATATCTATCGCCGCGGCGCGCTGGGAATTCTCCCAGGGAGCAACCTGTTAGACTGGTGGTAGCCGGCCTCCCGACAGCCGATTTATCATGCGAAATGCCGTCCTAGGGCTTCTTCTGTTCGCGGCTGCGTGCTCGCGTGACGAGCAAAAACGCGTTGAAGCCGCGCCCCCTGTGCCGCCTCCGGTCGAGGTGGCGGTAGCGGCCGCCGAAACCCGCCAGATGGAACGCGCGCTGGCGCTGACCGGCTCCCTGCTGCCGGACGAAACCGTGAACCTCAGCGCCGAAGTCGCCGGGACGCTGGCCCAACTGTTCGTGGATTTCGGCCAGCCGGTGCGCAAAGGCCTGATTGTCGCCGAGCTCGACAAGCGGGAGCTGAATCTGCAGGCCGAGCGGGCCCGTGCGGCGTTGTCCCAAGCGATGGCTCGGATCGGGCTGTCCGCTGGACAGGAGGACGCCAATCCGGACTCGACTCCCGCCTTGCGCCAGGCGATCGCACAACTGGAAGACGCCCGGTTCAAGTTTGAAAGCGCCGAGCGCCTGGTGCAATCGGGCGACATCTCGCGCGAGCGCTGCAGGCGGCTCGCGATGAGCTGCGCACGCAGCTCGCCTGGATACAGGGCCTGCGCGCCGACTGGAAACTGGCGCAGAAGCATGTCGCCGACGCCACCGTGCGGGCCCCCTTCGACGGCGCGGTCACCGCCCGGCTGGCCTCGCCCGGCGAATTCGTCAAGGAGCACGCGCCGCTGCTGACCCTGGTGAAGTCCAGCCCCCTGCGTGTGCGCGTGGAGATCCCCGAGCCGGACGTGGGCGACGTCCGGATCGGGACTCAGATTACCTGCACCACGGAGGCGGCGCCGGGCCGGCAATTCCGCGCCCTGGTTCGCGAGCTCAACCCCTCGCTGGACGCGCGCTCCCGCTCCCTCACCGCGGAGGCCCGGCTGCTCGACGCCGACCCGCGCCTCAAACCGGGAATGTTCGTCCAGGTCCGCCTGGTCTCCAAGAAAGTCGAAGTGGTGGTGGTTCCCAAGGCCGCGGTCTACTCGGTCGCCGGACTGAGCAAGGTCTACGCCATCCGCGACGGGCGGGCCGTGGAGTGCAAGCTCGAGGGCGCTCCGGTCGCGGGCGACTGGGTGGAAGCGCCGGCCGCCCTGATCCGGCCGGGCGACAAGGTCGCGGTCAGCAACCTCGCGCTGCTGGTCCACGGCGCCCCGGTCGCGATCAAGAGCTAGCCGCATGCAGAAGCTGGCGGAAATCTGCATCCGGCGGCCGGTCTTTGCGACCATGCTGATCCTGTGCCTCCTGGTGATGGGCCTGGCCGCTTACCGCAACCTGGGCGTCGACCTGTTTCCCAAGATCGAGTTCCCCATCGTGACGGTGACGACTATCCTCCGCGGCGCCGCTCCCGAAGAGGTGGAGACGCAGGTTACCAAGCGGCTGGAAGAGGCCATCAACACCATCAGCGGCATCGACGAGCTGCGCTCGATCTCCGCCGAAGGGGTCTCGCAGGTCTTCATCACCTTCGTGCTGGAGAAGAACGCCGACGTTGCCGCGCAGAAAGTCCGGGACAAGGTGGCGGCGGCGCAGCGCCTGCTGCCGCGCGACGTGGACCCGCCGGTGGTCGAAAAGCTCTCCACCGACGCCTCCCCCATCCTGAGCGTGGCGGTGGCCTCGGCGCGCGATCCCCGCGAGATCACCAAGCTGGTGGACGATCGCATCAAGAAGCCGATCGAGACCATCAACGGCGTGGGCCAAGTGCGCTTCGTCGGCGACCGCACCCGCCAGATCCAGATCTGGCTGGACGGCGACCGGCTCGCCGCCTACAACCTCAACATCGACCAGGTGCGCAACGCCATCGCCAGCCAGAACGTGGAGATCCCCGGCGGGCGCGTGGACCAGGGAAGGCGCGAGCTGAACGTGCGCACGCTGGGCCGGCTGGAGAAGCCGCGCGACTTCGCCGGCCTGGTGATTGCGCGCGTGGGCGCGGCGCCGGTCCGCGTCAGCGACATCGGCCGGGTGGAGGACGGGGTCGAGGAGCCGCGCTCGCTGGCGCGCCTGGACGCGGCCCCCGCCGTGGTGCTGGAGATCCGCAAACAGGCCGGCACCAATACGCTCCAGGTCATCGACGCCGTCAAGGCGCGCATCGAAGAGATCCGCAAGGGGCTGCCCTCCGACCTGCGCCTGACTTATTCCAAAGACCAGTCGGACTTCATCCGGGACTCCTTCAAGGCCGTGCAGGAGCATCTGATCCTGGGCGGCTTCTGCGCCGCCATCGTGGTGATGCTGTTCATGCGGAGCTGGCGCTCGACGTTCATCGCCGCGGTGGCCATCCCCACCTCCATCATCTCCACCTACACCCTGATGTATCTGATGGATTTCACCCTGAACCAGATCACCATGCTGGCCCTGACGCTGGTGGTGGGGATCGTGATCGACGACGCCATCGTGGTGCTGGAGAACATCTTCCGCTTCGCCGAAGAGAAGCATCTGCCGGCCGTGCAGGCGGCCATTCAGGGTACCCGCGACATCGGCCTGGCCGTGCTGGCGACCACGCTCAGCCTGGTGATCATCTTCCTGCCGGTGGCCCTGATGGGCGGCATCGTGGGCCGCTTCATGTCCAGCTTCGGGTACACCGCCGCCTTCGCCATCCTGGTGTCGCTGCTGGTGAGCTTCACGCTCACGCCCATGCTCTGCTCGCGGTTCCTCAAGGTCCAGCCTTCGCAAGGCCCCGCCGACAAGGCCCGCACCCGCGACACCTGGCTGTTCCGCATGATCGACCGGCCGTACCGGGCCATGCTGCGCTGGTCGATGCGCCACCGCTGGGCGGTCGTGTCGGTCTCGACGCTGGTGGCGCTGTCGACTATCCCGCTGTTTCAGGCGGTGGGCAAGGACTTCCTTCCCCAGGACGATCAGAGCGAATTCGAGGTGATGGTGCGGATGCCGCTGGGATCGTCGCTGGACGGCTCCGGCGCGGCCATGCAGCAGATCGAGGCCGAGCTGGCGCAACTGCCCGGAATCCTCCACATGCTGACCACCATCGGCGCGGATGCGCAGCGCCGCGTCGACCGCGGCTCGGTGGCCATGCGCCTGGTCCCTCCGGACCGGCGCCGGCACTCGCAGCAGGAGCTGATGGTGATGGCCCGGCAGCGTCTCAAGAGATTCCGCGATCTCACGATCGGTGTGCAGTTGCCCTCGGTGATCCAAGGCTCGGGGACCGCCAACCAGGACCTCCAGTTTTTCCTCCAGGGGCCCGACCTGGCGCAACTGGACCGCTACGCCACCGCGATCAAGAAGAAGCTCGGGGAGACGCCCGGCGTGGTGGATCTGGAGTCCTCCTTCGAACAGGGCAAGCCCGAAATCCGGGTGAGGATCAATCGGGACAAGGCGGCCGATCTGCACGTCAATGTGGCGTCCATCGCCACCGCCCTGCGCACGCTGGTGGGCGGCGACGAGCAGGTGACCACCTACCGCGAGGGCGACGACCGCTACGACGTGCAGTTGCGGGTCAGCAAGGAGTTCCGCGACTCGGCCCGGGCGCTGGAGCGCCTGTATGTGCCGTCCGCGGTTCTGGGCAACGTGCCGGTTTCCAGCCTGGCCAGCCTGGATGAGGGCAGCGGGCCAAGCCAGATCGAGCGCTTCAACCGCCAGCGCCAGATCCTGCTCACCGCCAACCTGGTGGAAGGCCAGTCGCTGAGCGGCGTGATCCCCGTTCTGGACCAGACCGTGAAAGACCTCGGCATGCCGCCGGAGTATTCCTCCGGCCTGGTGGGCCGCAGCAAGGAGTTTGGACGCGCCGCCAAGCTGTTCGCCTATGCCTTCCTGCTGTCGATCGTGTTCATGTACATGGTGCTGGCGGCGCAGTTTGAGAGCTTCATCGACCCGGTGACCATCCTGATCAGCCTGCCCCTGTCGGTCCCCTTTGCGCTGGCCTCCCTGTTGATCGCCAACGAACATTTCTCCATCATCTACACCTCGGTCGGCATCCTGATTCTGTTCGGCATCGTGAAGAAGAACGCGATTCTGCAGATCGACCACATCAAGTCGCTGCGCGCCCACGAGGGGCTGCCGCGCGCCAAGGCCATCCTGCGCGGCTGCGAGGACCGCCTGCGCCCCATCCTGATGACCACCGCCGCGCTGGTGGCGGGCATGATCCCGCTGGCGCTGGGCGGCGGGGCGGGATCGGGCAGCCGGCGCACCGTGGCCATCGTGGTGATCGGCGGGCAAACCCTGTGCCTGCTGCTCACGCTGCTGCTGACGCCCGTCGCCTACTCGCTGTTCGACGACCTGAGCCACTGGCCGGCCTGGGCCCGTCTGTTCCGCTGGCGCCGTCCGGCCCCGGTTCCCGGGGACTGAAGCCCGGTCATTCCAGCGTCTCCAGCATCCGGATCAGTTTCTCGCGGTACTCCATCCAGCGGGAATAATCCGGCGCGTAAGGACGCAACTGCCGCGCGATATCGCTGGCCTGTTCCTGGTCTTTGGTCACGAAGGCGACCGCCTCGTCGAGGAGGCGCAACGCCTCGCGGGAATTCGCCCGGCGCGCCTTCTGGCGCAGCATCCACAGCAGCTCGAAATCTTCCGCCCCGTCGCGCGAGGCCTCCCAGCGCTTGGTAGTCACGGGACCTTTATCGGTGAGGTAGACCGCGCCGTACTCGGTGCTCCGGCCGGGATCGAAGAACCAATAGGGCGAGCCGCTGTACACCCAGTACCCGCCGCCGGTCATGCCGAGCTGGAAAGCCACCCAGGGCTTCATCCGGTAGAAGCCGAGCGGGTGCAGGTTGCGCTGGTCCGCGGGCGCTTCGTAATGCCAATACTGTTTGCCCTGACGGAAGATCCTGCCCAGCTCCTCGGGCTGGTCGCGCAGCAGGTGCAGATCCGGCTGCCACACGTCGATCAGACCGGCGACCGGGGCCAGCACCTCGGCATGCGCGCCTCCCGCGGGATTCGCGTAGATCTGGAGCCGCGCGTCGGCCGCTTTCACGCGCTTGACCTGCTCCACCCACTGATCGAAGCCCGCGTCCTGGCCCATCAGGCCGGGTTCATCCTGGAGGTAAAAAGCGTAGCCGGCGTAGTCGACGCCCAGTGACCGCATGTGGCCCGCGTACCAGCGCAGGGCTTCGGCGTAGGCACGGTCCTGAACCTCCCGGCTGATTTTGGCGCCGGCGGGCCAGCTCAGCCCCACCGATCCGTTGATCAGGAAGAACGCGCGGCCGCGCAGGTTCGCGACCAGCTCATCGTGTACCTCGGTCCGCGCTTTGCCGAGCTTGCCCTCGGCGTCCGCTTCGAGGGAGCAACCGGGGACGTTGAAGACGTTGGTGCCGTGCTCCAGCGCATCCCTCATCACCGCCTCGCGCACCGCCCGGTCGGAGATGTTGGCCAGATAGAGCCAGTTGCAGTGGCGATAGGTGAGCCGGTCCGGCAGGCGCGTGCGATACACCTTGACCACGACCGGCGCGTCCAGCGGCGGCTCCTGAGACGCCAGATCGCCGATCCGGATCGAGGAGCGGATTTCGCCCGGCGGCAGATCGCGGCTGTGAAACGTCAGCCAGAGCTTGCGGGTCTCGCCCGGGCCGAGTCGAAGGGTCTGCCCCTCGCCGAGCAGCGGCAGGACATCCTCGCTGGGGAAACCGATCGAATCGGGCAACACCAGCGGCGCTTCGCGAAACTGGACGGCGTTCTTCAGCTCGGGGCCGGCGGCGATCCGGAAGTCCGCGGCGCGGGTCTGCAGGTTGGTCACCGCCAGCGCCGCGGATTCGTACTCGTTGCCCAGCATGGCGAGCTCGAGCCGGTTGGGTCTCTCGACGAAGGCCGCCGGGTCGAGCGCGGCCCAGGGATTGGCGAGCTGCCGCACCAGCACGGGGCCGCGGACCGGCTC
>JACOSH010000181.1 GCA_016178945.1 Acidobacteriota bacterium
GGTCGCGGCCGTGACTGGGCCGGTGCGCGTGTATAACGAGATTGGCTTGCTGGTAGCGAACATGGAGCCGGGCGTGGCGCTGATGTTTACGCCTCAGGCGGCGCAGCCAGGGGCGTTCCAGATGTCGGGGTGCCTGTTGAAAACCACGAGCGGCAAGTACCTGCTGGTCGATGCGAACCAGACCGTGGAGCTGCGGGGCTCCGGGCTCGATAAAGAGGTCAACAACCGCGTGGAAGTCGCCGGCACTGCCTACCGGTCGGCGGTTCCCGCGCCGCCCGCTTCGCAGGTGGTGCAGGTCGATAGCTTGAAGCAGGTTGGAGTTGGGGGCTGCCTGGAGTCGATCAGCGAGGTGGAGAAAAAGGGCGTGAAGGTGGTCAGGGGAGAAGGGCCAACCACTACTGGCACGACGCCACCTAAATCCACGACCGGAAGCCATTCAGGCGTGTATGCAGGCGTCGCCGTGGCAGCGGGCGGCGGCATTGCGGCCGCCGTATTACTCGGCCGCAAGAAGACGACCAGCCCGTAGATCGAGATGGGCTCGCCCCGTCTCATTCCGCGCCCTCGATCGCCTGGATGCTGAAGAGCAGGCACCTCGGCACGTGAAAGAAGCCCTTGTAACTGCCCCCCTTCAGGCTATGCGTCCGATTGCCCTGGCGATCCAGGTAGCCGAACCACTCGCCGTACTCCTCATCCACGAAGTGACGGAAGGTGTAGTCGTCTATTCGTGCAAGCCAGCGCAACCAGCGCGACTCGCGCGTGCGGGTCCACGCCAGCACCAGCGCGTAGATGGCCTCGGTGTGCGGCCACCACAGTTTCATCGAGGCCTCCAGTTGGGCGGGAGGCTTCCCGTCCACGTCCCTGAAGTAGTAGAGGCCGCCGTACTCGTTGTCCCACCCGTATTCGAGCGAGGCTTCGATCACGTCGAGCAGTAGCTTTTCCAGCGGCGCGTCCGGCAGCCGCTGCAGGACGCGCAGCAGAAACCAGGCCGTCTCCACCGCGCTTCCCGGGCAGAACAAGCGCCCTTCGGGCAACTCCCGCGGCGCGACGTTCTCGAGCAGAATTCCGCGCTGGACGTCATAGTGCGCCCGCACCGCGGCCAGACACTCGCGCAGGACCCCGGCATAGCGGGGATCGGGATCGACGGTCATCAGCTCCAGCGCCATCGATGCTTCCACCATGATGTCGGCAAGCTGGCTCATGGGCGGGCCGTACATCGGGCGGTCAAGCAGCGCCGGATTGCGGATCCACTCCCGGACCTTCCAGAACAACTCCGCGGCGTCCTCCAGATACTCGGGTCCGCCGGCCCCGGTCTTGTAATACTCCACGAACGCCAGCACGGCGAAGAACGCGGCGTAGGGCTTGCGCTGATAGAAGACGGGCTTGCCGTCGCGGGTCAGGCTGAAGTAGTAGCGGCCTTGAGGATCGCGGGCGAAGCGGCGGATGAACCGGACGATGAGCGTAGCTGCGTCCAGCCACTCCTGGCGGCGCTCCAATTGGTTGTACAGGCGGCTGAACATCCACACGGCGCGCCCCTGCATCCAGACGTACTTGCGGGTGTCGTAGACCGTGCCGTCGCGGTCCAGGCAGGTGAAATAGCCGCCCATCTCGTGGTCGAGCGAGTGCCGCATCCAGAACGGCACCACCGACTCGAGCAGGTTGTGGCGATACCGCCGGGCGTACTCCGCCAGCATCAGCGATTCAGCCACATCTTCATGCTGCGGGTCACCATCTCGGCGGCGTCCTGCTGCACGAAGTGGCTGGCGCCGGGAATCGTGACCAGCGTCAGATCCTGCTCGACGAACTCCCAGTTGTTGTTCAATGCGCCCGCCAGCAGGGCCGTGTCGCCCAGGCCGTGGATCATCAGGACCGGCGCCTTCACCTTGATCAGCGGCGAAGTGTCTTCGGTGTACGGCTCCCGCGGGTAGTTGCGCTTGTAATAATTCAGCATGGCCTCGAAGTCGGAGCGCTTGAAGGCTTCGATGTACTTCTCCTTGGCCGCGGGGTCTTTCACCCAGAAGGTCAGGCCTTCCGGGCTCAGCTTGAGGTGCGCGCCTTCCTGCTGGAAATTGCGTGCGTACTGGCTGTTCTTCTGCTGCTGCGGGTTGTTGGCCAGCTCGCGCGCCAGCCCGCGAACATGGGGGAGGTTGCAGATGATCAGCTTCTCGGTCATCTGCGGGAGGTGCATGGCGAACTGCCAGGCGATCGCGCCGCCCCAGTCGTGCCCGACGATGATCGCCTTGTCGCGCCCCAGGTGCTTGATCACGGCCGCAACGTCGCCCAGCAACAGGCGCATGTCGTAATTCTCGACGCCCTTGGGCTTATCCGACAGGTTGTAGCCGCGCAGGTCGATCGCCACGGTCTGGTAGCTGGCGGACAGCCCCTCCATCTGGTGACGCCAGGTGTACCAGAAATCCGGAAACCCGTGGATCATCACCATGAGCGGGCCTTTGCCCAGACTGGCGTAGTGAATCTTGACCCCGTTGGAATCGGCGTAGCCGTGTTGGACGCGGGCGTCGAGATCGGCGGCGGGCAAGGCGGCCGCCATCAGGAGGAGGAGGGGAAGGAAACGCATCCCCTTATGCTAGCCGATTTACTCAACAGCCGCGCCGACCATGTTCATGAAGGCCTTGCTCTCGCCAGGATCGCCGCCGCCGGAGCGCTGGATCATGAACACGCCGATCAGATCCTTGGCCGGATCCACCCAGCCTTGCGTTCCGAACGCGCCGCCGTGTCCATAGCTGCCCTTGGATTGCAGTTGCAGCGTGCCCAGCGGATCGCGCACCACGGTCCAGGCCAGTCCGTAGCCCATCCCCGGCGAGTGCCCGGCGGGTTCGATGTCCCCGGTGTGCAGGGAGGTCATCACGTCGATGGTAGGGCGCGACAGAATCTTGCGCCCGCTGAGAATCGCCTGGTAGAACGCATGGAGATCGGCGGCGGTCGTGTACAGACCCCATTCCGGCGCCGGGTACTTGGCGCCCTGCCGGTAATTGGCCGCCTCGCCGCCCAGGATATCGCCGCCTGAGCGCTTCAGCTTGCCGTTCTCGAGCTTGTAGACCATCGCGATCCGCCCGGCCTTTTCCGGCGGCGGAAAGAAGAAGCTGTCCTTCATCCCCAGCGGCTTGAAGATGCGGTCCTCGAGGAACTTCTCGTAGGGCTGATCGGCGGCTACCTCGATGATGCGGCCCAGGACCGCGATCCCCATGTTGCTGTACTGCCACCGGCTGCCGGGCTCAAAATCCAGCGACTGCTGCGAGTACAGATGGACGGCTTCGGCCAGCGTCAGGTGCATTTTCTGGTTCAGCTCGGCGGCGCCTTCCGGCGGACCGTAAGAGAGACCCGAAGTGTGGGTGAGCAGATCGCGAATCGTGATCGCTCGCCCCGGCCGCTTCATCGCGCGCGATTTGCCGTCGGCGGAGCGCGACTCGATCACCCACTGGCCCCGGAACTCGGGCAGGTGCTTCTCCACCGTGTCGCTCAGGGCCAGCTTGCCCTCCTCCAGCAGGAGCATGATGCCAACAGCGGTGACCGGCTTCGTCATGGACATGATCTGGAAGATGCTGTCCTTGCGCATCGGCTTCTTGGCTTCCAGATCCTGGTAGCCGACAGCGTCAAAGTAGGCGATCTCGCCGTGGCGCGCCGCCAGACCCACCGCTCCGGCGATGGTGCCCTTGTCCACGAACGACTGCAAGCGCGGCGTGATGCGCGCGATCCGCTCGGCGTCCATCTTGGCCTTGGCGGGAACGTTGGCCGGAGGCGCGGCGGCGAGTGTCCACACCGCGAGGAACGCGAGCAGAGTTGTGTTTCGCATCTCTCGTATTGTATACGGGTACGATGCGAAACATTTGGGCAGTGGCCTGTCTGGCGCCCTGCCTCGTCATGGCGGGCGAGCCGTTCACGCTCCAGCAGGTGATGTCCCCGGCATTTCCCTCGTCGCTCACGGCGGCGCCGGCGGGCGGCAAGGTGGCATGGGTGCTGGACTCCCAAGGCGTGCGCAACCTCTGGGTGGCCGGACCGGCGGACTATCGGGGCCGAAGCCTGACTCGCTACACCGCCGACGACGGGCAAGAGATCGGCGAGCTGGATTGGACGCCGGACGGCGCCTCGATTGTCTACGTGCGCGGCGGAGCCGCCAACCGCCAGGGTGAGATTCCCAATCCGATCAGCGACGTGAAGGGCGCCGAGCAGGCGCTGTGGGTGGTCTCGCTGGCGGGCGGCGACCCGAGGCGGATCGGCGAGGGACACTCCCCCGCGGTTTCGCCGAAGGGCGATCGCGTGGCGTTCATACGCAAGGGGCAAGTGTGGTGGACGCCGCTGGACGCCGGCGGCAAGCCCGAGCAGGCCGTGCAGGCGCGCGGGCAATGCGGCAGCCTGCGCTGGTCGCCCGATGGGTCGCGGCTGGCCTTCGTCAGCTCGCGCGGCGATCACAGCTTCATCGGAGTCTTCACGCCGTCGGCCAGCTCCGTGCGCTACCTGGATCCCAGCGTGGATCGCGACCGGGAGCCGGCATGGTCGCCCGACAGCAAGCAGGTGGCTTTTCTGCGGATACCAGCGGAGCGCCGCGCCTTCATGTTCGGGCCCAAGCGCGCCGGCGAGCCCTGGTCGATCCGCGTGGCGGATGCCGCCACCGGCGAGGGCCGGCAGGTATGGAAGGCGGCGGCCGGAGCCGGCAGCGTCTTCCGCGAAGTGGTGGCCGGAAATCAGATCCTGTGGGCGGCGGGCGACCGGCTGGTGTTTCCCTGGGAGGTAAGCGGCTGGACCCATCTCCATGCCGTTTCGGTCAAGGGCGGCAAGGCCTCTGTGCTGACGCCCGGCGAGTTCGAGGTGGAGGACGTGTCGCTGTCGCCGGATCGCAAGGCGGTACTTGTTTCGTCCAATCAGGACGACATCGATCGCCGGCACGTGTTCCGCGTGCCGGTGGCCGGCGGACCTGTCCGGCCTGTCACGACAGGTTCCGGCATCGAATGGTCCCCTGTGACGGCCAGCGACGGCGCGGTGGCCTTCCTGCGCTCCGATGCCCGGAACCCGGCGCGAGCGGCCATCCAGACGGGACAATCGCCGGCCCGCGACCTGGCCCCGGAAGCCGTGCCGCCCGGGTTTCCCGCCGCGGCGCTGGTCGAACCCAAGCCAGCGATTTTTCCGGCCGCCGACGGCGTTCCCATCCACGCGCAGCTCTTCGAGCCACAAGGCCCCGTGCCGGCGCGACGGCGTCCGGCGGTCCTGTTCTTCCACGGTGGATCGAGACGCCAGATGCTGCTGGGCTGGCACTATCGCAGCTACTATCACAACGCGTACGCACTCAATCAATACCTGGCCAGCCGCGGGTTTGTCGTGCTGTCGGTGAACTACCGCAGTGGAATCGGATACGGGATGGAGTTTCGCGAAGCGCTCAACTATGGGGCCACCGGCGCCAGTGAGTTTCAGGACGTGCTCGGCGCCGGCCTGTATCTGCGCGGACGCGCCGATGTCGACCCGAAACGCATCGGCCTGTGGGGCGGCTCCTACGGCGGGTATCTCACGGCGCTGGGCCTTTCGCGCGCCTCCGACCTGTTTGCCGCGGGAGTGGACCTGCACGGCGTCCACGACTGGAACGTCGTGATCCGCAACTTCATCCCCAGTTACGACCCGCAAGAGCAGGAGGCGCGAGCGCGGCTGGCCTTCGAGTCGTCGCCAATGGCCAGTATCAAGACCTGGCGCTCGCCGGTGCTGCTGATCCACGGCGATGACGACCGCAACGTGCCCTTCAGCGAATCGGTCACGCTGGCCGAGGCGTTGCGCAAGCAAGGCGTGGAGTTCGAGCAGCTCATCTTCCCGGACGAGGTACACGGTTTCTTGACCCACGCCCATTGGCTCCAGGTGTTCCAGACAGCGGCGGGATTCCTGGAGCGGAAGCTAAGATAGATAGATCAATGCTGGCGCGCACGCCGGCGAAAGGCGGCCATGGGGACAACCACGACGAATCCGCTGGCGATGCGCGACGTACTGGCCAACAGGCTGTTCCGGCGGCTCTGGCTGGCTCAGATGGTCAGCATTTTCGGCGACTTCGTCGCCATCTATGCGGTATTCAGCGTCGTTTCTTTCCGCATGCGCGGCACGGCGGCGGAAGTCAGCGGCATCATGGTCTCCTTCCTGCTGCCCCTGGCTCTGATCGGCCCGGTGGCCGGCGTGTTCGTGGACCGCTGGGACGTCCGGCGCACCATGATCTCCAGCGACCTGATCCGCGCGGTCCTGGTGCTGCTGCTGATGTTCGCCACCACGCCCGTGCACATCTACGCCATTTTCTTCGTGCTGAGCGCGGTGTCGAGCTTCTTCATCCCGGCGCAGACCACGGCGCTCCCCCTGCTGGTGCAGAAGGAAGCGCTGTTCGGGGCCAACGCGATCATGCAGCAGACCATGCAACTGGTCCGCATCGTCAGCCCGGCCGTGGCCGGAGCGCTGGCCGGATCGGTGGGCGAGAACGCCTGCTATTGGCTGGACAGCCTCAGCTTCGTATTCTCCGCCGCGATGATCGCCACGCTGCGGATTCCCGGACGGCCGGCGGGCGGGCGAACCGTGAGCGCCATTCTCCAGGACCTGTCTTCCGGCCTGCGCTTCATTCTGAATCACGCCGAGATCTCCTTCGTGATTCTTTCTCTCACGGCCGGAACGTTCGCTCTGAGCTGCTTCAGCGCGCTGGTGGCCGTCTACGTGCGCGATATCCTGCACTCCGGCTCCGCTTTCTTCGGCGCGCTGGGGTCGTTGATCGGCCTGGGCACCATCCTGGGAAGCCTGCTGGTGGCCAGGGTGGCGCGGAAGGCGTCGCGCGCGCACCTGGTGACGATCGGCATCCTGGGCAACGGCATTTTCATTTTCCTGCTGGCCTTCTTTCACACCAGCGTGACCACGATCGCGTGCTGCCTGGGCGTTGGTTTCAGCGTGGCCTTCATCCTGATCCCGGCCAGCACGCTGATGCAGGAGGAGACGCCGCAGGAAATGCGCGGGCGGGTCAGCAGCAGCTCGATGTCGCTCATCGCGCTGGCGCAGGGCGTCGCGCTGGTGCTGGCCGGATCGCTGGCGGCCCGATTCGGCATCATCAACCTTTACCTGGGAAGCGCCGCGATGCTGGTGCTGGTGGCGGCGGTCGGGTACTTCCAGTTGAGGCGCGCGACTTCACCGCCGATCGGCGATCATTAGGTCGTATGATCCCCGGCGCGCCCGCTGAAGCCCGCTGGACTCGGGCCGCGCCGCGCCGCGCATGGCCGCGACCGGTCCTGGAGCGGATGCTTCACGCCGCGTTTCCACGCGGCAGGCTGGTGGAAGTACAGCCGCTTGCCGGCGGACGCCGCAACGCGAATTTCAAGCTCCGTCTCGATTCGATGTCCGAGCCGGTCGTGCTTCGGATTTACGAGCACGACGCTTCGCTCTGCCAGAAGGAGATTGACCTGCTTGGTCTGGTGGCCGGCTCGGTTCCCGTGCCGAAGGTCATCCATGCGGCGACGCGCGGGCTGGAGGAACTTCCTCCGTTCGCTCTGATGCGGTTCGTGGAGGGCATCAGCTTCCGCGAGCTCCGGCGGACCGGGGACGCGGACGCAATCGCGCACACAGCGCCGCTTCTTGAAGGCGCCGATCCCATGCCGCGCTTTGTCGATTCCTGCCTGGCTTCAGAGAACCTGCAACGGCGTCTGCCGGCGGATCTGCGCGATCGCATCCACGCCGTGCTGTGGGCGTCATCGGCCGCGCTCGCCGCGGTGAGCGAGGAGAGGCGACTGGTCCACGGCGATTTCAACAAGCGGAACCTGTTGGTGCGGCCCGAAGCCGGCCGGATTGGCGGCACGTCTCAAAACTAGTCGACCTCACGGCCGTGTGCGAAAGCCTGACCCACGACTCACTCCCGGCCACCGTTGCCGCGGAGCTGGTCGAAATCGCGCGCGCCACCGCCGAGAATCGCGACCCACTGTTCGACGTGCGCCCGTAGGACGCCCTCACCCGCCCAAGACCAGCCGCGCGATGCGCTCGCGATGTTCGGTGGCGTCGCCGAACAGGATTTCAGACGCCTTGGCGCGGCGATAGTACAAGTGGAGATCATTTTCCCAGGTGAAGCCCATGCCGCCGTGGATCTGGATGCCGCGGTTGCCCACCTCGCGGTAGGCCTCGCTGGCGTAGGACTTGGCGATCGACACGGCTTCGCGCGCCTCGGGGAGCTTCTCCTGCAGCGCGTAGGCGGCGTAGTAGGCGGCCGAGCGCGTGGTCTCAACCAGCAGGACCATATCGGCGCACAGATGCTGCACGGCCTGGAACTGCCCGATGGGTTTGCCGAACTGCTTGCGGGTCTTGGCGTATTCCACGGTGATCTCCAGCACCCGCTGCATCCCTCCGAGCATTTCGGCGACCAGCGCGGTGGTGGCGACGTCGTACATATGGTCAAGAGCGGCCTGGGCCTCAGAGCCGCGCGCCAGAAGCTCGCCGGCCGCCGGGTTGGTGATGGCGACTTCATACAGCCGGCGCGTCAGGTCCAGGGCCGGCATGGGTTTCGCCGCGACCGCGGAGGCCGGCCACAGGACCAGCTCCAGCGCTCCATTACGCCGGTCCGCTTGGATCAGGTAGTCGGCGACGCCCAAGTCCTGCGCGAAAAGGCCGCCTTCGAACACAGCGGCGCGGGCCTCGCCCCGGCAGATCGGCGCCAGATACTTCCGCTTCTGCGCAGCGGAGGCCGCCGCATCCAGCAGCACACCGGCCATCGGGACCGTCGCCAGGTAGGGGCCGGGCATCAGCGCGCGGCCCATCTCTTCCATGGTCGCGGCCAGCTCCACCATGCCCAGGCCGAGGCCGTCGTACTCCTCGGGAAACACGATGCCGGTCCAGCCCTGCGCGGCGATCTTGCTCCACAGCACCGGATCGTGAGCCGTCTCGGTTTCCATCAACCGCCGCACTTCGGCCATGGGGCACTCGGCCTGCAGGAATTTGCGAGCCGTATTCTTGAGGAGCTGTTGGGTTTCCGAGAGGTCGAAACGCATGTCAGTAGCTCTTGGGCAGCCCCAGGACGAACTGGGCTACGATATTCCGCTGGACCTCCGAGGTGCCCGCCTCGATGGTGTTGCCGCGCGCGCGCAGGAAACCGTAGGCCCACTGGCCTTCGTCGGGCGAGTGCTCGCACTCCCCGGTAAGCTGGGCGTATGGCCCCAGGATCTCCGAAGCCACCTGCTGGAAGCGCTGGTTGAACTCGCTCCAGAAGATCTTGAGGATCGAGCCTTCCGGTCCCGGCACGCCGCTCTGGTTGACGCGGGTGATGGCGCGCATCTGGGTCAGGCGGAAGACCTCGATATCGGCCCGGCACCGCGCCAGTTTCTGCCGCACCAAGGGATCGGCGGCCTTGCCATTGGCTCGCGCCAGCTCAACAATGCGATCGAACTGCCGCTTGAAGACGATGTGCAGGTTGGCGCCCAGCGTATTGCGCTCATGCATGAGCGTGCTGATGGCGACATTCCACCCGTCGTTGACGCGGCCCAGCACGTTTTCGGCGGGGACCCGCACGTTCTGGAAGAACAGCTCCGAGAATTCGGACTCTCCCGTCATCTGGCGCAGCGGGCGCACGCGCACGCCGGGCGAGTGCATGTCGACCAGCAGGTAGGTGAGACCCTTGTGTTTGGGGGCCTGGGGATCGGTGCGGACCAGCATGGCGCACCAGTCCGCGGCCCAGCCGTAGCTGTTCCAGACCTTGTGCCCGTCCAGGATAAAGTGATCTCCGTCCCGGCGCGCTTCCGAGCCGAGAGCCGCCAGATCGGACCCGGCGTTGGGCTCCGAGAAGCCCTGGCACCAGATCTCTTCGCCGCTGAGAATCTTGGCGAGGAAGCGCTTCTTCTGGGCGTCGTCGCCATAGGCGATCAGGGTGGGGCCGACCAGTCCGACGCCCAGCACGTTGGCCACGGGGGGCGCGGAGGCACGCGCCATCTCCTCGATCAAGATCACCTGCTCGATTAGGGACGCGCCGCGCCCGCCATAATCCTTGGGCCAAGCCACCCCGACCCAGCCACCCTCGTAGAGCTTCTTTTGCCACCGGCGCAGATAGGCGAACTTCTCCTCCATCGCGCCCAGGGCGGCGTGCTCCTGCTTCCAGTTCCTGGGGAGGTTCTGCTCCAGCCAGGCGCGCAACTCGTCGCGGAACTGGATTTCCGGAGGGGAGAGGTTGAGATCCATGCGTGTCGTCCCGAAGCGGTCATCATACCATTGCCGCGAAATCCGCTTGTTGAATGGCTTGGTCCCGGGAGCCGCGATCTGCGCCGATTGTCCACAGGCCTCGGGATCGTATAACATGACGACATGCCTTCCGGGAGGACCCCGCCGTTGCGGTTTCTCATCCCCGTTGCTCTGCTGGCCTCCGTCGCCTGCGGCCAGATCGCCGACTCCGCCGACGCGGTCGTCGCCGGCATTCCGGTCAATTACACCGAAGCCAAGGCCGGAACCTATTCTCTGCCCGATCCCTTGAAGCTCAACGATGGGCAGCGAGTCAGAAACGCCAAGACCTGGTTCGAACGGCGCCGGCCGGAAATCCGGAAGCTGATCGAGGAGAACTGGTTTGGCCGCTCTCCCGGCCGTCCCCCGGAGATGACCTTCGACGTCTTCGAGCCAGGCACTCCGGCATTCGATGGGAGGGCCATCCGCCGCCAGGTCGCCATCTACTTCACAAAAGACCGGACGGGTGAGAAGATGGATCTCCTCCTCTATCTGCCCGCACACGCCACCGGACCTGTGCCGATGTTCCTCAACATGAGCTTCTCGGCGAACAATCTCGCCGTTGCCGATCCGAACGTCAAGGCCGGCAGGCGTTGGGACCGGCAAACACGGACGCAGGTGGCTGCGACGGCCGCGCCGGTTGCCGCGGCGGCACTCCCGCCCAGGCCGGAGGCGGCTGCGAACCGCGCACCTCGTGGCCTTCGAGTCGAGCAGTTCCTCGCCGCCGGAATCGGAATCGCCACTTTCAACAAAGACGACCTGGCTCCGGACTTTGTCGAGAGTGAGGGGTTGGGCGTCAAGGCGCTGTATCTCAAACCGGGCCAGACCAAACCCGCCGACGACGAATGGGGCGCCATCGCAGCCTGGGCATGGGGCGCCAGCCGCGCTCTCGACTATTTCGAGACGGATAAAGAGGTGGACGCCAGGCGGGTCGCGATTCACGGCGTCTCGCGGCTCGGGAAGACCGCCCTGTGGACAGGCGCCAGCGACGAGCGATTTGCGATGGTGATCGCCAGTTGCTCGGGGGAAGGCGGCGCCGCGATTGCCCGGCGCAATTACGGCGAGACCCTGGCGCACATGGCTGCGCCGACCCGCTACCCATACCAGTTCGCGGGCAACTACGCGAAGTACGCCCGCAAGGTCCGGGAATGGCCGGTGGATGCGAATCTGCTGCTCGCCATGATCGCGCCGCGCCCGTTACTGCTCCAGACAGGCAATACGGACAAGTGGTCGGACCCGTACGGCGAGTTTCTCGCCGCGGTCGCCGCCGAACCCGTCTACAAGCTCCTGGGCGGGAAAGGGCTGGGGACGACCCGGTTCCCAGCGGCCGGTGAGCCGATTCTCCACGATCTCGGCTACCTGATGCATGACGGAGGGCACGGCACGGCGCCTGCGGACTTTGACATCTACATCAAGTTCATGAAGATGCACTTGAGGAAATGACTCCTCGTCCGGGAATGCCCGGTAGATCGTAGAAAGTAGCGACTCCCCGCTCGAAGCCTTGATAGGCTGGGAGGAATTTCTCTTGACCGAGAAAAGGAGAGTCGCTATGAAGAAACCATACCAAATCGAGTCGCAGCGAGCTGTGCAGCAG
>JACOSH010000182.1 GCA_016178945.1 Acidobacteriota bacterium
CGCGGCAAGCCCCTGGTGAGCCATGAAGTGATTGTCAATCTCATTGCTGCGACCACGACCAAAACCGGCCTGCAGGTGAAGAGTAGACTGGACACCGGGAAATACCCCAAGGGAGTCAAAGTGAGCAAGACAGACTTCGCAGGTATCGATCTTCGCCCCGACGACTTTCACGGCGACTGGAACTACTCCATCCAGCCACGATCATAATGGAACAGTTATTTCTTTACAGTCCCTAACTGCCCGCGATGGAGCATGGCACCGTACACGCCCCAGACCGGATTCCGTCCGCTAGCGGCTACTCCGCAGCCAGTTCGTAATTGTAGTAGAGAAGTCGAGAAAGGTCAGGCGCTCAGGCTCTAGCCCGAGTGCCGCACAGATAGCTGGAAGTTCATTCTGGAAGCGTCTGTAGTCGTCAACGATCTGGGCCGCGCAATGTCTTGCCCAGCGATGTCCGAGATGAACGTGCGGTACCGGACTTGATCTCTGTCCAGTACAAGAGATGTCTTCTTGCGCTGATATTAAGTGATGGCATCGAGCTCAACGGCGGAAAGATCATGTATGCCGAATTTGCATTGTTCGACTATCCGCTCGATCTTCGTAAGGCGCACATCCCCGCTGTCGTCCTCCTCCAACGCGCAGCGGGCGACGAAGCCAAGATCGTAGGTCGCGAAAACGATCGCGTTGAACATAGGCCGGTAGCCGGCGTCGAAAGGACAGTTGATGAAACCGACCTCAGCCTTTCCAAGACAACTTTCCCAACGGCCTTCGCGATTCTGCCAGATCCCAAGGAGCTCTCCCGAGGTGGTTCCTGAACTCTTGGCATGCCGTAGGTTCGATGATCTACCATGCGGCCATCCTTCCCGTGGACCACAACCTGGCCGGCAGGACTTCGTTTGGCTCGGCGAACCGCAGCTTCGACGGCTTCCCGCTTGGTCCCAAAAGTCTCGCCCCGCTTGCCCAGTTCGTGGAGCCCGGGCGGTTGGAACAACCGCCGGAACGCCGACATGCCGAAAACTTAGGAAGGACCTCGACTACTTTGCTCTTCTCGCGGATTGGCTACTCGCCCGAGCTACTTCGGCTTGAAATACAGGACTATTCCGGCGCCGCCGGCGGCCAGCAGGAAGCCCAGGTAGAGCAGGGGGTTGGGGGACTCCTTGGGCGGATGGAGGGCCATCGAGACCAGTACGTTGACCAGGGGTGCGCCGGCGAAGACCAGCGGCATCACGTAGGTGGGCAGGCCGCCCGCGCGGAAGGCCAGGATGATGAAGACCGCGCCGATGGCGCCCAGCGCGCCGGCGACCGTGGCCCAGGTGGAGCCCTCCTTATTAAAGCCGTTGAGGCCGCTTTGCGAAGCCAGCATCCCGACCGGCACCAGCACGCCGATCAGGAAATAGGCCAGGCCCACGCACAGCAGCGCGCGCAGCGGATTGCCCAGCGCCACCTGTCCGCGATGGAGCATGGCGCCGTAGACGCCCCACGAAAGCGCCGCTCCCACGGCGAACACTGTCCAGGTCATGGATGTTTTCCTCCCCCCGATGCGCATAGTCATTAGAACCGGATTCTCAGGCCCAGTTGCACCTGCCGCGAGAACGTCACCGTGTTGCGGACCGCGCCCAGCGACGGCAGCGGAGCTTCATTATCCACCGCGCCGGCGAAGGCCTGCAAGTTGGGCGGGCCGAAATTCGCGTGGTTGAACAGATTGAAGGCCTCGACCCGGAACTGGATGTCGCCCGACTCACCCAGCCGCGCCCACTTGGTGTTCTTCACCAGCGACAAGTCCACCGCACGAAGATCGGGACCGATCAGCGCGCCGCGCCCGAGATTGCCCAGGAAGCCGGCCGGCTGAAGCGCGAAGGCCGCCGGGTTGAAGTAGCGGTCCGGACCGCCCAGCACCGCGCTCTGGTGCGTGAATCCGGGCGCCATACTGGGGCGATCCTGGCCCAGCCCCGGCCCCAGCGAGGGGCCCCACTGCGAGCGCGAGCGATTGCGGGACACGAACAGGGTCAGCGGATTGCCGCTGCGCGCGCTGGTGATGGTCGAGACCTGCCAACCGCCCCACAGGTGGTTCTTGGCAAACGGCAGCTCGTAGGTCAGATTGAACACCCAGTTGTGCTTGGCATGGTAGTCGGCGAGTCCCTTGTTGTAGTTGAAGCCCGGGAACTCCGGGAAGGCCGAGGTGGTTCCGTTGGTGGCGTCGGAGAAAAACGTGGAGGCCTGCGTGGTGTCGATGTTGCGCGCGAAGGTGTAGGAGGACTGGAAGTTCAATCCCTTGCTCCAGCGGCGCCGCACTTCGAAGATCAGGGCGTTGTACCAGGAGTTGCCGTCGCTCTTCTTGATCTCGATGGTGCTGAAGGCCGGATTCATGCGCGGCGCGCCCACCGGGAAGAACAGCGATCCGTCGGGGCGCTGCTGGGGCACGGCGATGTTCCAGTCGCCCGAGCGCAGCAGATGGAGTCCGCGCGACCCGGCGTAGCCGGCGGTCACCACGGTGCTGGGGAAGATCTCGCGCTGCACATTCAGATTCCAGACCTGAACGTACGGGTTCTTGAGGTTCCACTCGACGGGGCGGATGGAGTTGCCGATGCCGCCGGCGAAGGAGGGCACGGGGAACACGGGGTTATTGACGATCACGCGCGGGGTCGCCGGAGGGTTGGTGACCGTGACGATCAGGTTCTGCTGGTTGTTGGTGTTGAAGAACAGCCCGTAACCGCCGCGGAGCACGGTCTTGGCGTTGCCGAAGGGATCCCAGGAAAAGCCGAAGCGCGGGGCGAGGTTCTTGCGGGTGGGGTTCCGGTAGAGCTGTCCGGTGACCGGCGCCGGATCGGTCATGCGCAAAAGAGCGGAATCGCGACCGTAGATGTCGCGCGGCTGCGTGGAGAACTCGTAGCGCACCCCCAGGTTGAGGGTCAAGCGGGAATTCACCCGCAGGTCGTCCTGCAGGTAGAAGCCGAAAAGCGTGAAGCGCCAGTAGCGGTCGAGCGCGCCGTTGGGCGGCAGGCCGACGAAGCGCTGCGCGCGGTTCTGCACGAATTCGCGGACGTCGGCGAAGGTGAAGATGCCCAGCCCAAAGGTGGGATTGAACATGTTGTCGCGGTAGCGCTCGGCGAGGGCGCCCAGTTTCAGCAGGTGACGGCCGCGAGTGAGATAGAGGCCGTCCTCGAACTGGAACACGTTCTGGACCAGTTTCACGTTCACCGAGCTCTGCGTGCCGAAGCGGGGCAGCCCGCCGATGTCGATGGAGCCCACCAGGGTGCGGCCGGCGATGAATGGTTGCAGGGGCTGCGCAGTGTTGGCCTCCACGTCCTGCCCGATGCGCGTGCGGCTGAAGCCGGCGCGGAATGTGTTGAGAGTCTGCGGCGACAGGCTCTGGTGATATTCGGCGGTGGCGAACTGGTTGCGCGACAGGAAGGAGCGCGGGAACTGCGGATAATCGGTGGGGAGCCGTTGCTCGCCGCCGTCAAAGGTATAACGGACGAACACCTGCTGCCTGGCCGAGAAGTTGTGGTCGATGCGGCCCTGGGCGAAGTTCTGGTCGGTTCGTTGTTTGAAGGGGAAGAAATAGTCGGCTAGGCCGCCGCCGCGGCCGCCGCCGTTGGGCACGGGAAACTCGTCGAGGTAGGGCCTGACCGCCGGGCTGACGGGCACCGTGACGGTGCGGCCGGGGTTAGCGGCATCCGGGAAGACCCCGCGCCGCGCGTCGGCGTCGGGGACGATGGTGGCGATGGTGCGGCCCAGGCGCTCGCGCAGCGACTCGTAGCCGAAGAAGAAAAAGGTGTGGTCGCGGCGCAGGGCGCCTCCGGCTGCGGCGCCGAACTGGTTGCGCGCGAACTGCGGCTTGCTCAGGCGGTCGAAGAAATTGCGCGCGTCGAAATTGTCGTTGCGCAGGAATTCGAACAGGCTTCCGTGCAGCGAGTTGGCGCCGGAACGGGAGAGCGCGCTGATCTGGCCGCCGAAGTTGCGTCCGAACTCGGCGCTGTAGGCGTTGGTCTCCACCCGGAATTCGCGGATGGTCTCGACGCCCAGGACGGTGCCGGCGGCCGAGCCGGCCGGCCCGTTGGTGAAGTCGTTCTGCGGCGTGCCGTCGATCAGGTAGACGTTGGAGCGCGGGTCCTGCCCGTTGATGCTGAGGGCCAGGCCGTGCGCCACCACCGATCCGCCGTCGCGGTGCGGGTACGAGATCACGCCGGGCTGGAGCAGGGCCAGGTCCGTGTAGTTGCGGCCGTTAAGGGGCAGCTCGCGGATCGACTCCTCGCCGACCAGGTAACTCAACTCCGCGGAGCTGGTGTTGACCAGGGAGGCCTGGCCGGTGACGGTGATTTCCTGATCGACGGCGCCGACCTCCAGCTCCAGATCGAGGAGCGCCGTCTCGGCGACGGTGACGTGGATCCCCTTGTGAACCAGGGGCCGGAATCCGGCCATCTGGGCGCGGATCTCATACTCGCCCACGGCCAGAGCGGCGAAGATGTAGCGTCCATCGGCGTGAGAGGTTCCGGTGCGGCTTTGCCCTGTCTCCTTATGCTTCACCGTGACCTGTACGCCGCCCAGCACACCGCCGCTCTTGTCGCGAATGGTTCCGGTGATAGTGCTGGTTGTGGTTTGCGCGCCGAGCCAGGCGCTGAAGAAAACAGCAACAGCAAGGGCTCTCCACCAAGCAGACATGTACTGGATTTTAGCACTTGTGGGGCGGGCCAGCCGCTCCCGGCCGCCGGAATCTGCGCTACAGTCTTGAGAATGATCGTTTTCCTGATGCTGCTGGCGGCGCAGACGGCGGCCGACGACTGGAACCGTCCGATGGAGCCCTTCCGGTTGATCGGCAACATCTATTACGTGGGACCGCGGGGGCTCTCCTCGTACCTGATCACCACGCCCGAGGGCCACATCCTGATCGATAGCGGCTTCGAGCGGACCGTGCCGCTGATTCGGGAGAGCGTCCGGAAGATGGGCTTCCGATTCCAGGACATCAAGATCCTGCTCTCCAGCCATGCCCACTCGGATCACGTCGCCGGACACGCGCTGGTGAAGGAGTTCTCCGGGGCGCGAGTGATGGCCAGCCAGGCGGATGCGGCGGTGATCTCCGCGGGCGGAGCAGGGCGGCCGGTTCCCGTCGATCGGATTCTCCAGGATGGGGACACGGTGAAACTGGGCGGCGTGACGATGACGGCGCACTTGACCCCCGGACACACCCAGGGCTGCACCACCTGGACCATGACGGTCGAGGAGAGCGGCCGCAAGCATGACGTGGTTTTTGTGGGCGGCTACTCGATCAACACCGGCGTGCGGCTGGTCCACAACGCCGGGTATCCGGAGATCGCCGACGACTACGCTCGCACGTTCCGGGTGCTGAAATCGCTGTCCTGCGATGTCTTCCTGGCGCAGCATGGGGACATGTTCGGCCTGGAAGAGAAGGCCAGGAAGCTGCGCGCCGGCGCCAAGCCCAACCCGTTCATCGATCCGGACGGCTACCGCAAGGCCGTGGAAGCCGCCGAGCGAACCTACCGCGAGCAGTTGCGCCGCGAGCGGGACGAGGCGCTGGTCTGGCCGCAGTTTCGCGGAAAGAATTCCGCGGGCGTGGCGGCCGGCGCCGCGCCGGTCCGGTTCGGCCCCAACCAGAACGTGGTTTGGAAGACCGCCGTGCCATCCGGGCACTCCTCGCCGGTGATCGCCGGAGACCGCATCTTTCTGACCGGGGAGGAAGGCGGCAGCCGCTCCCCGATGGACTCCCGGGAGAAGATCACCACCAACGGCAAGTTGGTCACGCTGTGCCTGGATCGCCGCAACGGCGAGATCCTGTGGAAGCGGGAAGCGCCGCGGCCGCGCACCGAGCGCTATCAGCCCACCGGCTCGGCCGCTTCGCCCAGCGCGGCCAGCGACGGCAACAACGTCTACGTGTTCTTCGGCGACTTCGGGCTGATCTCCTACCGCTTCGACGGCACGGAGCGGTGGCGTCTGCCGCTGGGACCCTTCAACAACGTGAATGGCCACGGCTCCTCGCCCGTGGTGGTGGACGACAAAGTGATCCTGGTCTGCGATCAGGACACCGATTCCTACCTGCTGGCGGTGGAGAAGGACACCGGGCGGGTGAGCTGGAAGACGGAGCGCCCCGAGGTCCTGCGCAGCTACGTGACGCCGGCGGTGTACCGGCCTAGCAACGGCCCGGCGGAGCTGATCGTGCCGGGCGCCTTTCAACTGGCTTCGTATGCGGTCGAGACGGGCCGGAAACTGTGGTGGGTGCGGGGGCAATCCTGGCAGCCGAAATCGGTTCCGCTGGTCGAGGGAGACATGATCTACGCGCACTCCTGGGAATCGGGAGGGGATGCTGAACAGCCCACCGAGACCCTCACCTTCACCGAGGCGCTGGCCCAGTGGGACTCGAATCACGACGGCAGGATCTCACAGGAGGAGTTCCAGGACCCGCGTATGAAACGCGGCTTCATCAATATGGACCTGGACAGCGACGGCTTTCTCGACGAGCGGGACTGGAACTTTCTACGGGCCCGGCGGTCGTCCCGCAACAGCCTGGTAGCGGTGCGCGGCGGCGGGCGCGGCGACATCACCGCCAGCCACGTGGCCTGGAGTCTGCAGAAGTTCCTGCCGAACGTGCCCTCTCCGCTGCTGTACCAGGGGGTCCTCTATCTGATCAAGGACAGCGGCGTGCTGACGGCGCTCGATCCGGCGTCGGGGAAGATCCTGAAGCAGGGGCGGCTGACGGGCGCGCTGGACACGTACTATGCGTCGCCGGTCGGCGCCGGGGGACGGGTGTATACCATCAGCCAGCAGGGCAAGGCGACGGTATTGAAGGCCGGCGGCGAGTGGGAGATCCTGGCGACCATCGATCTGGAAGAGGAGTGCTTTGCAACCCCGGCGGTGGCGGATGGGAGGATGTACGTGCGCACGCAGGGGAGATTGTATTGCTTTGGGCAGTAGCAAGAAGGCAAGGGCAAGAAGACAAGAAGGCAAAAGGCAAAAGTCAGAAATCAAAAGGCAAAAGGGATTAGGTGGGCTTCGCCACCGTTGATTCCCGCTCCTGGTATAATCGCTGTCTCTTATGACCGAAGCCCGCCGAAGTCTCACTCCTCTGCAATGGACCATCTGTGCGGTGGCCGCGATGGGCTTCGCGTTCGACATCTACGTGGTGCTCATCCTGCCTTTGATTGTGGGGCCGGCGCTCACCGAGCTGGCCAGGATCAAGCCGGGCACGCCGGCGTTCAACGACTGGGTCGGGATGCTGTTCTACGTGCCGGCGATGGCCGGCGGCGTCTTTGGACTGATCGGCGGCTATCTCACCGACTACCTCGGGCGGCGCCGCATTCTGGTGTGGAGTATCCTGATCTATGCGTTCGCGGCCTCGGCCTCGGCCTTCGCGACCTCGGTCCCGATGCTGTTGGTGCTGCGATGCCTGGCCTTTATCGGCGTGTGCGTGGAGTTTGTGGCGGCGGTGGCATGGCTGGCCGAGTTGTTCCCCGATCCCGAGCAGCGCGAGCGGGTGCTGGGTTACACGCAGGCCTTTTCCTCCTTCGGCGGCCTGATGGTGGCGGGCACCTATTATCTATCGGTCACCTACGGCAAGTCCTTTCCGGAAATTTATGGCGGCCATGAGGCCTGGCGCTACACTTTGCTGTCGGGCGTGATCCCGGCGATTCCGCTGATTATCATCCGGCCGTTCCTGCCGGAGTCGCCGGCCTGGGCCGAGAAGAGAGCCAAGGGGACTCTGAAGCGGCCCAGCCTGATCGAGGTCTTCCGGCCCCAGTTCCGGCGGACCACGGTGGTGACCACTCTGATGTTCGCGTGCAGCTACGGCGCGGCGTTCGGCGCCATCCAGCATCTGCCGCGCATCGTGCCAGGGCTGGCCGAGGTGGCCAAACTGACCCGCGTGCAGCAGCAGCAGATCGTCAGCACCGTGCAGACCTACCAGGAGATCGGCGGACTGGTGGGGCGTCTCCTCCTGGCCTACCTGGCGGCGCGGATCGTGTCGCGGCGGGGCCTGCTGCGCATCTTCCAGGCGCCGGGAATGTTCCTGCTGCCGCTGGTCTTTGTTTTTCCGGCCACCAGCGATCTGGAGACGCTGAAGTGGGGCGTCTTCTTTGCCGGCCTGCTGACGGTGGCGCAGTTCAGCTACTGGGGGAACTACCTGCCCCGGGTCTATCCCACGCACCTGCGGGGCACCGGCGAGAGCGTCGCCGCCAACATCGGCGGGCGCATGATCGGGACCTTCGCGGCCTACGTCACGACGCAGTTGGCCAACGTGATCCCGGGCGCAAGCCCGGCGACGAAACTGGCCTACGCGGCGGCCGCGGTGGGGGCCTTCGTCTACGTGTCGGGATTCGGCCTGAGTTTCCTGCTGCCGGAGCCGGAAGCCAAGCTGCCGGAATGAGGGGCCCATGACCCGCGCCCTGTTGGCGATTGCGACGCTGCTGCTGTACCTGCTCCATCAGGACTTCTGGTTCTGGCGGAGCGCGCGGCCATTGGTGTTCGGATTCCTTCCGGTCGGGCTGTTCTATCACGCCTGCTACTCGCTGGCGGCGTCAGCCTGGCTGTGGGCGTTGGTGAAGCTGGCCTGGCCGTCGCATCTCGAGGATGAGGTCGAACGGCGGTGATCCCGGCGCTGTTCGTGTTCGCCTATCTCGGGATCGTCCTCTACATCGGGATCTTTGCGTTCCGCCACTCGAAGCACCGCGAGGAGGCCGAGGAATTCTTTGTCGCCGGACGGTCGCTCGGTCCCTACGTGTTTCTGCTGTCGTTGTTCGGCACGCACATGACGGCGTTCGCGATTCTGGGCTCGTCGGGCCACGCCTTTCACAACGGGATCGTGACCTACGGGCTGATGGCGTCCTCGTCGGGTCTGGTGGTGCCGCTGATGCTGCTGTTCTGCGGGACACGGGTGTGGGCGCTGGGCAAGAAATTCGGGTTCCTGACGCCGGTGCAGATGTTCCGCGACCGCTGGGAGTGCGGCCACATCGGCACCGTCATCTGCGCCGTGCAGGCAGCGCTGCTGGTGCCGTACATCATCATCGGGGTGATGGGGGGCGGCACCACGCTGAACGCCATCAGCGGCGGGCTGATCCCCTTCTGGCTGGGCGGCGCGGTGGTGGCGCTGGTGGTGATGGGCTACGTCTTCTTCGGCGGGATGCGCGGGACGGCCTGGGTCAACACGTTTCAGACCACGCTGTTTCTGTGCTTCGGACTGATCGCGGTGACCGTCATCGGGGCCGGGATGGGCGGATTCCCGCAGGCGATCGAGGCGATGCTGCAGTCCCCGAGTACCGCGGCGATGCTGACCCGGGAGCGCATTCCCCCGCTGTTTTTCCTTAGCTATACCTTCATTCCGCTGTCGGCGATCGCCTTCCCGCATATCAGCATTTTTTGCCTGACGGCGCGGAAGATGTCGCAGTTCCGCAAGACCGTGGTGCTGTACCCGCTGTGCATCCTGATCATCTGGCTGCCGTGCGTGTTTCTGGGCGTGGCGGCGAACCGGGCCACGGACATGCCCAAGATCCAGGCCAAACAGCAGGCGCGCGCGGAGCTGGCGCGCGAGGGCGCGAGGATGACGCCCGCCGAGCGCGACCAAGTGCGCGACCGGATGACCGCGGACGACGTGCTGCTGCTGCTGCTCGACCGTTACGCTCCGCTGTGGCTGGCGGGGCTGCTGGGCGCCGGGATCATGGCCGCGGTGATGGCCAGCGACTCGCAGATCCTGGCGTTGTCGACGATGTTCACCGAGGACATCTTCGCCTACTACGAGGGGAAGGCGCGATTCGGCGAAGCGGCGCAGGTGCACATGGGACGAGCCTTCGTGGTGGGCGTGACGGTGGTGGCCTACTTGATCGCGCTGAACGCGCCGCAGACCATCTTCGATTTGGCGATTCAGTACGCCTTCTCCGGGTACGCCGCCCTGTCGCCGCTGGTGTTCGCGGCGCTTTTCTGGAAGGGGAGCACGAAGTGGGGCGCGCTGGCGGCCACCTTGTGGACCGCGGGCGCGGTGCTTGCGGTGGCTGCCTTTCAGTGGGCGGTTCCCGCGCCGGCGCCGGGTCCGCCGGTGGTGGTCTGGTCGGTGGCCGGGATCGATGCGTTGGCCCGCACGGCGGGCGGCACGGCGGTGTTCGGCCTCCTGCCCGTGGTTCCGATGACGCTGGGGTCGGCGTTTTGGATGGCGGCGGTTTCGGCGGTGACGCGGAGGCCGGGGGCGGCGACTATGCGGCGGTATTTTGGAGGAGCGTAGTCAAGTCAAGTCAAAGACAAAAAGGCAAAAGGCAAAAATCAAAAGGCAAAAGGCAAAAGTGATTAGGTGTTCTTCCTAATTCCTTTTGCCTTTTGATTTTTGCCTTTTGCCTTTTGCCTTTTCTCGCCTTCCTGTCTCACGCGGTCGTACCGACTTCGGAGTCTAATCCGAGGGCCTCAATCTCCATCTCCCGGATGCGGAACTTCTGCACCTTGCCGGTGACGGTCATGGGGAACGACTCGACGAAGCGGATATGCTGCGGGACCTTGAAGTGGGCGATGCGGCCGCGGCAGAACTCGCGGATCTCCTCTTCGGCGGCGGATTCGCCGGGCGCCAGGCGGATCCAGGCCAGCAGCACCTCGCCCAGCTTGCGGTCGGGCAGCCCGACTACGGCCACGTCGGCGATCTTGGGATGGGTAAAGAGGAACTCCTCGATCTCGCGGGGGTAGATGTTCTCTCCGCCGCGGATGATCATCTCCTTGGCGCGGCCGGTAATGTGAAAGTGACGGTCGGGACGCATGACCGCCAGGTCGCCGGTATGCAGCCAGCCCTCGGCGTCGATGGCGCGGCGGGTGGCTTCGGGCTCCTCGTCGTAGCCGGCCATCACCAGGTAGCCGCGCGTGCACAGCTCGCCTTGCTCGCCGATGGGAATGGTTTCTCCGTTGAGCGGCGAGACGATCTTGACCTCGGTGTTGGGCATGGCGCAGCCGACGGTGCCGGCGCGCTGCTCGTTGGAGTCGTCCGGGGCGCTCATGGTGATGATCGGCGACGCCTCGGTCTGTCCATAGACCACGCTCACCTGGGCGCCATGCATGTTCTCCTTCACGCGGCGCAACAGCTCGACCGGGCAGGGCGCGCCGCCCATCCAGGCGGCCCGCAGCGAGCGGAGGTCGAAATGGGCGAACTCCGGATGCTCCAGCTCGGCGATGAACATGGTGGGGACTCCCCCGACGATGGTCGCCCGCTCGGCGTGGATGGCCCCCAGCACCGCGCGCGCATCAAACTGCGCGGACGGAAGAACGACCGCGGCTCCGCGCAGCATGGCGGTCAGGACGGCGACCACGCAGCCCGCGCAGTGATACAGCGGAAACGGCGAGCAGATCCGGTCCTGCTCGGTGATGGATTGCCACAGGCCGGTCAGCCAGGCGTTGTTGAGCAGGCTGCGGTGCGTGAGAAGCACCCCTTTGGGCGATCCGGTGGTGCCCGAGGTGTACTGGATGTTGGTGGGGTCATCCGGCAAAACCGGCCGGGCCGGCAGATCCCTTCCGTTGGCGAGCATGCGCGGCCAGGAATCCGTTCCCAGCCAGATCACGTGCTCCAGCGCTAGATCCTGCCCCGCCCGGGCTTCCTCGAGGATGGCGCGGTAATCGGCCCGCGCGTCCTTCTCCCAGAGAAACAGCGCGCGCATGCGCGACTTCCTGAGCACGAAGCGCAGATCGTGCGAGCGATAGGCGGGGTTGACGTTGACCAGGATGAAGCCGGCGCGCGCGCAGGCCATCTGAAGCAGGACCCACTCCAGGCAGTTGCTGGACCAAATGCCCACGCGATCCAGCGGCGCGAGGCCCAGCCCGGCCAGACCGCGCGCGGTCCGTTCCACCTCCCGGTCGAGCTCGCTCCAGCAGAGCCGCGTGTTCTGGTGGCGGACAATCAGCGCTTCGTGATCGGGAAAGCGCGCCACGGTCTCGGCCAAGGCCTGGCCGATGGTCTTGTCCAGGAGGGGCTCTTCCGGACCGCGAACACAGCTCAATTCACTCATGGAGCCCCCTATCAAGCGCCCAGCAGCTTGGTCAACGGCAACAACTCCTCATCCTTGGTGTCGTTGGGCACCGAACAGCCCGGCGACAGGATAAAGCGTTTTCCCGCGGCCTGGCGCGCCTCCTCCCACTGGCGCTTGAGATCCGCGCGGGACAGCTTGCGGTAGTTCGCCTCGTCGATGCCGCCCATCAGCACGCCCGTGTACTTGTCGCGTACCCGCTGAATCGGAACGCCCGTGCCGTGCCGCGAGTAGTTGATCGCCGCCGCCGGCCAGCCTTTGTAGAACAGGTCCAGATAGACCTTGTCTCCGTGGAGATGCAGGACGTTGAGGGGCGCGGAGGCGACCGCATCCAGCACCATCTTGTCGAACGGCTGGCTGAAGCGGGCGTAGTCGGCCCGGGACAGTATGCCGTCCTGCGCGTTGGCGATGGCCAGGAAGATGCCCGAGGCTCCCGCGGCCACCGCGCGCCGGGCATGATTGGCCTCCGAGCGGGCAATCGCCTCCAGGGCATCGAGCAGCGCTTGCGGCTTCTCGGCTTTCAGTTTCAGGACTTCTTCCTTCGAGGACAGCTTCTCGGCGACATTCCAGGGGTTGAAGATGGTCTCGACGAAGTGCTTGGAGCCGGCCAGCCCGTCGCGGATCAGCTCCAGCGCGCGGATCTGCTGGGGAAAGGGGTTTTCCACGGCGCGCAGCGCGTGCCAGGGGCCGGCGGGCTTGGGATAGGCGTAATCGCTCATGACCTTGACCAGGTCGGTGCGGAACTTGCGCTGGAAGTCGAGCGTGGACTGCGCGTGGCGCTCGCCGGGCAGTTTGTCGTCGAGAAAGTGATACCAGTAGGTGAAGGGCGGCCGGTCGAGGTCCTCTCCGCGCAGGGCGCGGTCGAGCCGCTCCCGGGACGAGAGGCGCGCGCCGCGGGCGGCCAGCGCGGGCGTGAGGAGAAAGGATCGGCGGGAGAGCATGTTTTGATATTACGATAGCTGAAAGGGGGGCGGGGCCGCAAGCCAGAACGCAAAAAGGCAAAAGGCAAAAGGCAAAAATCAAAAGGCAAAAGTGATTAGGTGTTCTTCCTAATTCCTTTTGCCTTTTGCCTTTTGATTTTTGCCTTTTGCCTTTTTGTGTTCCTTCACTCCACCGTGACGCTCTTGGCCAGGTTGCGCGGCTGGTCGACATCGCAGCCCCGGCGCACGGCGATGTGGTAGGCCAGCAACTGGAGCGGCGCCACCTCGAGCAGCGGAAGCAGCAACTCGCTGGTCGCCGGGATGTGGATGACATGGTCGGCGATCTTGGGCACCTGCGTGTCGCCCTCGGTGGCCAGGGCGATGACGATCCCCTCGCGCGCCTTCACTTCCTGGATGTTCGACAGGGTCTTCTCATACAGGAGCTCGGAGTCGGGGTTGCCCGGTTCGTGCGCGGCCAGCACCACCACCGGCAGCTCCTCATCGATCAGGGCGTTGGGCCCGTGCTTCATCTCGCCCGCCGGATAGCCTTCGGCGTGGATGTAGGAGATCTCCTTCAGCTTGAGAGCGCCCTCCAAGGCGATCGGAAAGTGCACGCCGCGGCCCAGAAACAGGAAGTCGGTGGCGCGGAACAGCTTGCGAGCCAGCTCCTCGTAATAAGGGTCGCGGGAGAGGACGGTTTCCAGCTTTCCTGGAATGCGCACCAGCTCGTGCACCAGGCCGCGCGAGGTCTCCTCGTCCAGCTTGCCCCGGGCCTGGCCCAGATACATCGCCAGGATGAACAGCGCCGTCAACTGGCAGGTGAACGCCTTGGTGGAAGCGACGCCGATCTCCGGTCCGGCGTGGGTAAAGATAGTGCCCGCCGCCTCGCGGGTGACCATCGAGCCGACCACGTTGCAGATGGAGAGCGTCTTGGACCCTTTCTGTTTGGCCTCGCGCTGGGCGGCGAGAGTATCGGCGGTCTCGCCGGACTGCGAGATCACCACGGTCAGGACATCGCTCCCCAGGATGGGGTCGCGGTAGCGGAACTCGCTGCCGTAGTCCACCTCGACGGGGATGCGCGCCAGCTTCTCGATCATGAACTTGCCGGCCAGCGCGGCGTGCCAACTGGTGCCGCAGGCCACGATCTTGACCTGGCGGAACTGGCTGAACTGCTGCGGCGAGATGTCCATCTCGTCCAGGAAGATGCGGCCGGTCTCCTGGCCCACGCGCCCCAGCGTGGTGTCGCGGACGGCGCGGGGCTGCTCGTAGATCTCCTTGAGCATGAAATGCTTGTAGCCGCCCTTTTCCGCCATGATGGGGTCCCACAGGATGTGGGAGACCTGGCGGTTGATGGGCCGCCCGTCGAAATCGCTTAGCCGGACGCCGGCGGCGGTGAGCACCGCCATGTCGCCGTCGGCCAGGAAAAACATGTCGCGCGTATGGCTGAGGATGGCCGGGACGTCGGACGCCACGAAGTATTCATCCTGCCCCAGGCCGATCACCACCGGCGGGCCGGAGCGCGCCGCCACGATCTTGCCCGGGTCGCTGCGCGCAATCACCGACAGGGCGAAGACGCCGGTCAGTTGCTTGACCGCGCAGCGCACGGCGGCCTCCAGGTTTCCCGTGAAGTGTTTTTCGATCAGGTGGGCGATGACTTCGGTGTCGGTTTCGGTGACGAACAGGTGGCCTTCGCTCTGGAGCTGATGCTTGAGGGTCAAGTAGTTCTCGACGATTCCGTTGTGCACCACCACCAGGTCGCCTTTGCAGTCGCGGTGGGGATGGGCGTTCTCTTCGGTGGGGCGGCCGTGGGTGGCCCAGCGCGTGTGGCCGATGCCGTAGCCGCCATCCACCGGACTCAAGCGAATGACGTCTTCCAGGTTGCGCAGCTTGCCCGACGCCCGGCGCACCAGCAGGGTCGAATCGTCACCGACTACGGCGAGTCCGGCCGAGTCGTAGCCACGGTACTCCAGGCGATGGAGTCCGTCGAGAATAATTGGCACCGCCTTGCGGTTGCCGATGTAGCCTACGATGCCGCACATAGATTGAAAGGAGGCTGAATCACTCGATGAGCTCGAACCGGTACTCTTCGATGACCGGATTGGCCAGAACGTCGCGGGCCATGGCGTCGATCTGGCGCCGCGCTTCTTCCGGGCTCAGGCCGTCCGACAGGGCGATCTCGAAGTACTTGCCCTGACGAACGCCGGCGACCCCGTGATAGCCCAGTCCGTTGAGGGCCGACTGTACGGTCTGGCCTTGGGGATCGAGAACCGTGGTCTTGAAAGAGACGAACACTCGAGCCTTCATCGCTGTTTCAATTATAGGACGATTGGGCGGAGGGCTGTCCGGCGGAGGGGATAGGGAAGTACTAGGAGAGCGAGGGGAAGGCCAAAAGGCAAGAGTGAGATGGTGGCTTCGCGTCAGGAGCGCGGCGCTACTGGGCTATGATGAGGGTATGGCTCAAGTTCACATCACGGAGGCCGAAGCGGCGAGGGACTTCAGAGCCTTGCTCGAAAAGGTTCGTCAAGGAGCAGAGGTCATCATCGAGGAAGACGCCCGGCCCATTGCGGTCATCAAGCCCGTGCCGCGAACGGGACGAATGATCTCCGAGTGCATCGCTCTCGCCAAAGCGCACGGATCAAGAGCGACTCTCACTGAGGACTTCGCCCGAGACATCGAAGAGGCCATCAAGAGCCACAAAGAACCATGGAATCCTCCCTCCTGGGACTGATCCTCGATACCAGCGTTCTAGTTGCGGGGGAGCGACGAGGCTTGACTGTCGACCAGCTTCTGGAAGAAGTCGAAGGCGCCGCCGGAAAGGTGGAGATCGCGGTGTCGGTCATCACAATTGCCGAGTTGGTTCACGGGTATTACCGCGCCCAAACGCCAGAGACGCGCCAGCGCCGGAGAGAGTTCATCGACGAGTTGAAGCGGAGTGTTCCCGTGCATCCTATCACGGAAAGGCAAGCGAAATCATCGGCAGGCTCGGAGCTGAGCAAGCGGCCCGAGGCATCGCGCTACCGTTTGACGATCTGCTGATCGGAGCGTCGGCGCTCGAGCAAGGATACGCCGTGGGGACGGGCAACCTTCGGCATTTCGAGAAGATCCCGGGTCTGGTTGTGAAGCGGCTGTGATTGCTACCTCACCTTGTGCACTCGACGTTGCGGCCGTGGTAGCCGGCCTTGGCGATGCGTTTGCGGCTCCCGCCCGGCCAGAGGGTCAGATGCACGTCGGCTTCGTTTTCGCCGGGCTCCATGCTCAGCCAGGCCAGGGGCGAGTCGTTCGTGGCCCGTTCTCCCGCCTCATTGAGGATTCGAGAGAGTTGGTCGCGAGCCGGGTCATCCAGGTAAGGGAGCACGATGGAGTGGAAAACTACCGTCGCGCTCCCGTTCGGCAGGCTCGCCAGTTCGCTTTCGAGCCAATCGACCGCATTCGCGCGGCGGATCACGGCCGGCATGGTGCGAGCCACCTCGATCGCCCTCGACAGCACGCGAAATCGCTCCATCTGATCGGGCCAGACGAAGGATAACAGCGTGAGCCTTCCATCCTCCGACGCCGGATCGATCGGATTCAAGTCGCAGGCGGTCCTTTCGGTGACGCAAACGGCCTGGCCTAGCGGCGGGGGATCGCCCAGGAAGGGGTCGCGGAACACCACGGGGGAGTCCGGAGGTCCCCACGCGCCGCGAGAGGTTTCATAGCGGTAACAATCCCAGCGCAGATTCAACCCCGCGCTGCAGCCGATTTCGAGCAGCCGCAGCGGCAGCGCCGTCCGGCGCGCAATCTCCAGGAATCCCGGCAGCAACGCGCAGCAGCGCGCCACTTCGTTGGTCTGCACGGTTTGAGGAACGCCGTTCCGCAACAGATCGCCGTGCTCTTCCAGCACCCGCACGAACGCCGTCCAGGCCGCCTGCGAATCGGCGGTTCCCCCAACGGACGGATAGTACCGCGCGAGGCCGGGCGCGCGCCCTTCGAGCACCAGGCGATGCACCGCCCCGGGAAATCGCAGCGTCAGGGAGCGAGGAGAATCTTCGGAGTGAGACTCAAGCAGGCTCCACGAGATGCCGGAGGAGTCCACGTCCCCGGCGATACGCAGCATGATCGCGTGGTACAACGGCGAACCAAGCCGTTCGCACCAGCCCGCCTGCTCGCGGAACGCCTTCACCAATTCCAGCCGGTCCATTCCCACATCCTCGCACGGTTTGCGGCAGCGGAACCCGTGATACGATGGGCCTGGGTATGAATCGACGCGAGCTGATCCTGCTGGGGGCGGCGGCGCCGGTTTCGATCGGCGCCCAAACGGCGCCGTGGAAACCGTTGTTGTTTGACGCCCACCAGAACGAAACCGTGATCGCCCTGACCGAGCTGATCATCCCGGCGACCGATACTCCCGGAGCCAAGGCCGCGCTGGTGAACCGGCACCTGGACAAACAGTTGCACGATGGCCCGGTGGAACGGCAGCAGCAGTTTCTGGAAGGACTGGCCGGCCTGGATGGCCAAGCCATCCGCCGGCACGGGCATCCCTTCGTGCGGTGTACCCGCGGCCAGCAGTCGGGACTGCTCGAAGGGCTGGAAACGGAGGGCAACCGCTTCTTTGGGCTGGCCAAGCGCGCCACGGCGGAGATCTATTACGCTACCGAGATCGGGTTCAAAGAGCTCAATAAGGATGGGCGCGTACCGGCGGGGTTCGCGTGCACCCATCCGGAGCATCGCGCGGGCTAGTCGTCCGGCTGCGCGGTGTCGAGGCGCAGCAGCACCGCCAGGGAACCGGCGCCAGTCAAACCGATGGCCACGGCCAAGGCCAACACCCCGAGGCCTTGCGATAAAAGGCGGAGTTGCGGCAGGTACCAGGCGGCGGCCGCCGCCAGCGCCGACGCGCCCAGGACATTGAGCAGGTCGGGAACTAGCTCCAGGAATCGCGAGCGTGACTCGGACTCGATCCGGCGGCGCAACGCCGGCCGGAACGAGGGAGACAAAGCCAGCCGGGGAAGGGCCTCCTCGAGGATGCGATCCAGGCGGCGTTGCGCGGCGAAGAATTCGCGGCAGGCGGCGCAACCCTCGAGGTGGGCATCGAGCTCGCCCGTTCGCTTTCCCGCAAGCATTTCTTCTTCGAACTTCGCGCACTCCATGACCATAACTCTACCTTAGTCTGTCCGCCAGCGCCCGGCGCGCGCGGTGCAGATGGCTCTTCACCGTTCCCACCGGCATGTCCAGCAGGGCGGCGACGTCATCATACGATTTCTCTTGCAGGTAGAACAGCGCCAGAACCTGTCGCTGGACCTCCGGCAACTCCTCCATATGCCTGCGCACGTCCAGGTACCCGGAGTCCGGCTGGCTGGCCGAGGCGGTCCGCGCCGCCGGCTCCTCCAAAGTCACAGTGACGCGCAACCGGCGATAGCGAATCTGCGAGAGACAGGTGTTGCGCGCAATGGCGTAGAGCCAGGTGGAAAGAGAGGCCTGACCGTTGTAGCCGGGAAGCGCGCGCCAGATCTTCAAGAAGACCTCCTGGGCGGTTTCCTCGGCCAGGCCGGGGTCGCGCAGCATCGCCACCGCCAGCCGGAACACCTTGTGCCGGTACCGATCCACCAACTGTTCCAGGGCTTCGTCATAGCGCCGTTCCGACAGGAGCTGCTGGATGTCTTGATCCATCCGGTTCTCTTGATACTCGCGAACCGGCGCGACTGTTGCAAGAAAAGTCTGCAACCTCATTGCCGGGCGAGGAGTATCAACGGACGGAGGCAGAGACGAAATGGAGATCGCGATTGTTATCGTGGCGCTGCTGGCGCTTTTCGGTTTCCGGCAGTGGTTGCGCCACCAGCGGCGGGTCCTGGTCCACAAGGAGCGGCTGGCGGCGATCGAGAAGGGCATCGAGCTGCCGCCCTTGCAGGAGGAGCAGAGGCAGGCCGGAGTTAACGTGCAGCGGCTGCTGCTGTTCGGCGGGCTGGTCTGGATGGCGATCGGCATCGGCGCGCTGGCGGTGCTGAGCGTGGTGCTGGCCGATCCGCTCGGCAACCAGGGGAAAGCGCCGTGGGGCCTGTCGCTGGTGGGGCTGATCCCGATCCTGGTCGGGATGGCCCATCTGATCACCTACTATGTGGACCGCAAGGGCCGGCTCTGATCACACCGGAAGCAGCCAGCCGTTGGCGGGCTGACCGGTGATCCGCTCCAGCGCGAAAACATACCACTCGAGCTGAAGCTGGTACTTCTCCACCGATAACAGAGCATCGGTCTTGAAATCCAGCACTGTCCAAACGCCGTTCTCCAGAAAGGCCAGATCGATCACGCCCTCGAAGACGCGCTGCTCATCGAGCTTGAGCAGGACTGGCAATTCGCGATCGCAGCGCCCGGCGGCCGCGGCGCGGCGCAGCAGGGGATGGCCGAGCGCGGCCTGGACCGCCTCGGCCGCCGCGGCTATTTCCTCCTCGCTCGACCCCAGCACTCGCCCCTGGATCCGCACCAGAGCGAGACAGGCTTCCCGGTCCGCCGGGTCCAGAGCGATATCCCGCAGCACCGCATGCACCAGGGTCCCGAATCTCCGCCCGGAGGGGCGCTTAATGGGCCGCGCCGCCTCCGCCACCTGGGTTTTCGGCGTCCAGCCCGGCGGCAGCCCGGCGGCCTCGCTCGCGCGGAACGGCTGGAAGCGCGGGCGGCTACCTTGCTCCACGATCTTGGCTCGCCGCTCGCGCCACTGCTGGTAGCGGAGAATACTTTGGCCCGCCTCGCCGCCCGAATCCTCGGCCAGTATCTCCTCCTGGCGCAGCCCGAACTTGCCCGCTTCGTTCAATCGCAACTGGTGGGGATCCCACCAGACCACTTCATGTTCGCCGATGCGATGCAGGCCGGGCCGCACCGACCCGGCCGGCGGCCGCCCGATCTCCGAAGGGCGTTCGATGGCGGAGTCCTCGCCGAACCGAGGACATGCCGGCGCGGCCGCGGATTTGCGCGCCTGATTCTTGTCCGGATAGATGGCCTTGTGAAGCGGGGCGAGCCATCCGTCCAGCGGCTCGTCGCCGACCGCCGGGACCACCAGCAGGTCGCGAGCGCGCGTGGCGGCGACATAGGCGACTCGCACGCCCTCGGCCGCATCCCGCGCGCCTTCCCGGTCCTGGTGCTCCAACAGCTCGCGCGGCGTGCAGCCCAGCAGGCGCATCGCGCAGACATCGCCTTCCACATAACGGTCCGGTTGATAGGAGGCGAGGTTGGCGGTAATATCCGCCAGGATCACCACCGGGAACTCCAAACCTTTGGCGGTGTGGACGGTCATGATGCGGACGCCCTCGGCCCCTTCTTCGAGCACCGGCGCTTCCACGGATTCCTGGCGCTCGGCCTGGGCGGACAATTCTTCGACAAAGCCCCGGAAGGAGATGCCGCCGCTCAGCTCGAAGGCGCGCGCCAGGTCGCAGACCCGATAGACATTGGCCAGAACCTGGTTGCCTCCGGGACGCAGGGCGAAACCGGCATGGGCGCGGGTGGCCTCGAGGAGCGCGTTCACGGTCCCGACGATCGGACGCCGATTGCGGCGGCGATGCAGGCCGGCCAGCAGCTCCAGGGCTTCGGCCAGGGGACGGAAGTCGCCGGCGAGATCCTCGGGCGGCTTGCGGAACGGATTGAGCGGCCCCACGTCCATGCGGAAGCGCAGCAGCAGGCTGTCCGGGATCGCGAACAGCGAGCCCTTGAGCGCGGCGAATACCGACAGCTCGTCGTCGGGCCACTCAATCGCCGTTAGAGCGGCGCGCAGGGTCTCGACCTCCTCGCGGCGGTGAAACGATCGCGCGCCCACCAGCAGGTGCGGGACGCCGCGCGCTTCGAGCGACCGCGTGTAATGGCGGGTGACATCCTGACCCCAATTCACGAAACGCCGGAACAGGATGCAGATGTGGCGTGAAGAGATGGGCACGCGACCTTCAGGGTTTTCCGGATCGCGCACGGTCCAGCCGCTGGAGCCGAGCAGCCACTCGACGTAGGCGGCCACCGCGTCCGGCAGGCAGGCATCCACCGAGCTCCGGGCGATCCGCTGCTTGCCGTACGGGGACGGCACGGGCAGCGCGACCAGCGCCGGTTGCGGCGCGCCGCTGAGGGCGTGCTCCTGAAGCGGGACGTAGCTGGGCTGGCCGGTCTCCGGATCCCCGGTCATCTCCGGGGCAAAGGCCGCGTTGATGGCCTGCTGAAGGGGCCGGACGGCGCGAAAGCTCTTGGCCAGGCGCACCAGCCGCGCGCCGCGCGCCGTAAGACCCTCGACCACGGATTGGTACAGCAGCACGTCGGCGCGGCGGAAGCGGTAGATGGACTGCTTGGGATCGCCGACCAGGAACAGCTTGCCGGGCGCGGGCGTCACTTTCCGCCAGTCCGCCTGGGCGGGGTCGGCGGATGCCAGCAGGAGCAGGATCTCGGCCTGAAGCGGATCGGTGTCCTGAAACTCATCCACGAAGATGTGGGTGAAACGCCCTTGCAGGTAGGCGCGGACCTCGGGGTTGTCGCGCACAAGGTTGCGCGCGCAAATCAGCAGATCGAGGAAGTCGAGCTTGCCCTCGCGGCGCTTCCGTTCGTTGTAGCGGGGGATCAGGTCGCGCAGCTCGGACCAGAGCAGGGCGGCCAGATCGGCGTCGGCCCGCTCTTTGAAACCGGCCAGCGCCTGGAGAAGGCGGTCACGCGCTGTCACCGCCTCCTCGCGCGAGACCCGCTCGGCGAAGACGCCGCTGCCCTTGCGCCGGTCCGCCTTCAGGTCTTTCTCCAGCTTGATCAGCAGCCCTTCCAGCGCGAAGTAGTCCCGCGAGCGGACCTCTTCGGCCCGCGAAATCCAGGTGCACAGATTCACCAGCGGCTGCAGGGCGCGCACCAGGTTGTCGTTGGTCCGCCGGCAGAGGGCCACCATCCCGTCCAGCAGTTGCACGTCCCGGACCAGGGCGTCAATCTCCTCCTCGATGTCGAGCGGATCGCGGCGCCAGGCGCCGGTGAAGTCGCGCCATTCCACCAGCTTGTGACCGGCCTCCTGGAGCTGCTCCAGGGGCGACCAGTCGTTCCCCTCGCGCGAGGCGATGCGGCTCAGGGCGCGCCGCAGGCCGGGCGACTCCTGGTCCAGCTTCTCCTGCATCCAGCGCCGGAAGACCTGCTCGAACAGGCGCGGCGCTTCCAGCTCATTCATATCGCCGAAGGCCGGATCGACTACCGCCTCCACCGGCCGCTCGCGCAGGATCTCGGCGCAGAAGGAGTGAATGGTGCCGGCGTGCGCCTCCTCCAGGCGCGCCACGGCCTCCTCCAAGCGCCGGGTTTCGATGGGATCGGCGGTTGCGGCGCGGGCGCGATCCAGCTCCTGGCGCAAACGCAGTTTCAGCTCGCCGGCCGCCTTGCGCGTGAAGGTCACGGCCACGATCTGGTCGATGGTGGCGCGGCCCTGCTGCAGCACCGCCACGATCCTCCGTACCAGCTCGGAAGTCTTGCCGGTGCCCGCCGCCGCCTCCACCACCAGACTCTCGTCCAGCGCCTCGCGGATGATCTGGCGGGCGCGCGCGTCGTCGATCTGGATGGCGGGAGTCATGGCATATTCCGGATGGTCTGCAGCGCCACCAGCGCGTCTTTCTTTTTCTGGCGCACGCGTTGCTCTTCGTAGGGGCCGCAGATGGGGCGGTAGTCGCAGTACTCGCAGGCGTCGGGGCGCGGGGCCGCGGGCAGGAATCCCTCTTCAATCGAAGCGTCGATCAGGCGCAAGGCTTCTTTCAGATAGGCGCGGCTTTGCGGGACCACCGGGATCTCGACCTGGGTGTAGTTGCCGCGCTGGGTGCAATAGTACAGGAGGCCGGAGTGCGCGGTCTTATCCAGCATCTGCTCCGCCGCCAGGGAGTAGAGGAGCGGTTGAAGGGCTTCGCCGCCCCCCACGTAGGCCGGCTCAGGCCAAGGCGCTTTCCCGGTCTTGTGGTCGGTGACCCGCAGCGCGCCGGAGGCGTGGACCTCCACCAGGTCGATCGAGCCGCGCAGCCGGATGCCATCGAAGATCCGGACTTCCTCCCGGCGGCTGCCGGGATCGCGCTCCTGGCCTGCGTGCATCCCAAAGGCCAGCTCGAAGTGCGCGGGCCTCCACACCGCGTGAATCGGGACGAGCTGGCGGATCCAGGCGCGGAGGTCGGTGCGCAAATTCTCCATCTCGCTGTCCCAGACGCGAGGGATGGCGGGCGCCAGGTCCTCCTTGTACTCCGCGGCGACCCGATCCAGCACCCCATCGGCGACGTCCAGCACCCGGTCCAGGTTGGCCGGTGCGACCGGCAGCAGACCGCCGGCCTCCAGTTCGCGGAAGATCCGGAACTGCGCGGCGTGGAACAGGCCGCCGCGGGTGAGCGGGTCGAGCTGTTCGAGCGGCGCGGCTTGTTCGCGGGCGCGCAGCCCGTGGATCGCCGACAGCAGAAAGCGATAGGGGCAGGCGGCGAATTGCTGGAGCCCGGAGGCGGAGTAGGGGCGCTGGCTCAAGCGGTGCCGCGCCAGGACCGCGGCCGTGGCCGCATCGGGCGAGACGATGCCATCGGCCTCCGACCAGAAGTTTCTCCAGCGCCGGCCGCGCGTCCGAAGCGAGCGCGCCAGGTGCGGATTGGCTTCCAGCAGATACTTGCCGTGGCCGCGCCTGGAGCCGGCGGGAGCGTGCAACAGCGGCTCCAGCAGCGCCAGGTCATGCTCGGCGTCGTCGATGGCGTCCTGGGGATCGGGCGGCGCCGGCCAGCCGAGACGCGAGGCCGAGGCCTGCGCCGCGCGTTTCTCCAGCATCCGCAGGTCCGGCAGATGGCCCTCGGCGGCGCGCAGCACCTCCAGGGCGTAGAAGGAGGGAACGCGGGTTCGCCCCTGGATGGCATCGGTGCGGGGATAGGAAACCAGCAGCTTGGAACGCGCGACTCCCGCCGCCAGGCGAAGCAGCAGACGCTCGCGGAGGATGCGATCCTGCTGAACGATCAGGTGTTGCGAGTCCATGGCCCGCCGATGATCGTCCAGCAGGAGGGGATCCTCCGCGGTCTTGCGGGGAAACAGGCCCTCAGCCAGGCCCGGAAGAAAAACCACCTCGAAGGAGCGCGCCGCGGCTTCCGCGATCGAGGAGACAAACACGCGGCCGTAGCGGCTGGCCGGCGGCTCGCGGCGCAGGAAGCGCAGCCGCTCCGACAGCACGGCGCGAACTTCGTCGATGCCCACCGGCCCGACTTCGGCCATGGGATTCAATTCGGCGAGCACGCCCGCCACCGGCTCCGGCGCACGCAGGGCCATGCCCGCCAGACGCGACAGCGCCTCCAGCCACTGGCCCCAAGAAGCCTGCGCGGGAAGAGCGTCCAAGGCGTCGATCAGCGGCAGCGCGAACTGCTCCAGGGCGCGCAGGCGCTCGATCTGGCGCTCGAGATGATGGCGGCGCGGCTCGTCCTCCCCTCGGAGTCCCCGCAGTTGAACCTGGAATTCGGCTTCCAGCCCGCGCAGACGGCGGCGCCACCGGTCGTAACCGCCGATCACGGCCGCGTCCACCAGGAGCTTCTCCCAACCGGACGGCGCGCGCAGGGTTCCGGCGATCACAGGCGAATCGTCCGTCTCCGGTTCGAGCGCCGGCGCCGCCGCGCTGGATTCGACGGCTCTTGCGCCCGTGTGGACCTCGTCCTCGGAGGCCGCCCAAACTTCCGGGGCCGCCTGGCGCGGCGCCTGTCCCAACGAGAGGTACTCGGCGAATCGCGAAGCCGCCAGATTCTGCGCCTTGCATTCCAGCAGCGCCAGGAACGCTCGGCCGGCCGGGTCGGGACGCAGAGCGCCGCGCGTGAAGTAGGCGGGGATGCGGGCGCGGCGCAGCGCGTCTTCCACCAGCGGCAGGTAGTCGTCCGGGCCGCGCAGCAGGATGGCCATCTCGTCGAAGGGCATCCCCGCGGCCGCCAGCGCCGCGATACGACGCGCGATCTCGACGCACTCCAGTCCCTCGCCGGCCGCCGAGTAGAACTCGACGCTCGAGTCGGCGGCCTGAGGCGGCGGCGATTGGGGCAAGAAGACAAAACGACGGACCCGCTCCAGAGCGTTGTGCGGCCCGCCGGAATCGAGAGACTCGGCGGCGGCGCCCAGCGTTTCCTCCAACCCGCGGATGGCCGTGTCGTCGCCCGCCAGCGCCGTGGCCAGGAGCGAGGGCGCGAGCGCCGCGATCTTGCGCGCCAGCGCCCGCTCGCATGCCGAAAGGAGCGGCACATCCAGCAGCAGCGTGGGCAGGCCCAGCAGCCGGTGGCGGTCCACCTCGGCGGCCAGCCTGTAGATGGCGGCCAGATCGGCGAGCCGGCGCTCGGCCAGTTCCCGCTCGTAGCGCTCGAGCAGCAGCGCCAGATCCTTGCCTGGGGCGCCGCGCCGCTCGAGCCGGGCGGGCGTGACCTCCGCCAGACGCAGCTCCGCCAACGTCGACGCCAGGGCGCGCGGAAATCCGGGCATGCCGGCGACCGGCGCGAAGTAGGCGAGCCGTGCCGGCGCCAGATGCACGACGCGGGCGGCCAACGCCTCCGAGCCCAGGCGGCTGAGCGGCGCAAGTCCTTCGCCCGCGAACCAATCCGCGGCCAGCGTCGCGGCGAGTTGCGGAAGCGTCAGGCACTGGAGGCCGAGCAGGCCGCCGCCGCTCGGGCAGCCCGCGCGGGTGAAGTCATCGCCGGCGCCGCGCGCCGGAACCAGCACCAGCGCGCCGGACTCGCCGGCCAGACCCGACAGCTCGCGCCAGGCCCAGGCCAAGCGCGCTTGATTGGAGGAGGAGACGGCGATGCGGGGAGAGGATGCCACTGAGGTCCAGGCCAATAAAAAAGCCCCCGATTCCTCGGGGGCTCTTGAGTACCGGTCCCTGGTCGGGACTCCGCCAGCTACTTCCCTTTCTTCTTCGGGGCAGCTTTCTTCTTCGGGGCGGCCTTCTTGGCTGCGTTCTTCATCGATTGATTCTCCCTAACATCAGATTTTGCGATTCGAAATCGCAATGTGATTCATTTATAAGACTCTTCGGGCCGGATGTCAAGAAAAAAATGAGGCCGCCGCCGGGGGCGCTCCCCTTGCGGGAGAGGGCGGAAGGCGTCGAAACGCCCGTGAGCGAAAATGTTTCAGGCCACAAACGGTTCCGGAGGCCCGGAAACCGGGCTTGCGGCGATCACTGGCCCCAGGTTCTGCCCGAAGGGATCCAGTCCTGCCCCAGGTAGGCGTAGACCGACACGATGAGACCGACGATCGCCGCCAGCAGGATGGAATGACGGAGCACGGCGCGGAACAGATCGCCTTCCCGGCCCGTCTCACCCACCGCGGCGCAGGCCACGATGATGGACTGCGCGTCGATCATCTTCCCCATCACGCCGCCGGCGGAGTTGGCCGCGGCCATCAGGACCGGGCTCAGCCCCAGCCGGTTGGCGGTGATCACCTGGAGCGAGCCGAACAGGGCGTTGGAGCCGGCGTCGGTGCCGGTGAGAGCCACTCCCAGCCATCCGAGCATCGTGCCGAAGAACGGAAACAGCGCGCCGGTGTGGGTCATGGCCAGTCCCATCACGGCGTCCATCCCGGAGTAGCGCGTGACGAAACCCAGGCCGAGCATGGCCAGGATCGCGGCCATGCTGAAGCGCATGCGATGGCAGGTGCGGAGGAAGATCGACAGGGTGCCCTTCAGGCTCAGCCCGAGGATAGGGCCGGAGATCAGCCCGGCGAGGAATGTCGCGGTGCCGATGGCCGACAGCCAGGCCAGATCGAAGGCCGCCGGTTCCAGATGCGGCTTCGACACCACCGGCGCGACGCGCTGGACGAGCTGATGCAGACCCGGCACGGGAAGCGAGTAGGTGGTGCGGTCCAGCAGGTTCTTCACCGCGGGCGTCCCCCACAGGATCACCAGCAGGGAGAGCAACAGGAAGGGCGACCAGGCATGCAGGATTTGGGCCGGGGTGTGGCTCCGCGCCGTCGCGGTTGGGTCCGGCTCGTTGGGATAGCGCCAAATCGCGGCCGGCTTCCACGCTTTGAAGAACAACGCCAGCGCGACCAGGGTCGCCATGCCGCCGATGATGTCCACGAGGGCCGAGTCGCGGAAGTTCGACCAGTAGAACTGGATCGCCGCGAAGACGCCGCCGCACACCAGCAGGCCGGGCCAGACAGCCAGCGTGTTGGCCCACGAGGTCATCGATCGCACCAGCCAGAAGGGCAGGATCAGGGCGGTCCACGGCAGGATGCGGCCGATGGTCGCGCTCAGCTCCGCGTCGCCGAGTCCGGTGACGGCGACCAGCGTGCGCACCGGATTCCCCACGCCGCCGAAGGCCACCGGCGAGGTGTTGGCGATCAGGCAGAGAACGGCCGCGGCGAAGGGCTGGAATCCGAGGCCCACCATCATGGCTCCGGCGATGGCGACCGGCGCTCCACCGCCGCCCGCGCCTTCCAGCACCGCGCCGAAGGCGAAGGCGATCAGCAGCACCTGGAGCCGGCGGTCGGCCGTGATGCCCCCGATGGATTCCTTGATCACCTCGAAGTGGCCGGTCTCCACTGTCAGCTCATAGACCCACACCGCGCAGAGCAGGGTCCAGGCGATGCGGATGACCGCGTACACCAGGCCATGGGCGACGGCGCCGGCCACCATTGGAACGGGCATGCCGAAGACGAATGCGGCGAGCAGGATGGCCACCACAAAGGCGTAGACCGCCGCCAGGTGTGCGAGAATCTTCTTGACCGCCAGCAGGTAGAACAGCAGCAGGACGGGAGTAGCCGCCAGCGCGGTGGAGAGCCACGCGTTGTGGAGCGGGTCGTAGTTCTGAGTCCAGATCATGACGAAGCGCCTGATCGTATCACATCTTGCTCTGGCGGTTATCTGGATCTCGGGAGGATGCGCCAAGAGGCGGCCGGTGGCCGTGGCCGTCCCCCTTCCTCCGGGCGGGCAAGAGACGGGCGTCGCCAGTTGGTACGGCCATCCCTATCACGGACGCCAGGCGGCCAGCGGCGAGATCTACGACATGGATCAACTGACCGCGGCGCATCGCACGCTGCCGTTCGGGACCTGGGTGCGGGTCGAGAACCTGGATAACGGAAAGAGCGTGGAGGTGCGAATCAACGACCGCGGTCCGTTTGTCGAGGGGCGCATCATCGACCTGTCGCGCGCCGCCGCCGAGGCGATCGGCATGGTGGGGCCCGGCACCGCCAAGGTCCGGCTCGAAGTGATCCCACCCAAAGCCTTGGAGGCGGCGCGGTTTGCCGTGCAGGTGGGAGTCTTCTCCGATCTCGACAACGCCGAACGGATGCGCACCCAAATGGAGCGGCGATACGGCAGCGCGCGTCTGCTGCCGAGGCCGGGTGACCCGGCGCGGTGGCGCGTGCTGGTCGGCGCGCTGCCGGCCCAGGAATCCGCCGAAGCGCTGGCCGCCGTCATCCGCAAGGAGGAAGTCAAGGACGCCTTCGTGGTGCGGCTCGACGAACCCTGATCTTCCGGCGATCTAAATGTGGGGGAGGAAACTCTCCAGGATCCACACTTCGCCTTTGCCGGATCCGGCGGTGAACGCGACCCGCCGGCCATCGGGATGAACGCGCACCTGGCGCAGGCTTTCCATGGACAGCGGAAGACGCATCGCCGGGCCGCCATCGGCGGGAATCCGCCACAGCTCGCCGCGGCGGGAAAACAGCAGGTAGCGCCCGTCGGGTGTCCAGGCGATGGAGACGATGCGGCCGCTTCCTCGCGGCTGATGGTAAATGACGCGGGGCGGCCCACCGCCCGCCGGCAGCACCGCCAGGTGGTCGGCGGTCTGGTCGAAAGTGGCGTAGGCCAGGCGCTTTCCGTCCGGCGAGAGATCAAACCGGTAGACCGAAGGCAGCAGATCCTTCTCCTGGCCGGTCCGGAGATTCCGGATCAACAGGCGGGCCGGCTCCACGTAGCCGTCCTTCAACTTGTAGTAGATGGTCCCGCCGTCCGGCGCCCAAGCGGATTCGTAGAACAGGGCCGCCGCATCGGCCCTCTCGACGACGCGGGTCACGCGGCCAGTTTCCACGTCCGCGCGAAACAGACCGTTGCGATTCTCCGCGTCGGCGCCGGAGACTAACAGCGAGCGCCCGTCCGGCGACCAGCGGATCATGCCAAAGACCTCCAGGTTCAGAAACATCTCGCGGGGCTCGCCGCCCTGGACCGGCCGAATCACGATGCGGGTATCCGGCGCCGGATCCCGCGCGGTCCGGCGCACGGCATAAGCCAGGTACCGGCCGTCGGGCGACCAGTCGGGGTATTCGTTAACGCCTGCGAAGCTCAGCGTGGCTGACGCCGGTGGCGCCAGGAGAACCCCGGCAGGCACGTCCAGCCCGGCAATATACACATCGGTGACCGCCGTGCGGATTCCATAGAAGAAGGTTCCATTGCGAGTCAGGCCGAGCGGCCAGACGCTGCCCAGATCCTTCTTGATGAGTACGGGTTCTCCAGCGGCCTTGCCGTCCGCCACCGGGATCATCCAGGCGTCCCAGGTTCCGGTTCGATCACAGGAATAGAGGATCCGGTTGCCCGCCGCCCAGCCGAGCAAAAGGTCGCTGCCCGCGTGTTCGAGCAGCCGAACGTCCTGGCCCGTCGCCGCGTTGCTGGCGGAAAGCAGGAAGATGCTCCGGTGGCCGGCGGTGTGCGGGAGGTCGTAGGCAATGTAGCGCCCGTCCGGCGAGAAACTGGCCATCCACGGCTCGCGCCAGGACAGCTTCCGGAGCACCCTTGCGCCGCCGCCCGCGGCGGCAATCGCCTCGATCCGGTGAGCGCCATCGGCGCCGCGGACCACGGCCAGGATCTGGCTTCCGTCCGGCGACCACCCCGTCGCACGGACCACGGCTGCATCGGCGGACCGGTACAAGACGCGCTCGTTGGAGCCGCCGCTGTCGATCACACGCAGATCGAAGAAGGAGTGGTGATTCCAGGAAAACGCCACGTGGCGGCCATCGGGGGAAATCACGGGCCAGTAGGCTTGACCGGCCCGCGCCCCGTCGGTGCGGTTCGTCAGGCGGCGCTGCTGCCCGGTTTCCAGGTTGCGAATGGCCAGGTCCAGGGTGGAGGGGTCGACAAAGGCCAGGTAGCGTCCGTCTGGAGAAGGAGAGCCCAAGCGGTCGGTATCGGGGCCGGACCAGACCCGGCGGGTCAGAATCCCGGCGCCGGATGGCGGATGCGTGCCCAGCCGCCAGACCAACGCGACGGCTGTCCCGGCGAGCGCAACCAAGACGGCCCAATGCCAGGCGCGATGTGAGTGCGCCGGCAGCTTGGCTTGCGGCTGCCGGTTGTTGGACCAAGCCTCGAGTTCGTGTTTGAAGGCGTAGACCGTGCCCAGCTTGTTGTGCAGGTGGCGATGAACCGGAAGGGCTTCCTGTTTTTCCCAACGTTGGACAGTGCGGAGATCGCGCCGGAGGTACGCGGCGATCTCTTTCCAGGATTCGAGCCGTCCGTTCGGCGAGAGCTGCGGATCCTCAGAAGCGGGTTGGGGTATTCGCGAAGACATCCGACACCCCAGGCTGGACCCCATCATTATACTCTTCCGGCATCCGGGCGCGGCAAAGCGCGGCAATGATGGCCATGCCGCTCTTTGCCGCTTGCTCGACGGCGGGCGCCCGGCTTAGTGTCTCCATGGTGTTCATTCTCGAGAACCGAGAGGTAAACGTATGTCGTTACGAGGGTCCCTTGTCCTGGTGGCGGCCCTGAGCCTGTTCCGGCAACCTGCCGAGGCGCAGGGGCAACAGAACTTTCCGAACTTCGTTGGAGTGGGCGTGGCTGCCCCGCAGGTGGTCATTCAGGCGGTGCAGGCCCAGGGTCAATTGCCGGCGCCCACCAACTCCATTCCCATCCGGCTCACAGCCCAACTGGTCCGCAACATCTCGCTGAACCCGCCGTTTCAAACCGTGGCGCTGACCTTGGCGGCGCTACCCGCGGGTCTCAACCTGACCAAGGCGGACCAGTCGACTGGCTTCGCGGCCGTCTGCACCTTGACACAGTCCAATACCATGGCCGAGTGCCAACTGACCCCCAGTCCAGGACCCAATTGGGGCGCGGCCGGCCCGCTGGTGTTGCGCGTCCGGCTGATGGCCACCGACGGCAACACGTCCGAGACCCTGGTCGCCTTCAACCTGGGCCTGGCGGGCGCCAACCTGCAGACTAGCGTGATCGCCGCACTGCCGTCCGGACTGAGCACCACGGATTCGACCCCGCTGCTGCTCACGGCCCAACTGGTGAGGAACTCGGCTCTGATTCCGCCCGGCGATTCCGCCTTCCTCCCCATCGCCGCGCTGCCGGGGGGCGCCTCGGTGACCAAATCCGACGGCTCGGCGGGATTCTCCTCCGCTTGCAGTCTGACCAATGCCAGCACCCTGCTGGAATGCGTGCTGACCCCGAGTCCCGGGCCAACCTGGGGCGGCAACGTCCTCATTTTCCGGGTTCGGGTGACAGGCGTCGAAGGCACCGTAGGCACGGCCTTGCAGACCGTGGGCATCGGGACTCGCGGGGCGGGCTTGCAGGTCCAGGTGCAGTGTGGGACCGGGGCCTGTCCGACTGTCGGGAACAGCTCCCCGATCTACCTGGCCGCCCAGATGGTCCGCGCGGCGGCTCCTCTGCCGCCCGGCGAGGTGACGGCCGCGACGCTGACGAGCTCCGTGATCACCAAGTCGGCGTTCTCGCTCGGATTCACGGAGAGCTGCAGCCTGACGAATGCGAACACCATGCTGGAATGCCTCCTGATGCCTTCCGGGGCCACCTGGGCATCGGGAGGGCCGGTGAGTTTCCGGCTGCGCGTCAACGCCGTCGACGGAAATACCCAGAGCACCCTGGTGACCTTCCGGGTCAACTGACAGCAGGGACGGCGCTGATCTGGCCTCACTCGCGGCATAACCTATGGGCCAGGCGGAGCCGCACATGCTTCGCCGAGCCGCGGTTGACCTTGACCTTCGTGCTGCGCACCGCCGGCGATCCATTGAGCCTGGTGACCGGTGCCCGCGGCGCGGTGGCGGAAGTGGATCGCCGCCAGCCGGGTTTCAACGTGAAGACCGCGGAGCAGTCTCTGGATGAGCAGGTCGAGGAGCCGCGCCTGTTCACGCTGCTGCTGGGGATCTACGGCCTGATGGCCTACACGGTCGCGCAGCGCACCATGAGATCGGGATCCGCATGGCGCTGGGCGCCCAGCCCGCCGCCCTGCTGGCCTGCGTCATCCCCGGCCGCCGCGCCACGAAGGTGGATCCGATGGTGGCGCTGCCGTGTGGGTGATCTGAACGAGCTCCGGGGTCTTCGGCACCGGCCTGGGTGGATTCAGCAGGCGGCGCGGCAGTCGCGAGAAGTAGACCAGGCGCTCCACCAGCGGCAGCAGGCGGCGCACGGTTTTGCCGTGGAAGATCAGGCTGCCGGCCACCAGCAGAGGATGCGGGATGGTGGTGCAGCAGCGCGAGCAGACGTCGATCTCACCGGCGCGTCCCCTGGCGTGCAAATGGCGCATCCGCTGCATCGCGTCCCCATTCCAGATCTCAGCCAGGGATTGAGTGTCGAGGCGACCCGCGGGAGCGCCGTCCAGCATGTAGCTCTGGCAGCAGGGGTAGACATTGCCGTCCTGCTTGACGTACAGCGGCCCGCGCCACAGGTAGTGGCAGGGGTGCTTCCACTCCTCCGCGCGGTGGCCGGCGTCGGGGCGCATGAGGTTGGTTTCATCCTCCTTAATGCGGACCTGGTCGACGCCCGGCGTGCCGCTCCAGAAGCGGATGAAGTCATCGACCTCGCCCGCGTTGCGCTCCATCCGGACCATCTGGACCACCACCTGCATCCTGGCGCCGCGCTCTTTCTTCATCCGGGCGAAGCGCACGAAGTTGTCGCGCACCTTTTCAAATCGCGCGCCCTTGCGGTAGAACTCGAAGCTCTCCTTGGTGGCGCCGTCGAAGCTCAGGGTGATGTGCTGGAGCGGCGTGTCCAGCAGGCGGCGGGCGGTCGCCTCGTCCAGGAAGGTTCCGTTGGTCGAGAGCAGCGTCGAGATGCGGTGGCGCTCGCAGTATTCGATGCGGTCGAAGATGTGGGGGTCCATGAAGGGCTCCCCCAGCCCGATCAGCATCATGTGCTCGGCGCTGGACGCCGATTCCCGCACCAGCCGTTCGAAGATCTCCTGGGCCATGTCGGCCTTGGGCTGTTTGTGCGTCTCGCGCGGGCACATGGGACAATAGAGGTTGCACTTGGCCGTGGTTTCCACGATGTACTCCACGGGGAGCGCGTCCAGTTTCGAGCGGCGGGCGAGATAGCCCCAGAGGAGCTTGGCGCGATTCCAAGCACGCATTCCTTCCATTGTAGCCGCTCAAGCGAGGCCGCTATGAACATCACGATTACCGGCGCGACGGGATTCATCGGACGGCGGCTGGTCGAGTCCCTGGTGGCGGATCGTCACCAGGTGCACGCGCTGTGCCGCCACACTGGCGCAGGGCTGGGGGATGCGGTCTGGATTTCCCCCTGGGATTCGAGCGCCGAAGAACCGCCGCCGGACAGCTTGGCCAACGCCGACGCGGTGGTGCACCTGGCGGGCGAGCCGGTGGCCCAGCGCTGGACCGCCCAGAACAAGGCCCGCATCCGGGACAGCCGTGTGCGCGGAACGCGCCACCTGGTGCAGGCGTTATCGACGCGATCGAAGCGGCCACAGGCGCTGGTCTGCGCGTCGGCGATCGGCTACTACGGCTCGCGCGGCGATGAGATCCTGACCGAAGCTTCGGCACCGGGATCGGGGTTTCTGCCCGAGGTCTGCCAGGAGTGGGAGAAAGAGGCGATCCTGGCCGAAGCGTTGGGGATCCGGGTGGTGCGGCTGCGTATCGGCGTGGTGCTGGGGAAATCGGGCGGCGCTCTGGCCAAGATGCTGCCGCCGTTCAAGGCCGGAGTTGGCGGCAAGCTCGGCTCGGGCAAGCAATGGATGTCGTGGATTCACCTGGACGACCTGGTGGGGCTGATCCGCCACGCCATCGAGCAGCCGCTGTCGGGAGCGTTGAACGGAGTGGGGCCGAATCCGGCGACCAATGCCGCTCTTACCTCCGCGCTGGCGGGGGTGTTGAGGAGGCCGGCGATCTTCCCTGTGCCGGGCTTCGTGGCCAAGACCCTGTTCGGCGAGATGGCTGAAGTGATCCTGGGCAGCCAGAAGGTGTTGCCCAAGGCCGCCGAGGCCGCGGGGTACAAGTTCCGCTATCCGGAGCTGCGCGGAGCGCTGGAAGAAATCTTAAAGTAACATAGACTGCTATGCGACTTCCTCTTTTCCTACTCGCCTTCGCCGCGTCTCTACCGGCCCAGATCGATGGCGGCGCCGGGCAGAACTGGCCGCACTACGGCGGCCTGCACAGCTTCTGGCGTTACAGCACGCTGAGCCAGGTCAATCGCTCCAACGTGGCCAAGCTGACGCCGAAGTGGGTGTTCCAGAGCGGCCAGATCGAGGGCGGCATGCAGGGCACGCCGATCGTGGTCGACGGCGTGATGTACATCACGACCTCGTTCAACCGCGTCTACGCCCTGGATGCCGGGACCGGCCGCGAGATCTGGCGCTACTCCTATCAGAACCCCAAGGATCTCGGCATCATCTACGGGCCCTGGAACCGGGGCGTCGCGGTGGGCCAGGGCAAGGTGTTCATGGGAACGCTGGACAACAGCGTGGTGGCGCTCGACCAGAAATCCGGGCGCGAGATGTGGAAGGTCAACGTCGAGCCCATGGCGCAGTGCGGCTGCAACATCACGGGCGCGCCGCTGCTGGTGAAGGACAAGGTGATCGTGGGCGTTACCGGCGGCGATTCGGCGCACCGCGGCTATATCAACGCCTTCGACGCCAAGACCGGACGCCAGGCGTGGCGCTTCTGGACCATCCCCGGGCCGGGCGAGCCGGGCCACGACACCTGGGAGGGCGACAGTTGGAAGTCCGGCGGCGGCTCGAGCTGGATGACCGGCTCCTACGATCCCGAGCTCAACCTGGTCTACTGGGGCGTCGGCAATCCGGCGGCGGATTTCTACGGGGATTCGCGGAAGGGGAAGAACCTGTACACGGATTCGGTGGTGGCGCTCGATGCCGATACCGGCAAGCTGAAGTGGTATCACCAGCAGGTCCCGCACGACGTGTGGGACTGGGACACCGCCTACGAGTGCCTGCTGGTGGACCTTCCGGTGAAGGGCAAGACGCGAAAGCTGCTGATCAACACCAACAAGGGCGGCTACACGTTCGTGGTGGATCGCACCAACGGCGAATTCATCTCGGCCTGGCCGGTGGCGCAGAATATCAACTGGATCAAAGGCATCGACGAGAAGGGCAACCTGATCGGGCGCAATGAGCCGCCGGTGGGCGTCCCCACCGTGATCTGCCCGTCGATCGGCGGCGGACGGCAGTGGAATCAGGGCTCGTATTCGCCCAAGTCCGGATGGCTCTACACCACCGGCATCGAATGGTGCGAGGACGTCACGGTCCAGAAGGAAGAGCCCAAGGAGGGCAAGGAGTTTTTCGGCGGCGTGTTCAAGCTGCGCCCGCCGCTGACGGGGGCGCCGGGCGGGCACCTGGATGCCTACGATCCCATCGGCGGCAAGAAGCACTGGACCTATCCGGCAAAATACCCGCTGCTGGCGTCCATCCTGTCGACCGCGGGCGAGGTGGTCTTCACGGGGGACGCCGAAGGACACTTCTTCGCGCTGGATGGCCGGAGCGGCGCCAAGCTGTGGAGCTTTCAGACCGGCTCCGGGCATCGCGGCGGGCCGATCGCGTATTCGGTGAAGGGCAAGCAATATGTGGCGACGCCGTCGGGCTGGGGATCCGCGGTGGCGGGTTTGATGTCCCAGCTCTGGCCCGAGGCGGAGAACTTCCGGGGCGGCTCGGCGGTGTTCGTGTTCGGACTAGCGGAATGATCTGGCTGGCTCTGTTCCTGGCGGGGGCGGACCAAAACGCGGTGTCGCGCGGAGAGAAAATTTTTGCGCAGAGCTGTTCGGTCGGCTACTGCCATGGCATGGCGGGCGCGGCTGCACGCGGACCCCGGTTGCGCGGGCGCACCTTCGCCAAGGACTACCTCTACAAAGCAACGCGCGACGGTATTCCCAAGTCGGCCATGCCCGGTTGGAAGGAACGGCTGAAGGACGACGAGATCTGGGCCGTGGTCGAGTACATCCAGAGTTTGTCGGCGGGAGGCGCTCCGGAAACGGCGCCAGCCGCAACGCCGGCGCCGGGTCCATCGGTGGCGCAAGCGCCCGCGCATCCGGGTCAGGCGCTGTTCGTGGAGCGCTGCGGCGGGTGTCACGCGGCGGCGGGGAAGGGAACCGCGGTAGGCCCCAGCATCTCGCGCGTGACGGCGATGCCGGCAGGCGCCCCCAAGCAGGTCCAGATCGTCAAACTGAAAGATGGCGAGACGTTTCCCGCCGTTGTGGTGTCGCGGGAGGAAGGATTCGTGCAGGTGTACGACCTGACCTCTCCGCCGCCGGTGAAGCGCACCCTGGAAAGCGCGGAGATCGCCTCGATCACCGCGGCCGCGTCCTGGCCGCATCCCGCCGCCCCCACACCAGAAGAACTGGCCAGCATCATCGGGTATCTCCGGGCGGCTCCATGACCCTCGGCCGGATCCTTTTCCATCTCATTCTCTGTGCCGCCGCGTTCGGCCAGGCGGCGTTGCCCGGCACGGCGGCTCTGGACGCGCGGGGCGACCTGGCCGCCCAGATGGTCGAGGGCATCCATCGCTACCTGGACCGCGCGACGGCGGCCTCGGTCGCGGCGCGTCCGGCGCCCAATCGCGACCGGTTCCGCAAGATCATCGGCGCGATCGACCCGCGAGTTCCCTTCACGGCGCTGGATCTGCGCGCGACCACCTCCGGCTCGGCCCAAGTGGCGGCGGGCCCCAACTACAAGGTGTTTGCCGTGCGCTGGCCGGTGCTGAAAGGAGTGACCGGCGAAGGCTTCCTGTTCGAGCCGGCGGGGGCGCCGGCCGCCAGAATCGTGGTTATCCCCGACGCCGATTGGACGCCGGACATCCCGCGGATCGCGGGGAGGCTGGCGGCCAGCGGGGCGCAAGTGGTGACGCCCGTGCTGATCGACCGGCGCGACACCTGGTCCGGTATCCCGGGAATCCGCATGACCAACCTGCCGCACCGCGAGTTCCTGTACCGGATGAGCTTCGAGGTGGGCCGGCACATCATCGGCTACGAAGCGCAGAAGGTCCTGGCGCTGGTGGATTGGTTCGCGCAGCATCGCGAGCCGGTCGGCGTGTATGGTTACCGAGAGGGCGGCCTGCTGGCGCTGTACAGCGCGGCCCTCGACACGCGCATCCAGAGCGCCGTGGTGAGCGGGTATTTCCAGTCCCGGCAGGAGGTGTGGCGCGAGCCGGTGTACCGGGATGTCTGGAATCTGCTGCGTGAGTTTGGGGACGCGGAGATCGCCGGCCTGATCGCTCCCCGCGCTCTGATTGTGGAAGCCTCGAAAGGCCCGGAGATCGCGGGCCCGCCGGCGGAGACCAAGGATCGAAGGGGCGCCGCTTCGGGACGGCTGGTGAGTCCTCCAACGGCGTCGGTCGAAGAGGAAGTGGCGCGCGCGGGACGCTTCTTTCCGGACGGCAAACTGCACCTGGCGCGCAATGAGGACCAAGCGCTGCGGCTGCTGCTGGGGCGCGCGGCGGGGCCTTCGGGAGCGCCGCCGAAGCTCGACCCGCCCGCTCTGCGAGGGCAATTCGACGAGCTGGTGGGCTACACCCAGGGCCTGGTGGAGGAATCGCCCAAGCGGCGCGCGGAATTCTGGGCCAGCGCCGACGACAGCTCCCCGTCGCGCTGGACCGAGACCACGCGGTTCCATCGCGACTACATCTGGGACGAAGTGATCGGCCGCCTGCCGCCGCCGTCGTTGCCCGCCAACCCGCGCACGCGGCTGGTGTACGACGAGCCCAAGTTCCGCGGCTATGAAGTGATGCTGGACGTCTGGCCGGAGGTCTTTGCGTACGGCATCCTGCTGGTCCCCAAGGATCTCCAGGCCGGCGAGCGGCGTCCCGTGGTGGTGTGCCAGCATGGGTTGGAGGGCCGTCCCAGCGATGTCGCCGATCCGCGCCAGGATAACCCGGCCTATCATCGCTACGCCGCGCGCCTGGCCGAGGAAGGCTTCGTGGTGTACGCGCCTCAGAACCCCTACATCGGACAGGACCGCTTCCGCCAGATCCAGCGCAAGGCGCATCCGCTGAAGCTGTCGCTGTTCTCCTTCATCCTGGGCCAGCACCAGCGGACGCTGGAGTGGCTGGCCGGCCTGCCCTTCGTCGATCCGCAGCGAATCGGTTTCTACGGGCTGTCCTACGGAGGCAAGACCGCGGTGCGCGTGCCGCCGCTGCTCGACCGTTATGCGCTCTCGATCTGCTCGGCGGATTTCAACGAATGGGTCTGGAAGAACACCAGCGTCACGGCCCGCTACAGCTACCTGATCACGGCCGAGTACGACATGCTGGAGTTCGATTTCGCCAACGTGGTCAACTACGGTGAGCTGGCCAACCTGATGGCGCCGCGACCGTTCATGGTGGAGCGCGGCCACGCCGACGGTGTGGCGCCCGACGAATGGGTGGCCTACGAGTTCGCCAAGGTGCGCCGCTTCTACTCGACCAGGATGAAGTTGCCGGATCACGCCGCCATCGAGTTCTTCGACGGCCCCCACACCA
>JACOSH010000183.1 GCA_016178945.1 Acidobacteriota bacterium
AGTCCATGACGCTGCGCGCCAAGTCGTCCGGCTACGTCGCCATCCAGCAGAACGTCAACAGCAACTTCATGTATCCCGGAATGCGCCTGCCCATGCTCCAGGTGGGAGACACGGTGCGGGCCGGGATGGCCGTGGCGCAGATCCCGGACCTGAAGTCCTGGGAGGCCAGCGCCCGGATCGGAGAGCTGGATCGCGGGCATCTGGCCGTGGATCAGAAGGCCGAGTTCCGTCTGGTGGCGATGCCGGGCAGGCAGTTCACGGGCCGCGTCAAGAATCTGGGAAGCACCGCCGGACCGCCCTGGGACCGCCACTTCGACTGCCGCCTGACGCTGGACGATCCCTCGCCCGAGCTGCGCCAGGGGATGACGGCGAACGTCGTGATCACCACCGAGGTGCGGCGCAACGTGCTGTGGGCGCCGGCCCAGGCCCTGTTTGAGAGCGACGGGCGAACCTACGTGTACCTGGCGAGCGCGGCCGGATTCGTCCCCACCGATGTCAAGCTCGAGCGGCGCAGCGAGAGCCAGGTGGTGTTGAGCGGCGTCAAGGAGGGGCAGGCGGTGGCGCTGGCCAGCCCGGATCAGCAGAGTCAGAAGAAAACGCCCGCCGGCAACGCCATGCAGGCCCTTCCGAAATGACCGTTGCGCGCTATTTCACCGACGTCGGATTGGCGGCCCAAAACCTGCGCGCCCAGAAGACCCGCACCCTGCTCACCGCCCTGGGCATCGTCTTCGGCGTGGGCTCGGTGATCGGGATGCTGGCGATCGGCGCGGGCGCCCGCGAGGAGTCGCTGCGCTTCATCGAGCAGTTGGGCGTGCGCAATGTGCTGATCGAATCCCGGCCCGCCACCAGCGCCGAGGAGCTGCAGCAGCGCCGCCGCTCTTCGCCCGGACTCACCGAGCGCGATGTGCGCGTCCTGCAGGCCAACATCGACGCGCTCGAAACCCTGTCGGCCCGCCGCGGCCTGCATCCGGCGCGCGTTCTGCCCAAGCCGGCGCGGGAGATCCCGGCGCTGCTGGGGGTGCGCGCCTCCTACGCCGCGATCCACAGCCTGCGGCCCATCGAGGGGGAGTTCTTCGGGGAACGGGACGACGCGGCCAGCTCCCCGGTCTGCGTGCTGGGCCAAAGCGCCAAGGTCAATCTTCTCGGCTACGGCGCCGCCGTGGGCCAGTTCGTCAAGGTGAACGACACCTGGCTGCAAGTGGTGGGCGTCCTCGGAGAGCGCGCGGCGGGCGGATCGCAGACCACGCCAGGCGGCCAGTTGGAAGATGTCAACAACCGCATCCTCATTCCCCTGAATGCTTTTCAATACCGGTTTTGGGACAACAGCAGTTTCATGAAGGACGAACTGGACGGCATCGACCTGAGGCTCAAAGCCGGCGCCGACAGCGTGGAGACAGCCAAGGTGGTGACCGCAATCCTCAACGGCACGCATCACAACACGCAGGACTTCACGGTAACCATTCCGGCGGCGCTGCTGGCCCAGCAGCAGCGTACCCAAACCATCTTCACCTACGTCATGGTGGCCATCGCGGCCATCTCGCTGCTGGTGGGCGGCATCGGCATCATGAACATCGTGCTGGCCACCGTGCTGGAGCGCACCCGCGAGATCGGGGTGCGCCGCGCCACCGGCGCCCGGCGCAACGACATCGTGCGGCAGTTCTTGACCGAATCGGTGATGATTTCGGTCGCCGGCGGGCTGATGGGCATCGGCTTCGGCTTCTTCCTCTCCTGGCTGATCGCGCGGGCGGCCGAGTGGAAGACCATCGTGACCCCCTCGTCGGTGATCATTGCCTTTGGAGTCTCGGTGATGGTGGGTGTCGTGTTTGGCATTTATCCGGCCATGAAAGCGGCGCGGATCGATCCCATCGAAGCGTTGCGCTACGAGTAGACTACGAAGCGCGGAGTTTCCGGAAGTTGGCTAGACAGCGCTCGGCCGTCTCCAACGGCGGGTAGTCGCTGCCCTCCTGCTCGATCAGGTAGTACTCCACGCCTCCGATTTTTTCAGCCGCGTCGAAGATCTTCTTCCAGGGCGCCGCGCCTTCGCCCAACAGCACGCGGTAGCCCTGGGCTGCGTTCCAGTCCTTCAGGTGGAGCGAGGTGATACGCCCGGGATTCTGGTTGATCCAGGCGACCGGATCGGAGCCCGAATGAACACAGGTGCCCACATCGAGCTGCAGCGTCACGTCCCGGACGGTGTTGGCGGCGAGCACTTCCATGGGCCGCCGTCCCTCCACCGGCATAAACTCCGTCTGGTGGTTGTGGAAGCCGGCCCGAAGCCCGAGCGGCTTCATCTTTTCGGCGGCCTGGTTGAGGCGTTCGGCCACCGCCTTCCAGCCGTCCAGGTTCTCGACTTTGCCCGCGCTGGCCATCACCAGGAAACGGCTACCGAGAATCTGGTTGAGCTCGATGGCGTGCGCCAGGTTCTCCGGCGCAAACGAACGGGCGCTGTTGTGCGTCGAGAAACAGCGGATGGCCAGCTCGTCCAGGAGCTTCCTGACCTGCTTGGCGTAGTCGGGCTTCCAGTCGAAATAGGGAGAAAAGAACTCCACCCCCTCGTAGCCCAGCTTGGCCACGGCGCGGACCGTTCCCATCAGGTCCTGTTTCAGCTCATCGCGGACCGAGTACAACTCCAGGCCCACGGGAATGCGCTTGCCCGGCGCCGCGGCCGAAACCCACGGACCTGCCCCGGCCAGCGCCAGCAGGGAACGGCGTGAGATCGATTCGCGTGACATCATGGTAAGCACAATATCACGGCGTGGGACCGTCGGGGAACAGTTGCGCCAGCTTGGCCCGCCATTCGCTCTCCAGGGCCGCCGCCTCCGCATCGGGCCGCGCGAAAAGAAGGATTTCCACATACGCAACCGAGCCGATGGGAGAGGGCTGGACCGAGACGGTGAAGATGGAGCCGTTCCGCTCGGGAAGCAGAAAGCAGAGATGGGAGCCGCCCCGGAAGGCGATCTCCAGCGGCTGCGGCGCGACCGATTCAATCCGGGCCAGCGCCTGCCCGCTGGGGACGCCGTAACACAGCCGGGTCACGATCAAATTCTGAGTGGGCTCGTTGCAATGGCGTTCCAAGCCGTGCCGCAGCCGCAGAAAACAGGTAGCCCAGCCGGCTCGGGTTCCTTCGTACTCCGAGTCCCATGGCTCGGACGACCCGAAGCCGGAATGCACCAATCGGAGCACGCTCTTGCCGCCCTCCGCCTCCAGATAGAAATCCTCGACCAGCCGGCAGGGCTCCAGGGGCTCGTCCACCGGCGACGAGCTCATCACGCGGTCCCGGGTCTCGGCCAGTCGCAGGCGCCGGTTTGGCTCCCAAATCTCGATCGTGGTCTTCCACTCCAACCCCGGAACCCAGTCGGCCAGGACGAACCCGCCCACGCCGGGCTCCACCGTCATCTTGGGAGCGAACCAGCGCGCGAGCGCCCGGGCTTCGGTCAGCGCTTTCCAGACATCTTCAATCGGCGCGTCGATCACGGCGCGCGTTTCATGGGATCGAACTGCTTTTTCAGCGGCCATACTCACTCCATTCGAACGAACGCCTCGTCCACGGGTTCCTGCTTGGTGATCACGGGATAGCCCCCCAGCAGAATTCGGAAGCTGCGTCCCCTTTCCGCCTGGTCGTTGTGATACTTCATCGCCAGCCGGGCCACCAGGTTCACCAGTTCTTCGGCGAATTCCTGGCGGGCCTGGGAATTCGCGAAGCGGATCTCGGTCTCCGCCGTCAGCGTCGCGATCTTCCGGCCCGCCTTGTCCGCGCGCTGGCGAAGGATCGAGACTTCCCGGATGGCCCGCGCCGCCGCCGCAACCAGATAGGCCGACGAGAACTGATCCCGCGCCTGCCCCGCATCGACTCCCAGAGCGCCCAGCGCCACGGACGAGATCACGTACGAACGCGCGGTCGTCTGCACCACGCGTTCCAGGCAATTCCCTTTGGGCCGCCGTTCCACCAGCTCGACGAACCCTTCCTTCTCCAGTTCCCGCAGGTGGTAGTTGACCGTCTGGCGCGGCAGCTTCATTCGCTTCGCCAGTCCGGCCGCCGAGTCCGGCTCCGCCAGCAGCTCCAGCATGCGGAGCCGCTCGGGTTTGAGCAGCTTCTCGGCCGAGGACGCCGACTGAATCACCTGAACCGCCGCCGGCATGACTATATTGTGTTCTTGACCGAATAATTTGTCAAGACCAATTCATAGGTCAAATTGCAGTGGGACCACCGTTGGGGCTATGATGCTCCGGGTTGCTCCGTTCTCATTCGGCCGCTGCAGGTTTCTTAGTCCAATTTGAACAGAGGGAGTCAAAATGAGAGAACTGGGAATTCGAGTGTGGGTGGGCGCGCTGCTGCTCACCGCCGCAGCCTTGGGACAGGCGCCGGGAGGCTTTGTCACCGTCACCGTTATCAAGGTCAAACCGGAGAAGCGCTCCGATTTCGAAGCCATCGTGAAGAAGATGGTGGACGCCCACCGGAAGAACGCGGGGGACCGCTGGCTGACGTCGACTCCGGTCATCGGAGAGGGTTTCACCTACTACTTCAGTTCGCTGCGCCAGGATTACGCCGAGATCGAAGGCGGTCATCTGGCGTTTATTGGCGCCATGTTGAAATCGTACGGGCAGGCCGGGGTCACCAGGATGTTTCAGGACTTCGATGCCTGCACCATCAACGTCCGATCGGAACTGCGGCGCCGGCGGCCGGATTTGAGCGCGCCGTTGGACGCGGCCGCGATGGCTAAAGCCATTGGCGAGTCGCGTTGGGTTCGGACCAATGTCACACGGCTGCGTCAGGGGCGCTTGACGGAGTACCTGGCGCAGGTCGAGACGCTGCTCAAGACTCTGCGGGCGAATCCTCCATCCCAGCCCCCACGAACCGTCAACCTGGTGTCGCAATTGGTTGCCGGCCAGCAGGGACAGTACGTTTACCAGACCTCTCTGGCCAAGTCGATGGCCGATCTCGGTCCCCTACGGCCTCAGCAGCCAGGGACCGGGCCTCCTCCCAGCGTCCAGGAGTTTCTGAAGGCGACTCGAGACATGGTGCTTTCCAACGAAGTCATGATTAATCGCTGGGTGCCGGAGTTAAGTAATCCTCCGGACGACGTCGCGGCGGCGGCGCCGGACTTCTGGAGGCCCAAGGCGGCAGTAAGCGCCAAGCCCAAGCCCTCGGGCGACTAGGGCGCGCGGAACAGCGGCGCCGCCGTCCTTGATACAATCGCAGTCGGAACTCTTATGAAATATTTCCGGCTGCTAGTGGCGCTGGCAGCGCTGGCGGCGATCGCCTATCCCCTGCCCAAGAAAAAGAAGAAAGAGGAAGAGACCCAAACCCTGGAGGTCCCCAAGGATCCGCCTGCGGCGACGACCGCGGAAACGCGGCGGCTGGTCTTTCACGTCACGCCGCTGTCGGGCAAGGGCCTGCTGTCCCAACAGGTGCGCGAGGCCCTCAAGGCGCTGATGAAGACCGCTGGCAGCGCCCAGATCGTCAAGCTGCGCGCCATGGTGGCCGGCAGCGGCGACTTGCGGCGCGTTCCGGCCATCGTGAGCGAGGTATTCACGGAGAAGAAACTCAATCTGCCGGTGGTGAGCACGGTGCAGGTGGGCGGCCTGCCCATGGAAGGGGCGCAAGTGGTGCTGGAGTCCACCGCGATGGTGAGGAAGGAGGTCAACCCGCACGGGCTGGCCTGGATCTCCGGCCAGCAGCACTCCACCGACAAGCCGCTCGAAGCGGTGGAGCCGCTGGCGCGAAAGTCGCTGGACGACCTGAAGACCGCCGTGGCCGCCGCCGGGTCGCATCCCAGCGATGTCCTGCGCCTGACCTGCTTCATGAGCTCGCTGGATGGGGTGAACGAGGTGCGCGGCCTGATCGCCGCCGACTTCGCGCAGGCGGCCGTCAATCTGGTGCAGGTGCAGCGGGCGCCGGCGCGCGGCGTGGTGGAGTGCGAGGCTGTGGCGCGGCTGCGCCATGCGGTGGCCGAGCCGGTGCGCCTGGTGAATCCACAGGGTCTCCCCTCCTCGCCCAACTATTCTCAGCTTGCCCTGATCGGGGCGCGGAAGATCGTCCTGACGGGCACCCAGGTCTCATTCGGCTACCAGGACGCCGACGCGCGGCTGGCCTTCCAGCGCCTGGACAAGGTTCTGCGCGAGGCCGGCGTCTCGGCCAAGAACGTGGCGATGTCCAGCCTCTATCCGCTCTCCACCTCGCTGGCCGAGCAGGTGCGCCGCATCCGCTTCGAGTTTTACGACCCGTCCCACCCGCCGGCCAGCACCATGCTCCCCTTCGAAGGTCTGCCCGCCATGGAGGCCGGCTTCGCGGTGGATGTGGTCGCGGTTGTACAATAGCCGGGACGTGGTAAGGTCCGCGCGATGCTCACTGTCACGTTCGGAGAAATCATGCTGCGCCTGGCGCCCCCGGGGTTCGAGCGCTTTCTGCAATCCCCGCGGTTTGCCGCCACCTTCGGCGGCGGCGAAGCCAATGTCGCGGTAGCGCTGGCGGGATTTGGCTTGCCGGCCGCCTACGTCACGTTCCTGCCGCCCAACAATCCCATCGCCGACGCCGTGATAGCCGAGCTGCGCAAGTTCGGCGTCGACACCTCGCGCATCGTCCGTTCCAAGGGCCGCATGCCGGTCTATTACGTGGAGCCGGGCGCCAACCAGCGGCCCTCCAAGGTGGTCTACGACCGCGACTACAGCTCCATCGCCCTGGCCAAGCCGGGCGACATCGACTGGGACGCGGCGCTGGAGGGCGCGGGCTGGTTCCACATTACCGGCATCACCCCCGCGCTGAGCGCCTCGGCCGCCGAGCTGGCGCTGGAGTCCGTTCGCCGCGCGCTGGCCAAGGGCCTCACCGTCTCCTGCGACCTGAACTACCGCAAGAACCTGTGGAAGTACGGCAAGAGCGCGGCCGAGATCATGCGCGAGCTGGTCAAGTTCGTGGACGTCGCCATTGCCAACGAGGAGGACTGCCAGATGGCGTTGGGCGTCAAGATCGACGTCGACGTGCACTCCGGGCGGCTCGACACGGACCAATACCGCGGTTTGGCCGAGAAGGTAATGGGCGAGTTCCCCAACCTCAATAAACTGGCCATCACGCTGCGGGAATCCAAGAGCGCCTCGCACAACGGCTGGTCGGCCTGCCTGCACGACGGCAAGGACTTCTTCCTGTCGCGCCACTATGAGATTACCCACATCGTCGACCGGGTGGGCGGCGGCGACTGCTTCGCCGGCGGCTTGATCTACGGCCTGCAGGCGCTGGGCAGCGCGCCGGAGGCGCTGGAGTTCGCGGTAGCCGCATCCTGCCTGAAGCACTCCATCCCCGGCGACTTCAATCGCTTCACGGTGGAGGAAGTGAAGAACCTGTTGAAGGGCGATGGATCGGGCAGGGTGCAAAGGTAGGTACAATAGGGGACATGCCGGTACGCTTCATCGCCGCCCTGGTTTTGGCCGGCCTGGCCTTTCCGCAGGCCGAGCCGACGCAGCAGCCCATCCGGGTGCAGGTCAACGAAGTGATCGTGCCGGTGACGGTCACCGACGACAAGGGCCGCTTCGTCTCCGATCTGGAGGCTAAGGACTTCAAGATCTTCGACGAGGGCAAGCTCCAGACCATCGCCTACTTCCGGCGCGATCCCAACCAGCCGGTTGTCGTGGGCTTTCTGATGGACCTGAGCAACGCCACGCGCATCCACTGGAAGAACTACCAGGACGCGGCCACCGAGTTGGTGCTGGGCCTGCTGCCGGGCGACAAGAAGTTCTCCGGCTACCTGATCTCCTACGCCAATGACGCGGAGCTGCTGGTCAACACCACCACAGATCCGGAGAAGCTCGTCGAGAAGCTGCGCAAGATGAAGCCGGGGGGCGGCGCGGCGCTGTACGACGCGATCTACAAGGCCTGCACCACGCGCAGCCTGATCAAGGGCGAGCCCTATGAGCCGCGGCGGGTTATCGTGATTATCGGCGACGGGCATGACTCGGCCAGCAAGAAGACGCTGGAGCAAGTACTGGAGCTGGCGCAGCGCAACCTGGTGACCATCTACGCCATGAGCACCGTAGCTTTCGGATTCAGCGCCGAAGGCGAGAAGAACCTGACCCGGCTCTGCGAGGAGACCGGCGGCCGCGTCGAGTACCCGCTGAACAAGCTGTACAAGGATGTGTCCGGCTACCTGTCGACGCCCTCCGATGAAGGCAACTACGCCTATAAGGTCGGCACCGGAGGATACGCCGCGGAAATCGCCAGCAGCATCATCCGGGCGGTCAGCGCCATCACCGGCGAAGTGACCACGCAGTACATCATCCGCTACCGGCCCAACCTGGAGGCTTCGGCCAGCACCAAGGTCTTTCACAATATTCGGGTGGATGTGCCCGGCCTCCCCAACATCAAGATCCGGGCGCGGAAGGGTTACTATCCGGCGAGTCCGTAGGTGTTAGGTGTTAGGGGCCAGGTGTTAGGTGCTAGGCCAGGTGTTAGGTGCCAGGTGTTAGGTGTTAGGGTTTCGCTGCGGGCCGAAGTCTTGGTCCCTAACACCTGACACCTAACACCTGACACCTAACACCTAGCACCTGGCCGTTCCATGCCGATCAGACGGTTATGACGTCTTCAACGTCGGAGTTTGTCCTGCTGCAGCTCGTGCTGCCGGGACGGCCGTCCGCCAACGTGGGCGTGGTGCTGCTGGACCCTGCCGCCGGGCAATTGCACTGGAAGCTGCGAACGGACTGGGAGGAGTTGGCCGGTGAGGACGACGCCGAGGTTCTGCGCGAGCTCTCTTCGGATTTCAGGGACCGGATCGAGGAGATGGGGGGCGAGGCCTTCCTGCGGTATCTGGAAGATTCCTTCTCTAATACCCTGGTGCTGACCGGACGTGAAAAAGTGGAAGTCAGCAGCTATCCCCAGACGCTGCGCCGCCTTTTCGCCGAGCATGTGCAGGCGCTGAAGGTGATCCCGTTCCGGACCCACCTGCCGCTGTACTCGCTGCGCGCCGCGGCCACGCGCTTCGGCGAGGACATGGAGGTGGAGGCCGAGGATTGGGTGGAAGCCCCGGAAGGGCTGCAACTGTCCGAGGATCTCTTTGTGGCGCGCGTGGTGGGCCGCTCCATGGAGCCGGTGATTCCGGATGGCAGCCTGTGTATCTTCCGCGGCAATGTGGTGGGCAGCCGCCAGGGCAAGCGTCTGCTGGTGGAGCTCGAAGACACCTCCGCCTCGGGAGGACGGTACACGGTCAAGCGGTACTCCAGCGTGAAACGGCCGGCCGGCGAGGAGCAGTGGGAGCACGCCCGGATCCGGCTCGAGCCATTGAACCGGGAGTTCCCGCCCATGGAGTTCCATCCCGAGGATGAGCACCGCAAGTTTCGCGTAATCGCCGAGTTCGTGCGGGTCCTGGAATGAAGGCGGGGGGTATCGCGGCCAAGCTCCGGGCCTGGTACGACAGCTCCCATCGCGACCTGCCCTGGAGGCGCACCAAGGATCCGTACGCCATCCTGGTCTCGGAGGTCATGCTGCAGCAGACCCGGGTCGAGACCGTCATCCCCTACTACCGGGGATTTCTGGAGCGCTTCCCGTCGGCCGAAAATCTGGCCCGCGCGCCCGAGCCGGAAGTGCTGGCTGCCTGGAGCGGTCTGGGGTACTACTCACGCGCCCGCAACCTGAAGAAGGCGGCTCAGGAGATCGCCGCCGGCGGGGCCTTCCCGCGCAGCCTGGCGGGAGTCCGCGCGCTGCCGGGAGTGGGTCCCTACACGGCCGCGGCGATCGGTTCAATCGTGCTGGGCCTGCCCCAGGCAGCCGTCGACGGCAATGTCCTGCGGGTCGTCTCCCGTCTCACGAATGACCCGTCCGACATCGGTTCGCCCGCCACCAAGGCCCGCTTTACGCAAGTGGCCGAGCGGTGGCTCGACCCGGCCGATCCCGGCCGATTCAACCAGGCCATGATGGAACTGGGCGCCACCCTCTGCCTGCCGCACAATCCGCGCTGCCCGGAGTGCCCGCTGGCGGGTCGCTGCCAAGCCCGTAAGCATAGGACACAGAATGAGTTGCCGGTCAAGCTCCGGCGTCTTACCCCGCGGCGAATCGAGGCCACCCTGCTGTTGGTCGAGCGCCGCGGCAAGGTTTTGCTCTGGCAGAGGCCTGCCTCCGAGCCGCGGATGGGGGGCTTCTGGGAGCTCCCATCACCTGATCAGATTCCTGCCGCCACGGGAAAAATCCTGGGAAAGTTCCGTCACACAATTACGAACCATCAGTACCACGTCACGGTCAGACAAGCCACCGTCCGCCGCATTGGAGACTCCTTTCGCTGGGCCGGCCCGGCCGACCTCGCGACCCTTCCGCTCAGCGGCACAGCTCGCAAGGCCCTCCGCTTTTGTAACACTTCTTAAGCCTGCGCGAAAATTTGTAAACAAGCATCCCAGCCGGTTGCGGTAGTTTTTTTTTCAAGTAGACTATGAGGAACTGGTGTTGGTACAACAGGGGTAGTCCTCTACCTATGACACTCCACCGAAAACTCTCTGTTGCCAAAGCTGCGGCTGTTCTGGCCGCGATACCGATCCTGTTGCTGGCGTACATCGCCGGACCCGACCCCGGGAAAACCGGAGCGCCCGGCGAATCGACCTGCGCAGAGGCCGGCTGTCACGCCGGAACCGTGAACAGCGGGCCGGGCAGCGTCAAAATCGACGCCGGCGGGACCACGTACCAGCCCGGAGTCAAGCAGCGGATCAAGGGCACCGGTTCCGATCCCGCCCAGCGTCGCTGGGGCTTCCAGTTGACCGCCCGCGTTGGCACCACGCGGACCCAGGCGGGCAGTTTCACCCCCGTCGACGGCAAC
>JACOSH010000172.1 GCA_016178945.1 Acidobacteriota bacterium
GGGCTTCTCGGCGCACTGGGTGCGGCTGGTCTCGTCCGTCGATTGCACGGCCAGCGCGGAGTTCTTTTACACTTGATGCCGTGAGAATCGCCGAGATCTTTTACTCGATCCAGGGCGAAGGCATCCTGGTGGGGGTCCCTTCGGCGTTCGTGCGGACCAGCGGCTGCAACCTGCGCTGCGTCTGGTGCGACACACCCTACACCTCCTGGCATCCGGAGGGCGAGAGCCTGACGCTCGACGCCATCTGCGACGCGGTCGCCCGGTTTCCCGCGCGCCACGTGGTGGTCACCGGTGGCGAGCCGATGATCGCCAAGGGGATCGTCGAGCTGACCGGGCGGCTGCGCGAACGCCGTCTCCACATCACCATCGAAACGGCGGGCACCGTCTTTGCTCCGGTCGATTGCGATCTGATGAGCATCAGCCCCAAGCTCGCCAATTCTACCCCCGGCGGCGAGTGGGGTCCGATTCACGATCAGTTGCGCATCCAGCCGGACATCCTGACCCGGCTGATCCAGAGCTACGAATATCAGCTAAAATTCGTGGTGGCGCAACCGGAAGACTTGCCGGAGATCGTGGCGCTGCTCGACCGCCTCGCCGCCGGCCGCTCGAAGGTGGTCCTGATGCCGGAGGGGACCGACGCCGCCCAGTTGCGCGAGCGGGGACGGTGGCTGGCCGAGATCTGCAAGCGGGAGGGATTCCGCTTCAGCCCGCGGCTGCACGTGGATTTGTATGGAAACCAAAGAGGAACCTGACACCATGAAACGTAGAGATCTGATTCGAACCCTTCCGGCGCTGGGAGCGCTGCCGCTGGCCGCCGCGCCGGCCGGCGCCGCCAAGGCCCGCCTCCGCTCGGCCATCTGCGCCTATTCGTTTCGCGAGGCCCTCAAGGCCAAGACCATGACTTACGACGATCTGGTGCGCCTGGCCGTCGAGCTTAGCGTCGACGGCCTGGACCTGACGGTCTACTGGTTTCCCAGCATGTCCGCCGATTTCCTGCTGCCGCTGCGCCGCCTGGCCTACAAGTCGGCGGTCGAGATCTACAGCATCTCGATTCGCAGCGATATGTGCCGCCCCACCGCGGACCTGCGGCAAGCCGAAGCCAGGCAAGTCTCCGAGTGGGTGGACGTAGCCGAGAAACTGGGCGCCGGCCACATCCGCGTGTTCGGCGGCACCGTTCCCAAGGGATCGACCGAAGAGCAGGCCGCCGGATGGGCCGTGGAAGTGCTGAAGCGCGCCGCGGACTACTCCGCCCGGAAGGGCGTCATCCTGGGCCTGGAGAATCACGGCGGCATCACCGAACGGGCCGACCGCATTCTGCAGATCGTCAAGGCGGTGGACTCGCCCTGGGTGGGCGTGAATCTCGACACCGGCAACTTCCGCTCCGACTCCTATGCTCAGGTCGAGAAGCTGGCGCCGTACGCCGTCAACGTGCAGCTTAAGGCGGACATCCGCGATGCCGCCGGCAAACCAGGCCCGGCCGACTGGGCGCGCCTGGTGGCCATGCTGGCCAACAACGGCTACCGCGGCTACGTGGCTCTGGAATACGAAGAGAAGGAAGACCCGGCCACGGCGGTCCCCCGCCTGATCGGCAAGCTGCGCGGTTTGCTCAAGGAATACGCCTGATCCGGGCGGCGAAAGTATGAAGCTCTTGGTTACCTGGAACGCGATGAGACGGGCATGATCGTTGCCGAGTGTCCGGCGATCCCCGGTTGCGTCTCCCAGGGACGAACCGAGCCGGAGGCGCTGAAGAATATCCGGGAGGCGATTGCCGGCTGTATCGAAGCGCGGGCGGCCAACGGAATGCCTCTTCACGAGGTTGAGGTCGTCGCCGTAGAAATCGACCAGGCGACGAAGAGCTTGGCCGACTGCGCCAGTGCGGCGCGTCGAGAACCACTGGTTGTCCTGGATCACGGCAAGCCCATCGCCGTTCTTCTTCCCCTGGAGAACACAGACCTGGAAACGGCGTCCTTGAGTTCCAACCCGCGTTTTCTCAAATTATCCCTCGGGGCGGAGCCATGTCCGTGTGGACGCTCCAGGCCGTCCTGGTAGGGTTTCTCGCCGTAGCCTACCGCCTCGCCAGTCTCCGTGCCCGCGGGGACGGCGCCGGAACCTGAGATATGATGTGGACTGTATGTTCATCGGCCATCTAGCTGTTGGATTGCAGCCAAGCGCGCGGCTCCGAAGACGACACTTGGCCTGCTGATGGCCGCGCTGCTTCTACTCGACCTCATCTGGCCGCTCCTGTTGCTGGCGGGTCTGGAACGGGTGGAAATCGATCCCGGCAATACCGCCTTCACGGCCCTGGCGTTTGTCTACTGATCGTCCATAGACCGGATTTCCGCTGTACCCGGGCTCCGCGGCAGGAGTCTGGATGTATGCCGTGGGCCCAACGTCTCCAGACGCACTCAAGTCAGGGTGTTCCTGCAGAACTGGACGCACTTGACGATCTCTTTCAGCACGTCCGATCCCTCCGGAACCTGGTATTCGAACTCAATGGTGGCCTGAAAGGGATACTTCTCCTTCTTCATCAACTGGAGTACTTCCTTGACCGGCGTATCGCCCTCGCCCCAGGGCCGGTTGGGGCCGTTGTTCAGCTTTCGGTCCTTCAGATGGATGTGCGTGATGCGGTCCGCGCGCTTCTTGATGAAAGGTATTGGAGAGAAGCTGTTCCCGGCGATGAAGTGGCCGATGTCCAGGTTGATGCCGTTGTACTTGGAGTACGACATGGACCGCTCCCAGCTTTCGGGCGCCGCGAAGGCCTCGGGATTGTGGACATCGCCGTGCCCGTGGTAGCCGACCATCATGTCATGGTGGGCAGCGAGTTCCCCCAACCACCTGGTCCGGCTCACCGGAATCTCACAGGAGATCGCCTTCGCCCCAAGTGACTTCGCAAGACCGAATGCGTAAGCCACCACTTCATCCTTCATGCGATCGACGCCGTCGAACTTGACGATGTCGATGGCGACACCGGCCTCTTCATACTTCGTCCTGAATTCCTTGAACTTTTCCATCGCTGCGGAAAGGCGCCATTTCTCCAGCGCCTCGGCCGAGGCCCGGGCCGCCGCTTCCCGCTCCGGAGTGGGCGGTGTGCGGCGGCCGCCGGGTGCAGGCCCGCCTGGGCCAAACAGACGCGTGGAGACGGGAGCGCCGAAGTAGGCTTCCACCGGCTGTGAGCGCAGCTCCACAAAGCTCAGGCCGGCGTCGATCAGGTACTTCAGCATATCATCCGCGCCCGACGGCATTCCGCGGAAGCTGTACGGAGCGTTGATACCGACCTTTACGCCTCCGAACCGGGAGTCCGGCTTGGCGAGCAGGCGCAGCGGCAAACTCGCGAGCGCAATCCGTCCGAGATCCCTTCGTGTGGGCAACATTGTGTCAGACCTTCAACTCCCATCCCTGCCGGAAGACCGGCTTTACATACTTGTTGGCTTCCGCGCTGTTGGTGAACCGCATGGTCTTGCTGTCCCAGTCCAGCTTGCCCGGAACCCGGAATGCGATGCCGGCCAGCGCCAACCATTCGGCGTACGGCACGGCAATGCTGAAATCCGAGCAGGAGGGATCGCCGCCCTTGCTGGCGCGCACCCAGTCGAGCATGTGGCCCGGCGAGCGGGTGAGCAACTGCGGGGGAAGCACGTACTCTTTCCATCTCACCGAAGGCAGCAGCCACAGCCCCTCGCCACGATTGCAGGTGGCCATGATCCCCTTGGTCCCGATAAACACCGCTCCATTGCCACTGAGGACGCCGGGCACGGGACCTCCGCCGCGGCCAGCCCCGAACACTTTGACTCCGGGGCCTCCGGCGCCCATACGTTCTCCCGGTGGGCGCTGCCCAGGAAAGCCGCCGGGCCCACCGCCACGGCCCTGGCGGGTAGGCCGTCCTTTATCGGCCAGGTTGTCCGGGGGAGGCAGAATGGTTTCGTTTTCCATGCCGGGTACTCGATAGGCGTCGGGATCCGTGGGCCGCGTCGAGTCGTGATAAAAGACCTTCACCGCCGGCATGCCGCCACGTGCGGGGAAATCCAGCCGGATCGTGGCCCGGTCGGGGAAGGTAATGGCGCTTTTCCCCTCGATGCTGACGCACTCCATGCTCGATGGGGCGCCAAGCTGGAGGGCATGGTGCACCGGTCCGGCCGTATGCGTGGCCCAATTACCGATCTGCCCGGTGCCGAAATCGTAGAAGCCCCGCCAGTTGTACGGCACGTACCACGAGCTGTAGGGGCGCATGGGAGCGGAGCCCAGCCACGCCTCCCAATTCAAGCCTTGAGGAACAGCCTCCTCAGGGGGTGGCTCCTTCAATCCAGTGGGATGAGTGCCGGGCGTGGTTGAGATGTGCGCTTCCGTGACGTCGCCGATTGCGCCGGACCACACGATTTCGGCTGCAACGCGATGGCACTCATGAGAGAATCCCTGATTCCCCATCTGCGTTGCGACCTTGTACTTGGCCGCGGCTTCGAGCAGCTGGCGGGCTTCCCAAGGAGTTCGGGTGAGCGGCTTCTCCACGTAAACGTGCTTCCCTCGTTGCATACAGGCCAGAGCGACGGCGGCGTGCATGAAGTCGGGAATCGCAATGGTGCAGGCGTCGATGTTCTTGCCTTCTTTGTCCAACATGACGCGAAAGTCGCGATAGAGGGGAACCTTCTCGTACCGCTTGAGCGTTGCGGCCGAACGGTTCAGGTCCACGTCGCACAGTGCCACGATGTTCTCGGTGCGCGCGGCATCATTGAGGTCGGCGGCGCCCTGTCCGCCGCAACCAATGGCTGCGACGTTCAGTTTGTCGTAATACGGTTTGTAGCCGAGCGCCCGGAGCGATGGCACGCTCCCGAAGCCGGCGGCGGGGACGGCGCCGGCGAGCAGCGAGCCGAAAAAGAAGAAGCGCCTTCTGGAAACATCGCCGTGAGACATGCCTTGCGGTCCTCCTTCTGAACGGTGGCGACATTGTAGCATGGAAGGCCCTCCCAGACTGGGATCTCGATAAGGAGTGGCCCTCCGACAAGGCTTTCCGGTAAGCCGGCTAATACGTGCGCGTGCCCGTCACCTGGGTCTGCACCCAATACACCGACGTCCGCGCCGTGATGTAGAGACCGCGGAAGCCTTCGCCCCAACAACAGTTGGTGATCTCCTCGGGCGTCTTCACCACGCCCAGGTGTTTGCCCTGCGCGTCGAAGACCCAGACACCGCCCTCGCCGGCCACCCAGACGTTGCCCGCTTCATCGGTCTTGAGCCCGTCCGGATAGACCTGGCAGAAGATCCGGCCGTTCAGCAACGCTCCGTCGGCGGCGACGTCAAAGATCCGCACATTGCGCTGCCAGGTGTCGGCCACGTACAGTTTCTGCTGGTTCGGCGACAGGGCCACGCCGTTCGGCCCGGCGCAGTCCTGGGAGACCACGCGCACCTGCCCGTTCCGCCGGATCTGGTAGACGCGCGAGGGGGTGCGGGAATCCCGCGGCCGAAGATCGGTGAAGTAGATACTGCCGTCGATCGAGTACACCAGATCGTTGGGTTGCCGCAGGCCCTTGCCCGCCAGCACCGAGATCCTGCCGTCCTTCTCGGTGCGCGTCACGCGTCCTGTCTCGCACGCCAGCAGCCGGCCCTGGTGATCGAAGGTGAGCCCCAGCGCGCCGTGACTGCCCTGGCGGAACACCGACAGCGTTCCGCGCTCCCACTTCATGATGCGGTCCTGAGTCACAAACAACAGGTATCCCCGGCGGCTGAAAACCGGCCCCTCCGTACCGGGGAACCCTCCCACAACCTTCTGCACGTCTCCCGTCACCAGGCCGCTCAAGCTCATGACCCCACCCCCGGTGCATAGTAGGACTGGGGCGGCGGCGTGTAGCGGATTCCCAGCTCCGGCGTCTCCACCCGCTGGTGGCCCAGGTACGCCGACTCCATCGCCCGCGCCAGCACGCCGGTGGTGAGCAGCGTCCGCTCCACCGGATAGGGCGCTTGGCCCGTGTTCATCATCTGGGCGATCCCGTGGACGAACATGCTGAAGTTGTTGGAATTCTCGATGGGATGTAGCACAGCGTGCTGTCCGGCTCGGCCTTGCCCTTCACTTTGAGGGCCATCAGGTATTCTCCGGCCATGCCACCCAGCATCAGAACCGCCGCCCGGAAGCCGTCCCGGTACTCGATCAGAATGACGCCCGGGTTCCTGACTTCCTCCGGCGGGCCCGGGCGCACCTTCTCGCCGCGGGCCAGCGCCGCCCGCATGAGCTCCGGCGACCAGCGCTTCTGTTCCGCCGCGCGCCAGACGGCGTCGCCTTCCAGATACTGGATGGCGCGAACGCCGGTCTCGCCGCCCTTGCGCCGCTCCACGAAGCATTGCAAAGTTTCCAGGTAGTGGAAGATACTGCCGTCATTGCCGCCTCCGGCGCCGGTCATCAGGGCGTCCTCGAACTCCGTGCCCAGCGGATGATCCAGCTCCGGGCGCCGGAAAGTGACCGGCAGCGACGACCCGGCCATCAGGGGGAATTTCAGCTCGCGCGACCAGTCGTACATCTGTTTCGCCTTCGTCCAGTCATACGAGAGGTGCTTGTCCACAAAGACCGGGACGGAACGGCCCGAGTTGCGGAACACCGCAACCGCCTGTTCGAAGAACTCGAAGCGCGGGTAGAGGATCTGATGCTTCTCGTTCAGCGGGTAGCGGCCGTGCTCGCCCACCAGGATCACACCGTCGACCGCCAGTTTGGTCCCTCCCAGCGTGAGGGCTTCCGCGATGGACTTCGCGACCGGGAAGCCGTAGGCCGACGCCAGCCGGTATCCGATGTCGGCGGGATGAACCTGGTCCATATACAGCGAGACCACGTCACACGGAGACGGGTAGTAGCGCCGGTGGATCCAATAGCCCTCCAGGAACCGGGTGACGAAATTGTCGGTGTGGGAACGGACGTGATAGGTCGTGGACAGCGCCGCCAGCTTCTTTCTTGCAGCCCGGCCAGGGGGCTGAGTCGCGGCCGAAAGGGCCAGGAACTCGCGGCGGTTCATTGGGGCTTTCTCCAATAGTCGGGCTGCCCGCGGAAGGGCATCAAAAGCAGGGCTGCCAGCCCATAAAACCTGGGGTCCTGATAACCGGCTACGCCGATCTCCACGCCTTCGTGCCTCTCCAGGCCGGTGAAGCTGCGATGCAGCCGGTCCCACCACGAGAAGATGGTCGAGTAATTGGAATTGGCTTCGCCCCGAACGATGGAATGATGGACACCGTGCATCCGGGGAGTCACCAGGATCCTGTTCAGAACCGATTCCAGCCGGTAGGGCAGCTTCCAGTTGCTGTGGTGGAACTGCACCGCCGCGCCGAAGATCAGCTCGAAGATCAGATAGACCGGGGTCGAGACGCCCAGCACGCCCAACTGCACGACCCGGAAGGCGCTCGACAGCGCGATCTCGCCGAAGTGGAAGCGCAGCGCGGTGGAGACGTCCAAATCCGGATCGGCATGGTGCACCACGTGGAAGCGCCACAGGAAAGGCCATACGTGGTTCCAGCGGTGCCAGTAGTAGAAGGTGAAATCCATCAGCAGCACGCTGAGGACAGCCGCGAGCCAGCCGGGCGCCGGCATCCGATGCAGCAGGCCGAAGCGTTGTTGCGCCGTCCAGACGGTGACGGCCACTCCCAGCGGCGTCACGACAAGCTGCGCGATCACCGCCGCTACCGCGCCCGAGACCAGATTCACCGCCAGATGCCGGAGCTTCGGCATGACCCAGCGGCGCAGCGGCTGGCGGAGCTGGAGTGCGAACAGCAGTAGGAAAAGAGCCAGAATCAAAACCGGTCCGATCGTCATTATTTGAGCCGCTCCCATGCGGCGCGCAGAGCCTTCAGCAGGATCACCGTATCGACGGAGAAACACAGGTACCGCACCCCGGCCTGGCGCCAGCGCCGCGCCTCCTCCTCCGTGTTCGCGAACACCCCCACGGCGACGCCGGCGCGGGAGGCGCTCTCGACCAGCCGCGCGCCGGCTTCGTAGACCCGCGGATGCGCGGTCTCGCCCGGGATGCCCAGGCTTTGCGAGAGATCGTAGGGTCCGATGAAGAGCACGTCGATCCCCTCGATCTCCAGAATCGCATCCACCGCGGCCAGCCCGGCCGCGCTTTCGATCTGCAGGACCAGCGTCAGGTCGCGATTGGAGCGCGCCAGGAACTCCGCGACCGGCTCGGCGGAGAAGGCGGCCGCGCGCACGAACGGGTTGAACCCGCGCTGGCCCTCGGGATGGAATCGCGCCGCCGCCACCGCCGAGCGCGCCGCCTCCAGGCTGGCGATCTGGGGAATCTGGACGCCCGCCGCGCCGCAGTCCAGCGCGTGCTGGATGGCCGAGGCGCTATTCGAGGCCACGCGCACGATAGCGGGCATTCCGGCGGCGGCCGCGGCTCGCACCATGCCGGGCAGCCGGGAGACCGTGATCGGCGCGTGCTCGCAATCCACCACCGCGAAGTCCCAGCCCGCGATTCCGATGATCTCCAAAGCCTCCGGGCAGGGTAGCTCGCAGAACACGCCCCGCACCGTGCCCGTGAGTTTGCCGCGCAGGGAGGGAAGGGAGAGAGATCTCACGCCTCTTCACTTTCTCGCAAACACGGTGGCCCGGCAAGTAGTATACTGCCCTCTAATGTTGCAGATCCTCTCCCCCGCGGCCCCTTTCGACGCGGTGGTGGTCGGCTCGGGCTGCACCGGCGGATGGGCCGCCAAGGTCCTGACCGAGGCGGGCATGCGGGTCGCCATGCTGGAAGCCGGCCCCAAGATCACGCCGCGCGACTTTACCGAGCACACCCAGACCTGGCAGCTTCCCTACCTGGGCAATTCGCCCAAACTGCGGCGCGAGCGGCCCATCCAGAGCCAGTGCTACGCCTGCCGCGAGTCCAACTCCCAGTGGTTCGTCAACGATCTGGAAAACCCGTACACCCAGGCCAAACCTTTCAACTGGATCCGCATGCGCGTGCTGGGCGGCCGCTCCCTGAGCTGGGGACGGCAAAGCTATCGGATGAGCGACCTGGATTTCAAAGCCGCCTCCCACGACGGCTACGGCGACGACTGGCCCATCTCCCACGCCGACCTGGTCCCCTACTATGAGCGCGTCGAGCGCTACGTGGGCATCAGCGGGACCGCCGAAGGCCTGCCGCAGTTGCCCGACAGCATCTTCCTGCCCGGCATGCCGCTGACCTGCGGCGAGGAGCTGCTGCGCGGCGCCGCCAGGAAGAAGTTCGGCCGCACCGTGACCATCGGGCGCACCGCCATCCTGACCCGCAACCACAACGGGCGCGCGGCCTGCCATTACTGCGGCCCCTGCGAGCAGGGCTGCGCGACCTTCTCCTATTTCTCCAGTCCCTGGACTACCGTCGCCGACGCCCAGAAAACCGGCCGTCTCACGCTGCTGACCGACGCGGTGGCCAGCCACCTGGTCATGAAGGACGGCAAGGCCGCCGCCGTGGCCTACATCGACCGCCTCACCCGCGAGCCCCGCGAGGCGCGCGCCAAGGTCATCGTGCTCTGCGCCTCCACCATGGAATCGACGCGCCTGCTGCTGAACTCCGGCATCTGCAACTCCAGCGGCGTACTGGGGCGCTACCTGATGGACCACATCTACATGGGCGGCGCGGTGGGCGAGATGCCGCAGCTTGAATCGAAGCCCTGGGCCGGTCCGCCGCGCCGTCCCAACGGCATCTACGTGCCGCGCTTCCGCAACGTCAGCGAGAAGACCACCAACGGATTCATCCGCGGCTACGGCTATCAGGGCGGCAGCTCGCCCAACTTCAACTTCAATGCCCCGGGCTTCGGCGCCAAGTATAAGGATGCGGTCCGCAACACGGGACACTGGAGCCTCAGTCTGGGCCTGTGGGGCGAGTGTTTGGCGCGCAAGGAGAACTTCGTCGAAATCGACCGCGATCGCGTGGATGCCTGGGGCATCCCCATTCTGAAAGTGCACGCCGACTGGAGCGACAACGAGAAGAAGCTCTGGGAGGACGGCCGCCAGCAGGCCGCCCAGATGATCGAGGCCGCCGGCGCCAAGAACGTGCGCGTCACCGGCCAGTATTCCATCCCCGGCTTCTGCATCCACGAGATCGGCACCGCGCGCATGGGCAACGATCCCAAGTCGAGCGTCCTGAATCGCTACGCCCAGGCGCACGACGTCCCCAACCTCTTCGTCACCGACGGCGCGGCCTGGGTCTCCAGCGGCTGCCAGAACCCCACCCTCACCATGATGGCCATCACGGTGCGGGCCTGCGACTACATTACAAGCGAATATGCCAAACAAATATAACCTTCCTAATCCCTTTTGCCTTTTACTTTTTGCCTTTTGCCTTTTGCCTTTTTTCTTCTGCTCCGCCGAAACCCTCCACGTAGCTCCCCAGGTCTACCACCGCACTTGGTCCCACACCCCCCCCGTCCTCCAGCGAGTCCGCCCCGGCGACACGGTGGTCACCAAGACCCTCGACGCCGGCGGCCAGGATGAAAAGGGCGAGCATCGTCACGAGGCCGGCAATCCGCTCACTGGACCGTTCTATATCGAGGGCACCGAACCGGGCGACGCCGTGGCCGTCCACTTCCGCAGGATGCGCCTGAATCGCAATTGGGGCTTGTCGGCCTACCGCCTGGGTCTGTACTCGCTCACGCCGAACGAAGTCGAGAAAGTGTATTCGGACGCCTACAAGCAGGATCTGATCCGCAAAGGGCGTTCCAACCTGGTCCCCTGGGATCTCGATCTGGCCCGCAATATGGTCAAGCTGCGCGAGCCGGCCAGCGCCCGTCACAAGATGGAGTTTCCTGCCCGGCCCATGCTCGGCTGCGTGGGCGTGGCCGCTCCCGGCGACCAGGCGCCTCCCTCCTCCATCTCCGGTTCGTACGGCGGCAATCTCGACTACAACGTCATCGGCGAAGGCGCCACCGTGATCCTGCCGGTCTATCATACGGGCGCCCTGCTCTACATGGGCGACGGCCACGCCCTGCAGGCCGACGGCGAGCCCACCGGCACGGGCGTTGAAACGTCCATGGACGTGGAGTTCAGTGTCGAAGTGCGCAAGAACGCGGGATTGAGCGGTCCGCGCGTCGAGACCGCCACCGACCTGATCAGCATCGGCTCGCAGCCGGAGTTTGAAAGCTCGCTCAATCGTGCCCTCCAATTGGCCACCACCGACATGGTGCATTGGCTGGCCGGCGACTACAAACTCGAGCCCTGGGCCGCCCATCTGCTGGTGGGATACCAGGGCAAGTACGAAGTGGTCACCGTGGCCGGCACGATGGCTCTGAAAATCCCGAAGAGTGCGCTCCCCAGATGAGCCAGCCCTCGCTGCGTCGTCGCCTGGTGAGCGGGTTGGCGGTGCTCGGCATCTATTTCGCCGTGGTCCTGCTGCTCCCGCGCCCGGCGACGGTGAAGCCGGAAGGCTGGCGGCTGCTGGGCATCTTCGCCGCCACCATCGCGGGCTTGATCCTGCAGCCAATCCCCGGCGGCGCGCTGGTCCTGATGGCCGTCACCCTGTCCTCCATGTTCGGCGGACTGACGATTCTGCAGGCGTTGGGCGGCTATGGCGACCCGACGGTCTGGCTGGTGATGGGCGCTTTCTTCATCTCCACGGCCATGATCAAGACCGGCTTCGCGCGCCGCCTGGCCCTGGTCTTCGTCCGCGCCGTGGGCCAGACTTCGCTGGGAATCGCGTACGCGCTGTCGCTGACGGACATGGTCCTGGCCAGCATCATCCCTTCCAGCGGCGCGCGCTCGGGCGGCGTGGTGCTGCCCATCCTGCGCTCGATCGCCGAATTGTACGGCTCGCGCCCCGGCCAGACCGCGGCTCTGTTGGGGACCTTTCTCATCACCGCCGTCTATCAGAACATCTGCGTGACCGCGGCCATGTTCCTGACCGGCCAGGCCTCCAATCCGCTGGCCGCCAAGATCGCCGCCGACACCTTTCACTACTCGATGACGCCGGCGGGCTGGATGCTGGCCGGCCTGGCTCCCGGCCTTTGTTCGCTGGCGCTGGTCCCGCTGCTCATCTACCGGCTGCATCCGCCCGAGATCCGTCATACGCCGGAGGCCTCCTCGTTTGCCGCAACGCAACTGCGGGAGATGGGCCGCATGGACCGCGGCCAGCTCATCGTGCTGTGCGTCTTCCTGGTGGTCTGCGGACTGTGGATCTCCTCGCCCTGGCACAACCTGGATATCTCGGTGCCGGCGCTGTTGGGCGCTTGCGCGCTGCTGGCCACGGGCATCCTGAGCTGGGATGACGTGGTCAGCGAGCGCGCCGCCTGGGACATCTTCATCTGGTACGGCGGCCTGGTGCGGCTGGGCAAGGCGCTCAGCGACGCCGGCGTCACCACGGCCTTTGCCCAGGGGGTCGCCGCCTTGTTTTCCAGCGCCGGGTGGGTGCTGCTGTTCGTCTGCGCGCTGGTGATCTACTTCTACACCCACTATGCCTTCGCCAGCATCACCGCCCACATCCTGGCGATGTACACGCCCTTTGCCGCCGTGTTGCTGGCCAAGGGCGCGCCGCCGGGCCTGGTGCTGTTCGGCTTCGCCTGCTTCACCAACCTGGCCGCCGGCCTCACCAACTACGGCACCACGCCCTCGCCCATGTTCTTCGCGACCGGCTACGTCTCGTTCCCACAGTGGTGGAAGATCGGCTTCCTGGCGTCGCTGGTCAACCTGGCAATCTGGTCGACTGTGGGGTTCGCGTGGTGGAAACTGCTGGGAATGTGGTGAGCGGCGCCGCGGGAACCGGCCGCTTCAATCACATCCGAGGGAAAACCGCAAAGCAAAACAGACTTGTTGCATCTTCTCCGTGCTCAAGCTGGCGACACGCGGCCCCAACCGTTCCTGGGCGACCGTGACGGCATTGTGCAGATTAGCGGCACAAGGCCCCTTCATGCCGTCATTGACATCCAGAATAACTTCGGATGGCACGCCCCGGATGGCGGAGGAAACTGGTGCTACGGTAACGGTCGACAGATTTCGGATGGCGCTGTCGCGCGTCAGCACCAGAACCGGCCGCTGCTTGTCCGGCGATGCGAATCGACAAAGGTGCACGTCGCCGCGGTTCAGTCTTGCGGCCACACCGCTGCGTCCTCCCACACGCGGAATTCTTCTTCTCGCTGCGGTTGCGCTTGGTAACCTCGCCGGTCGCGCTCCTCCAGCTCGAGCACGTGCATGCGCTTCAGGTGTTCCCGCAGCGCATGACGAATCAACGCCGATCGATTCACCTTTTGCCGCTTCGCGGCGAGATCGGTGGCTTTCAGGAGCTTGGCATCCAGGACCACCTGTATGGTTTCCATCCTGTGGACCTCTTTCCACAGTCTAGTCCACATCGCAAGTTGGCGCAAGATCCCGGAGTTCAGCATCGAGCCGGCCGGGATCCCGAGACGGTCCGGCGCTGGATGTTGTGGCCCTCCTCGGGAGTCAGCGA
>JACOSH010000154.1 GCA_016178945.1 Acidobacteriota bacterium
AGGTTTCTCCGCCTCCCTCCGATAGCACGATGGTAACCCTAAGACTATGATCTCTAGGAACTTAATCCTGCGATTCGCGGTGCTCCTGACGCTGCTATGCAGCCTGTCGCTGGCGGTGACGCCGGCCAAGAAGGGAAAGAAGAAGAGCTCGGCGGCTCGATCACCGGCGGTTTCAAAGCTCAGCAAGACGCCGGCAACCACCAAGTCAACGACCACCCGCAGCCGGACGCCGGCTCGGAAGCGTCGGGTCTACAGCCCCTGGACTGAGCCGACTTATGCCGACTCCACGGACGGGGACAGCATCGAAGGCGAAGATCTGGCCGTACGCCGCGCGGCCGTCGCCGCCCTGGGCCGGTTGAACGGCTCGGTGGTGGTGGTGGATGCCGGCACCGGACGAATTCTCTCGATGGTCAACCAGAAGCTGGCCCTGGGCGGCGGCTACCAGCCCTGCTCCACGATCAAGGTTCCGGTGGCCATGGCCGCGCTGAGCGAAGGTCTGATCGACCGGGAGACCAAGATCCGCCTGTACGGCCGCACCAAGATGAACCTGACCGAGGCTCTGGCCAAGTCCAACAATCCCTACTTTGCCCGGCTCGGGGAGCAATTGGGCTACGAGCGGGTGGCCTACTATGCTCACCTGTTCGGCCTGGGCGAAAAGGCGGGTCTGGATATTCCCGGCGAGCATCCGGGTTACTTCCCCAAGGAGCCGCCCAAGAACGGCGGCATGGGGATGCTGACCAGTTTCGGCGAGGAGATCGCGCTGACGCCGCTTCAACTGGCGGCCTTCATGGGGGCTATCGCCAACGGCGGCACGCTCTACTATCTGCAATATCCGAAGACGGAGCTGGAAGCCGAGCACCTGGCGCCGCGGGTCAAGCGCCGTCTGGATATCGACAACTATATTCCGGAAGTGAGACCGGGAATGATGGGGGCCGCTCAATATGGCACAGCGCGGCGCATCGCCGCGATCACCGATGAGGCCGTCTTCGGCAAGACCGGCACCTGCAGCGAGCGTCGCACCCACCTGGGCTGGTTCGGCTCCTTCAGCGAGGTCGGGGCGACTAAGCTGGTGGTGGCAGTGCTGCTGACCGGCGGGCGTCCCAGCGTAGGGCCCATGGCCGCGGGCGTGGCCGGGGAAGTCTACAAGCGTCTGGCGGAGACCAACTATTATGCCGGAATACGCCCCCTAAGCCCGGTGACGTTGATCGGCGCGCAATCCAGCCAGTGACGCCGGTCTGACGTTACTCCAGCTTGAAGAACCACAGCCAGAAGTACTGTTCGCCTACCCCGTGCCGGTAGCGCGGCTCGAAGCCGCAGCGCCGGGCCATCTCGACCGCATCCTGGTCGGAGAACGGCACGCCCAGCCAGGTATCCTCGGGCGAGGTCTGCAGGGTGAAATCGCCCTGCACCTGAAACTTGAACAGCCCGCCCGGACGCAGCAGGCGATGCACCTCGCGCACGTAGCTCTCGATCACCTCCCGGCTGGGGATGTGCTGGAACACGATGCTGGAAAAAGCGAAATCGAACACCTGGCCGCCCAGGACGCCGAGGTCCATGCCGTTGTTCTGGAAGACTCGCGCATTGGGCCGGCCGGCGAGGGCGGCGCGCGCCTGGCGGATCATCTCGCCGCTCACGTCCACGCCGCAGACTTCACCGAACAATCCCGCCAGTGCGCGCGTCACCCGTCCCGCGCCACAGCCGATCTCCAGCACCCGCATCTGCTGAGGGTCCTTGCCCTGGCAGATGTTGATCATGTCGGTGAGAATCTCCTCGGCCACGGTCTGCTCGCCGGAGCGGAAGAACTCCTCGTCGGTCCAGTCTTCTTTGGCGGTGTTGACGTAGTAGCGGGCGTTCTGGCGGGCGCGCTCGTCCCAATCCCGGCGCATCTTGTCCAACTGCTGTTCCGGATCGAGCATGGAATCGTTTTCGGCTGGGAGGGTTGGTGGACGGCATGGGACTCGAACCCACGACCCCGGCGTTGCGAACGCCGTGCTCTCCCAACTGAGCTAGCCGCCCACGGCTCTCCCGCCATTATACCAAGGATCTGCATTTCGCTACCATTGGAAGATTCTCATGTACCTCACCATTCGACCCGCCGCAATGGCTGATGTGGGCGTCATCACCGGATTCAACGCCGCCCTGGCTTTGGAAACCGAGCAGGTCCGCCTGGACGCCGCGCGTCTGGAGGCCGGGGTATGCGCGCTCCTGGCCGATCCCGCCAAAGGCTTCTACGTGCTGGCCGAAATCGAGGACCGGGTGGTGGGCCAAACCATGATCACCTACGAGTTCAGCGACTGGCGCAACGGCGTCTTCTGGTGGCTCCAGAGCGTGTACGTCGAGGCGGCTTTCCGCGGGCGCGGGGTGTTCGGCCGCCTGTACCGGCATCTGGAAGACCTCGCCCGCGCCGAAGCCGGCGTGTGCGGTCTGCGCCTTTACGTCGAGCGAGCCAACACTCGCGCGCAGGAGACCTACCTGAGCCTGGGGATGCGGCCGTCCGGCTACCAACTGTTCGAACTGGACTTCGTGATCCGAAGAAGTACCGAAAACTAGGGGAAAACCCTCTGCGTCTGGTCCCGGTTACAGGACTCGAACGGGGTCGGCCGGCCCGTAAGCGGCCCTATACTGGACTGCATGGGGACGCTCCTGGTACGCGCTTTGCTCGCTCTCGTCCTGGTCGGCACCAGCGGCAACACCGGCGCGGCACAGCCGTCGCCGGAAGGCGCTGCCAAGGGCGTCCCCGCTCGAAAAAAGAAACCTCTGCTTCCTCCCTCGCCCGAGAAGGCCGCGCCACCGGAGACGAAACCGGCCTCCCTGGACCTGTTGGCGCTGGTCGAGTGGCTGTCGGTGGTCTCGGTGGCTTGCGGGGCCTGGGTCGTGCTGCTGCGCCGCGCCATTCGCAAGCGCTCGGCCGCCCTGGATGCGCTACAACGGACCAAGTCCGAATTCCTGGCCAATATGAGCCACGAGATCCGCACCCCGATGAACGGGATCGTCGGGATGATCGACCTGGCTCTGGCCACCGACCTGACGCCTGAACAGCGCCAATACCTGGAATACGGCAAGCAGTCCGCCGACTCCCTGCTGGTAGTGATCAACGACATTCTCGATTTCTCAAAAGGGGAAGCGGGCAAACTCCAGATCGGGAAGGAAGCCTTCAATCTGAGGAAGACCCTGGAAGCGACACTGATGCCGCTGCTGGTGCGCGCGCGCGACAAAGGCCTCGACCTGACCTGCGACGTGGACCCCAGCGTTCCGGTTTGGCTGGTGGGCGACGCCGTACGGTTGCGCCAGATCGTCACCAATCTGGCGGGCAACGCCATCAAGTTCACTCCGCGCGGCGGAGTCACCGTGCGGGCGACCTTGTCGGAGAGCGCCGGGAACACCGCGCAGATCCAGTTCGCGATCGCCGATACGGGCATCGGCATTCCCAAGGACAAGCTCGACCGGCTCTTCAAGCCGTTCAGTCAAGTGGACGGCTCCAGCACCCGCCGGTATGACGGGACTGGATTGGGCCTGGTGATCTCCAAGCACCTGGTGGAGCTGATGGGAGGTCAAATCCGCGTGGACAGCGTGGACGGCGAGGGAAGCACCTTCTCGTTCACTGCGCGCTATCCGATCGCCGCGGACATCATCGCCGCCGCCGGCACGCCGCAGAAAACAGCCCATCCGCGACACGCGGGCCCGCTGACGATCTTGTTGGCCGAAGACCATCCGGTAAACCAGAAAGTGGTGGTCTCGTTGCTGGAGAGACGGCGGTGGCGCGTGATCACGGCGGGCAACGGCGGAGAAGCGCTGGACGCGATGCGCGAGCGGGAGTTCGATCTGGTCCTCATGGACGTGCAAATGCCCGGCATGGACGGTCTGACCGCCGCCACGCGCATCCGCGAGCGCGAGGGCGCGGGCGATCGCGTGCCGATCATCGCCCTCACCGCCGGGGCGATGCATGGCGACAGGGAGAAATGCCTGGCCGCGGGAATGGACGACTACCTCTCGAAGCCGCTGAAAGGGGAAGATCTGTACGCCAAGATCGACGCCTTGATGTCCGCGCGTGCTACGGAACAACGTCCTTGCGCCGCAGCCGCAGCTTCTGGAAGTCCGCTCCGCTGATCGCGTAATACCAATCCGCGAAGCGGTTGTTCAAGTCGCGCGCGGCTCGTTCGCCGGCCTGCGCGTCGCCGCCGAATTTGGTGGCGCGCGCCGGATCGAACTGGGCTGTTACGAAGAGGTGGCGGCTGTCCGAGCCGCCCGCGATCTCGCCGAAACGCAGCGTGTAGACCAGGCCGTTGGCGGTCTCGACCGTCATTTCGCCCTCGTTGGCCAGCAAGCGCCCGTTGGGCGCGACCAGGAAGCCTTTCTGGCGCAGCGACATGGCCATCTCCAGCGAGAGACGCATCTGCCCGCTCTTCAGGTCCTGCGCCATGCTGGGCGGCTTGGGGCGGACATCGGTGATGCGCAGGCGCTCAAGCGCCGACGCCATGGCTCCGACAGCGGCGGTCTTGAGCCGGTCGGCGCCGGCCATTTTCCACTGGCCGCTCTCCTGGGTGACCGAAACGGTCTCCTGGTTCGCCAGACGGCCCATGGTCTCGTCGATCGAATAGCTGTTGATGGTGACCTTGCGGATCGAGGCGCTGGAAAGGCGCAGCAGATTGGCGCTGGTCCAATCGGCAAACCGCGCCGAGGGGTCCGCGTCCGTCTTCACGGCGTAGGCTCGTTTTTGGCCGGGAACCCGGAGGTAGCGATAGCCGGCCTTGTTTTCCACGGGCTTGCCAAAGATGAAATCGGCCAGCACCTCGCCATGCTTGTCGCGCAGGGTGACGCGCTTGCCGCGCCCGGCGAGCCCGGAGACCTTGGTGTCGAGCGGATCGACCACGCCCAGCGCCGCATGATCCTGAGGGGAGTCGGAGCGCACCTGATCCTTGCGAAGGCCGATGAGGGCGGCGGCGGTCTTGGCCAGCCGGTCGCCGGCTTCGATCGGGTAGTTGTAGTGCGACGGGATCATCCACCGGCCGCCCTGAAAGGCCACCTTGAAGGGTCGCGCCGTGGCGGTGGCCTCATCGTAGTCGACGACCTCGATGGTCCGGGGCGCCTGCGGGTCGGTCAGGAGGGGATAGAACGCCTCGCCCTGATCGCTGAGGATACTGGGCGTCGACCGCTCCGGCTCAAACACCGAGGCGGTCACCGCCACGGCCACCGCCGCCGCGCCGAAGAGTGCGGTTTTGGTCGCTTCGCGCATCAGGCCTGTGTCTCCAGCAGCCGGTCGGCCGGCACGCCGATCCTCTCGCGCCGCAACCTTCGCGCCGACACCACCAGAAACAGCACAAACGCGGGCACTGGCGGCAGCGCCACGGCCAACAACTTGATGGTGCTCTGGATGCCCCTGATCGAATTCTCCATGTCGGCCCGGCTGCGCTCGATCTGGCGCTGCTTCTCGTCCTCGATATTGGTCCGCGCCACCTGCAGGCGCCGGTTCTCGGCGGTCTGCAAGTTCGCAATCATGATCTGGCGCGTCTGCTCGTCCAGGTCCTTGCGCTGCTGGACCTCAGCGACCGCGCGGTCCAGGCGTGCTTGCGCTTCCTTCAGGCGCTGCTCGGCGGTGGCTTCGGCGACTTGCGTCTCCTGCAGGCGCTGGGCCTCGTAGGCGCGGGTCCGCTCCTCGACGGCTTCCAGCGTGCGGTGCCGGGGCCGCCGCTTGCGCAGTGCGATAAAGGAGGGATCGCCGGCAAGCTGGTCCACCGCGTTGAGCAGGAAGGTGACGTTATCGAAGTTCAGGTTCTCGATGCCCCGCCTCCGCAATTCGAAGAACTGCTCGCCCATCAGATCGGCGTCGGCGATCACGATAGCCCGAACGCCCTGGCCTTCGACGCGCGCCGCCAGCACCTGGGTCCCCTTTTCCGGACGGCGCGGCACACCCTCGTTGATCTGCACGCCGAACACGGAGCGCTGCACCAGGTCCTCCCACCGGACCTGGCCGCTGTCGCCGGAGGTCTCGATCAGCGGGATGAACTGCGTGGTCCCGCGTCCCTTCAAGACGCCGGGGTAGAGCAGCACCGCCTCCTGCAAGCCGGCGGTGACGGCCTCCTTGGGGTTGAAGCCCTTGGCGGCAAATACGAACTCCTTGGGCAGACTCTTCAGTTGCGGGTGCGGATTGTAGTTGTCCCAGACGATGCGATTGGATTGCCAGGCAATGCCCAGCGCATCGAGCAGGGGACGCAGGTTTGCGCGCGGCGTGGAGGGCGGCGGCGCTTGCTGGAACGGCCCGCCGCCCTGCGCGATATCCTGCGGCGCAAGATTCAAGTTGAAGGCCGGCATGGGATCGAGCAGCAGCAGCGCCGGATGGCCCTTCTTGAGGTAGGCAGTCAGCCGGTCGGCCTGCGCCTGCGTCAGGGTCCAAGGAAGCGTGGCGATGAGCGAGTCGAGATCCTCCGGATAATCCGTGTCGGCCGGGACCTGCCGCACTTCGTACTGCTTGCGCAGCTCCGCCACGATGGACCAATCCTGGGTCTGCTGCTTGGATTCGAAATCAAAGCCGCCGAACAGCTTGGCCTGCGTCGCCAGGATGCCGATCTTCTTGCGCCGGGCGCGCGAGACCACGCGGATCGAGCGCATCAATTCGTACTCCACGGGCAGGCCGCGGTCGAAGAAGGGGATGACGAATTCCTCGGAGCCGCAGGTGAAGACCAGGCCGAGGAAGATCTCATTGATCGACCGCGCGCTCTCCTCGGCGACCGGGACGCGATAGGGACGGATACCATAGCGCTCTTGCGCTTCCCGCGCCTGGGGCGAGTACTTGACGGTTTCGAAGATCCGGGTGTGGACACCCTCGCCGCCCACGGCGTCAAACTCGCGCAGCATGGCCGCCAGGTTGGTGCGCGCATCGACGTAGCTGCGCGGCATCTCGGGACTGAGGTAGGCCTGGATGAACACGGGCTGGCGCGGATCGAGGGAGCGAAGCAGCGCCTGGGTTTCGGCCGACAGCGAATGGATCTTCCCTGCCGTGACATCCAGCCGCAGGCGGAAGTTGCCGGCGATCAGGGTCGCGCCGCCCACGATCACGGCCAGCGCCGCCGCCCGGGCCGCCAGGTGGAAGCCCAGCGCGGGCGACCTCGGCCCGCTTGGCCAGCGCCGCCGGCCCACCAGCAGCACGTTGAGATACAGCATCGCCAGCGCGAACGAGACGAAATACGCCAGCGACCCCAGGGTCACCACGCCGGCCGACAGATCGCGGAACTGCTGGATCACCGAGAGCCGCTCCGCGAGGCGCTGCCAGGTCCCGCTCAGAATCGCGCCGGCGTGATCGAGAAAAACCGGGACCGAGCAGAACACGGCGCCCAGCAGGAAGGCCACGGTCAGATTGCCGGTGAGCAGCGAGGCGAGCATCCCGGCGGCCAGCAGAGCCAGGCCCACCAGCCAATACCCGAAGTAGGTCGAGGCAATCAGGCCAGGGTCGGGGCGGCCCAGCCAGCTCAGCACCATCACGTGGCTCAACGAGAAGACCAGCGCCACCGTGTAAATGGCCACGGCAGCCAGATACTTGCCGAGCACCACCTCCAGGTCGCTGGCGGGAAGCGTCAGCAGCAGCTCCTCGGTGCCCTGCTTTTTCTCCTCGGCCCACAGACTCATGCTGATGGCCGGCGCCAGGAGCACCGCCAGATAGGGGAAGACCGCGTTGAGCTGGTCCAGGTTCGCCAGATTGGTGAGGAAGAATTTCTCCTGCCAGAACGCGGCCATCGCGCTCAGAAACACGAACAGCGTGACGAACACGTAGCCCGAGGGTGTGCTGAAGTAGTTAGCGGCTTCGCGCAGGAAGACGGCCCGGATTACACCTCCGCGGTTGCGCATGTTCCTCCCGCCTGGGTCAAGGCATGAAAGGCTTCGTCGAGCGAGGGCCAGCCCGCCTGCATCTCGCGCGGCGTCCCGTCGAAAACGATCCGGCCGCGGTGGATGAACACCACCCGGTCGGCCATGGCCTCCACTTCCTGAAGGATGTGGGTGGACAGCAGGATGGTCTTGTTCTGGCCCAGCTCGCGGATGGTGCGCCGCGCTTCGCGAATCTGGTTGGGATCCAGACCGCTGGTGGGCTCGTCCATGATCAGGATGTCCGGTTCGTGGAGCAGCACCTGAGCCATTCCCACGCGCTGCCGATAGCCCTTGGACAGCTTATGAATCGGCTTTTCGATCACGGCCTCCAGGGCGCAGCGCGCGGCCACTGCCTCGATCCGCTCCTTCAGCCGCGCGCCGGTGAGCCCTCGTGCGCGGCCGAAGAATCGCAGCAGGCCCAGCGGCGTCATGTCGGGATACAGCGGACCGTTCTCGGGCAGGTAGCCCAGCCGCTCGGCCGCGGCGATGCGGTCCTGGTTGACGTCCACGCCGGCCACTCGCGCTGTGCCCGCGCTGGGCGCCAGGTAACCGGTCAGGATCTTCATGGTGGTGGACTTGCCGGCGCCGTTGGGCCCCAGAAACGCGCAGACTTGCCCGGCCGGAACGGAAAAAGACACATCGCGGATGGCCGCAAAGTCGCCGTAGAACTTGCTGAGGCCCACGGCCTCAATCATCGGGGTCGCGTTCATCGGGTTGGACGGGCCTACTTGGCGGCTTCCTTGGGGGCTTCCTTGACCTCGGTGTCCCAGCCGCGGACGATCTCCAGCTTGGGCAGCGCCTGTTTCAGCTTGTTCGCCCCGGCCTCGGTCACCTTGGTCTGCCACACATACAGGCTGCGCAGGTTCTTCAAACTCTTTAGGGCCTCCAGACCGGCGTCGGTGACGGCCGTCCCGTAGAGATTGAGGTACTCAAGCTGCGCCAGGCCTTTGAGGTAGGCCAGGCCCTTGTCGGTGACCTTGGTCTGCTCCAGGTGCAGCTCGGCGAGCTTGGCCAGCCCTTTGAGCTGCGCCAGCCCGGCGTCGGTGACCGAGGTCTTGCCCAAATGCAGGTGGACCAGGTTGGAGACCGCCGGCAGCGCCGCCAGGTCTTCGTCCTTTACGGAAGCTCCTTGCAGATGGAAATCGACCTCCTGGCGGTCGTCGTTCTGAGCGATCTTCCGGACGCTGCCTCCGGCTTTCTCGATCTTCTGAATCGCCTTGGGTTCGGCGTCGGAAGGCGGCTTCTTCTCCTGGGCGCGCGAGGCTCGAAACGAAGCCGTCGACAGGAGAAGGGCGACCAGCACTACGGTGGACCTCTTCATTTCGCAGACTCCTGAGGAAAGATTGTAGCATCAATGGCCGGCCACGAGTACCTTCACCGCCGTTTCGCTCTGCGATCTCGCTTGTAGTCATATGCGGGATCGAAGTCGATCCGGCCAAACAGACCCAGCAGCGCGAGCTGCTTCCGGCGTGTCACACATTCGGCCAGGGCGGCATTCACCGTTTCTCCCTTCGTCCTGTGGCAGCCTGCCCGGCGCGCCTGCACCAGGAGCCGGTCGTTGATGGCGAGATTACTGCGCACGCGAGACCTCCTGCTGCACATCATAGTGTGTAGGCGCAGGTTTTGTCACGCTGACGAGCTGCGGTCAGAAGGCGACGTGAAGCGCCACGGCCGCCGAGCCCAGCGCCTGATCGTGGGTCCACAGCCGAACCCCGGAGATGAGCGCCGACGCCAAGAGGTGCAAGTCGATCCACCCCAACCCCTTCCCCCACAAGCGCCGCGACTCCAGGACGTAGTAGACGTCGCTATCATTGGCCACGGCCACTGCCGGCAGCGTTTGCAACTCTCGCAAAGTCGTGTTCCGGTCGCGGAGGTTGCCGCAGGCCAGCTCTCCGAGGACAAACGGATGCATCCTGATTTCCCCGTGAGAGAGCAACTGCTGAAATCGCGGGTCCCCCTCCCGGAAATGGCGGATCCAGACCGAGGTGTCGGCCAGGATCACTTTCGCCGCCGGGGACGCCTGCGCGGCGGCATCGGCAGTCCAGGCATAGACCCGCCGAGCGCGGCCAGTCTCCGGGCAGCGCCGCGCGCAACGAGTTCGCGCAGGGCGGCGTGTATCAGCGCGGTCTTTTCCTGGATTCCGCTGTATTCGCGGGCTTCGCGGATCAGGTTGTCGTCCAAGTTGAGCGTCGTCCTCATATGCATCAGTATATCAGGTTGATGCATATCGGCGGGCCAGCGGCAGCTACCATTCCACGCGAACGCCCATGCGGAGAGCGCGGGGGCCGGGGACATCGCCGGTGGAGGCGCCGTTGACCCCTCCGACGCCGCTGATCACGCCGACATTGCCGAGCTGCGTGATGTTGGTGCTGGACGGATTGCTGTAGTTCGGGTGGTTGAGGATGTTGGTTCCCGAGATCTCCCAACGCACGCGGGGGCCGCGTTCGGCGAAGACCAGGTCCTTGTATACTCCCGCGTGGAAGACGTTGACACCGGGACCCTTGATGGCGCCCTTGGACGCCGATCCGTACTGGCCGGGCCCTGGCCCTGCAAACGCGCCCGCGTCGAACCACCGGTTCACGGTGCGCTGCTCGCCGGGCAGGTTGGGATTCCGCAACTGATTCGGACGGCGAGTCACGTTGGCCGGCGTCCGGCTGGTGGTGAACCCGGTTCCGGTGGGATCGGGTCCACTCCACTGCGGGGTGAGGAACTGGCCGGAGTAGTAGCTATGGATGCCGCTGATCTCCCAACCTCCCACCGCGAGGTTCAACAGGCGACCGGCGCCGGAGAGCCAGCGGCGGCCCTTGCCGAAGGGCAGTTGGTAGACGACGTTGGCGGTCGCGCGGTGCGTGGGGATGTCGAGCCAGACGGATTTCTCCGACCGGCGGTCGAAGGGGTTCTCGGGCGAGCGCCCTTGGTGTCGCTGATGCGCGCGGTCTCGGTCTCGATCAGGGTGGCGCCGGCGCTGACCTCGACCCGCGTATCGACGCTGCCGACTTCCAGCACGATGTCGACGCGGCGGATATCGCGCGCGGCGAGCAGGACGTTCTGAGCCACGAATTCCTTGAAGCCGGGCGCGGTGGCGCGCACCTCGTAGGCGCCCTCCTTGAGCTGGGCAAGGTTGTAGTTGCCGAGATCGCTGGATTGGCCCGTGGTCTTGATGTTGGTCTCGAGGTTGGCCGCCGTGATCCTGGCGCTGGCGATGGCGGCGCCGGAAGCGTCGGTTACAGCGCCGGTGATGCTGGCAAAAGTGGTTTGCGAGGTGGCTGTTCCGGCGAGGCTGGCGAGCGCGGCGGCAACCACAAGCAGTTTCGTCATGATGTACCCCCTGGTGGTGCCTATCTTAGACACGCGTCAGCGGGGCTGTCAAGGCTCAGTCGTCAGGTGTCAGGTGACAGGTGTCAGGTGTCAACGCAAAGTAGAAATGTCCCTTTTGCCTGGGCTGCCGGGAGTGCGTGTTAGGCTCGGATTGCCGGTGAAGTGGAGACGGGCTCTGCTGGCAAGCTCCGAGTTAGATATCGAGCGGGTCCGTGTGCGGGTCGAGCCAGCTTAGATCAGCGCCGGCCAGCCGCTGCTCGAACTTCGGACTTCGCTGGGCTCGGCTGAATAGTCGCCTCAGCTTGGAAAGCCTAACGATTCCGTTCAGGCGCGGCGCGTTTCTTGCGCCGCCGGATGCAACGTCCCGTTAGGCCGATGTGCTCTCTTGCGGGAGCGGCCGGTCAGAGCATGGGCTACAAGCTGAGGTACTTTTATCATGAAGAAGCGCTCCACCGAATACCCGTAGTCTTCACCGGTCTCGTCAACCACGCGAATATACCCGTGTTTGGAGGCGTCGTCATCAGCGATCACCCGGTACAATTTTCCGACTGCGAGCGACGCGGCATACCCGCTGTTGTCGATGCAAACCGCGAACTGTGTTCCTTGTCTTGTCTTGGTTTTCATGCCTCAATCCAGCAGAGGAAGCTTCAGTTTGAGTTCCTTGCGTCCGATCCCATGCGCCTCGTACCAATGAACCTCTGATGTGTGAATCGTACCATCCAGGAGGCGCACTGTCGCGATGCCTCGCAGTTTTCGCCAGTCTGCCCGTCCCATAGACCTTTTGCAGTCGCCTGCGATCGCGAATCCCGGTACCCGCGGCGATAGGCTTGATCGCCGTGATCTTGCCGATAATCTCAAAGTCCATGGAATCAACATCCGAGAGCCACCTTCCAACTGTACCGCGAACGATGGCCTAAGGCCGTACGCGGCCCGCTCTTGGCCGTCGCCTGCAGCGCGTCGTTAGGCGTGGCCTGTTCCTGTCTGCGGCGCCTCATTGGGAGCCACCGGCACGCAGAAAGGTCACCACCGAATCGATGATCTGCCGGAATGGTTCCGACTTCAGCTTGCCAACCTGTGCCACCATCAGAGTCCTTACTGGCGGTAAAAAGCTTGCCAGGCCGCGCATAGCTCGTGGTGCGCAAGGAGCCCGCAGCGAAGCTGGCGTCTTCGAGTTTGATGGCCTGCGAGTCACCGTAAGGCTTGCTGGTCACTTGGTACAGAATCCAGTCTCCGCGGCCAGCTTCGGCAAGAACCACGGCCGGACGCAGCTTTGTTTGCGATAGATCGGAGAATGGGAACCGCACCAGGATTACTGCGCCTGCTGCAGGTGGGCCCACGCCTCATCCTCCTCCGGGCGGTTCCAGCCCTCGGCAAGCGCTGCCTCGCTGAGCAGCGCACTCTCGGGTGCGCCCGCGACTGGCGGTCCTCTAAGATCGTGACGAGCGCGCGCCTCGCCGACCGGAGATGCACGGGCTCGAGCAGGCGCACGTTACCTTGTTCATCGATCACAGCTTCGACCGTTCGAATCATTTCTCTCGGCCTCTGTGCGCAGTGTACACCATCCCGGGCCGCGCCTGCCTAGCGATTCGGGCTCTCAGGGACGGACTGCCGCAGCTACTCAACCTTGCAGGCCGAACCGGTCTGTACAGGCTATGTCGCCGTAGTGGTCAGCGCCCTGCTGCCACAGGCCGCGAACGGCGTGCCGGGGCCTGTATTACAATGACCCAGTCAGGAGCGCTGCGTGAGCCCGGAATCCGACATCCGCGCCGAGGAGCTGCGCCAGCTTGGCGACCTGGTCGAACGTCTGAAGAAGGCGCTCGACGAGCACCGGCGCGGGGCCGGCCGCCTGGCGGCGCGCGACGCGGTGACGCGGGCGCTGGAAGAATCCGCCACGCTGGCCCAGGCTGCGCCGCGGATCTTTCAGGCCATCGGCGCGACTTTGGGCTGGGAGTGGTCCGCCCTGTGGACCGTGGACCGGCACGCGAACCTGCTCCGTTTCGCCGAGTCCTGGCATCTGGGCAGAACCACGATCGTGGAATTCGAGGCCCTTAGCCGGCAGCGCACCTTTTCGCCCGGCATCGGACTACCCGGACGCGTCTGGTCGAGCGCGGCACCGGCCTGGATCGAAGACGTCACCGCCGATTCCAACTTCCCGCGCGCGCCGGCCGCCATCCGCGAGGGATTGCACGGGGCGTTCGGGTTTCCCGTTCTGCTGGGCGGCGAAGTGCTGGCCGTGATGGAGTTCTTCAGCCGGGAGATCCGGCAGCCGGACGACGAGCTGTTGCGGTTGTTCGCGAGCGTGGGCAGCCAGATCGGCCAGTTTCTCGAGCGCAAGCGCCTGGAGGAGGAACGCGACCGCATTTTCATGCTCTCGCTGGACATGCTGTGCGTGTGCGGATTCGACGGCTACTTCAAGCGGCTGAATCCGGCCTGGGAACGCACCCTCGGTTACTCGCTCGAGGAGCTGATGTCGAAGCCGTTCCTGGACTTTGTGCACCCGGACGACCGCGAGCGCACCGTGGCCGAATTCGATCTCTCGTTGGCCGGCGTCGATACGATCTCGTTCGAGAACCGCTACCGCACTCGCGACGGCTCCTACCGCTGGTTGCAGTGGAAAGCCACCACGGTGGCGGCCGAGGAGCGGGGCTACGCCGCGGCCCGCGACATCACGGAACGCAAGCGCGCCGACGAGCTCCTGGAACAGGCCAAAGAGGCCGCCGAGCAGGCCAATCGCGCCAAGAGCGACTTCCTGGCCCGGATGAGCCATGAGATCCGCACGCCCATGAATGCGATTGTGGGGATGTCGGACCTGCTGTGGGACAGCCCGCTCACCGCCGAGCAGCGCGAATACGTGCGCATCTTCCGGCGCGCCGGCGACAACCTGCTCCATCTGATCGACGATGTGCTCGATCTCTCCAAGGTCGAGGCCGGCCACCTGGAGATGGAAGCCACGGTCTTCGATCTGGCCGAGGTGATCGAACGAACCGCCGAGATCATGGCCCTGCGGGCCCACGAGAAGGGACTCGAACTGGTCTGCCGCCTGGCCCCCGACGCGCCGGTGGACTTGATCGGCGACCCCAACCGGTTGCGGCAGATTCTGGTGAATCTGCTGGGCAACGCCATCAAGTTTACGGGACGGGGCGAAGTGGTGCTGCGCGTCGACCGGGATCCGGAGGCGGTCGAAGCCGGCGCCCTGCGGTTCGCGGTCTCGGACACCGGCATCGGGATCCCGCCGGAAAAAGTCGAGGCCGTCTTTGAGACCTTCGCTCAGGCCGATACTTCCACCACACGCAAGTACGGCGGCACCGGACTGGGTCTGACCATTTCCAAGCGGCTGGTGGAGCTGATGGGCGGGCGCATCTGGGCGGAGAGCCGGCCCGGCGCGGGGAGCACCTTCTCCTTCACCGCCCGGTTCGGAATCCCGGACCAGGCAGTAGAGAAGACCGCGACGACGCTGGAGGACGTTCGGGTGAGCCTGCGCGGTCTGCGCGCGCTGGTGGTGGACGACAATGCGACCAACCGGATGATCCTGCGGGAAATGTTGAGCGGATGGGGCGCGCTGGTGACCACGGCCGCCAGCGGAGAAGAGGGCCTGGAGGAGCTCTCCCGCTCCTACCGGGAGGGACAGCCCTATGCGCTGCTGCTGTTGGACTGCCGGATGCCCGGCATGGACGGGTTCTCGCTGGCTGGGCACATCCAACAGAATCAGGCCCTGGCCGGCATGACCATCCTCATGTTGACCTCCGACAACCGCGGCGGGGACGCCAGGCGCTGCGCGGACCTGGGGCTGGCGGCGTATCTGGTGAAGCCCGTCAAGCGGGGCGATCTGCTGGAAGCCATCCGCGCCGGCATGAGGCGCGCGCCGGTCGAGCGGGCGGAAGCGCCTCTCCCGGGGCCTGCCGAGGTCCCCCGTCCGGCCTTGCGTATCCTGCTCGCCGAGGACTCCGAAGACAACGTGCTGCTGATCCAGTCGTATCTCAGGGACACCGGATGCCAACTGGAGGTGGCCGGCAACGGCGAGATCGCGGTGCGCAAGGTCATCAGCGGCCGCTATGACCTGGTGCTCATGGACGTAGAGATGCCGGTCCTGGATGGTTACGCCGCCACGCAACAGATCCGGAAATGGGAAGCGGAGCAGCAGGCCCAACCTACCCCGATCCTGGCGCTCACCGCGCACGCGCTAGCCGAGCAGGTTCAACGCAGCCTGCGGGCCGGCTGCAGCGCCCATCTCAGCAAACCCATCCGCAAGGCCGAGCTCGTGGCCGCGATCGGCGAGCATACCGGCGGACGCGGCGCGCTTCGCGTTCGCGCCGACTCCCGCCTGAAGCAGATCATTCCGGTGTTCCTGGAAAAGAAGCGGAAAGAAGTGGAGGCTATTCTGGCCGCTGTCGAGCAATCCGACCTGGAAGGCATCCGCACTTTGGGGCACAACATGAAGGGATCGGGCGCCGGTTACGGCTTCCCGCGCATCAGCGAATGCGGCGCGGCGATCGAAGAGGCGGCGATCGCGGGGGATCTGGGGGCGATCCGCGGCCAGGCCTCGGTCCTGGCGGGCTACTTGGAACAGGTGGAAGTCGCGTACGAGTAAGTCCGCATCGGTGCCCTGTCCCGCGAGCCGGACCATCTCGGTCTTGCTGCCATCCCGGATGCGGTCGCCCCGGAAAACCAAGCGCTTCCAGTCGCCGGAAGCCCGCAGCGCAACGTCTCGCCACAACCAGACGGTCTTTTCACCGCAGAGAGGCCGAGTACGCCAAGGTGGCTTAAACACTATAAGTTCCTTCGACGCGTTTGCCGATGGAACGCAATCGATGAAGCTGCAATTACAAGCGCAGCCAGTATGAGAGGACTCGGTTCGGGGATAGAGTTAGACTGGTGAGGAAACCACGTCATGGACCCAATTGGTACCCCGAGTGACCCCCGTGAGCCCACAAGCGTAGCCGCGCCCGTGTGTACGTCAAGGACATACAAACTCAAAGTTACGTCGTCGGCCGCGTATAACGTTCGAGTGTCCGGGTCATATGCCAAGGGGACATGGCCGCCCGCAACAGATGGCGGCAGCCCCAGAGGCCCGACGAGGGTTGCGGCCCCGGTTTGAACATCTACAGTGTAGAGGTGCGGCACCGGCTCATAGTAGTCCGTTGCGTACATAACACCGCCAGCTGCGTCGTAAGCCATTCCCCTGATTCCGCCGACATTAAGAACCCCGGTAATCGTTCCAATGAAGTTGATCGGACCGCCCGGGGTTAAGGATAGTAAGCTGTTGTTCTCGAGTTGGGCGACGTATAGAGTGCCAGCACCGGGGCCTGTTGCTAAGCCGAACCAGTTGCCGGAACTCCCCTGCGTCCCAACCGCCGTAAAGCGTCCTGAAGCGATGTTGACAGAACCATAGGTGTTTGGTGGCACGCTGCCCGGATTGGGCGTGTAGTTGGTGGCATAGAAAGCGCCATTCAAGTATGCAAGTCCACCCGTTGCCAGGAAGGACTGAGCCGACGTCAGAAACGTAGCGGTCCCCGAAGTGGGGTCGATCCCATAGAGTCCGGCTATTACGGCCCCACCGGCGTAACCGATAATGTCAGCGCTCAATGGAGCCGTAAACAGGACGGCGACAATGAATAATCTGGTCATGTCTTCTCTTCCTTTCACCCTGATGTTTGTTCTGGTTCATAAGTTGAGTACGAATATGCGTGACTGACCACGTTGTATTATGTTACACTTGGCATAGTGGCGGCGGCAAGTTCCTCGAGGCATCGCCGACGGAACAGTGGAACCAATTCTTCCCTTCTCGGCGGGTCAGCGTTCACCCCTTCCGTCATGGAGTTGGAGTGTACCACAACACGGCTACGGCGGAGAGGCTTGGTCGTCGAAAGCTTCATGAGTAGTGAAGTTTTGAAGGCTTGCAAATCACTCCATGGAAAGCAGTGATATCACGATGGCCGTCTTTCAAGTTCATTGCGACGAGAGCGGTAAACTTCAAGATTCGAAGTGCGTAGTTTTCGCCGCTTGTGTTTTCGCCCAAAATGAGGTATCTGGCTTCTCTCGCAAGTGGAACGACTACCTCAGGAATGCCGGAATTAAGTACCTACACATGACTGACGCGATGAGGTGTCAGGGTGAGTTTAGGGATTGGGCCAACAGGCGACGCGACCGAGATGATTTACTAGAAACGCTTGGGCAACTACTGGTTGACCGAACCGCATTTCAGTCTCTCTCGCCGATGGACGTCTCGCACTTCCGAGCGTTGCCTTCAGATGACCAAAAGAGGTTCAAGGATTTGGTGTACGCTGGGTTTGACGCTCTCATGACAACGCTTATGACCGATGCCGCTAACTTTCAGAAACCAGAGCATCGCTTTCACCTGATCTATGATCTCTCCGAAGAGTATAGTAGCCAGTGCTTAAAGCACTTCAACAAGCTTCGAAGAATGCATGAGTCCTATCGTCAGTTCTTCCCATCGTTGACTTTCGCGGACGACCAGGAGTTCCCTCCGCTCCAAGGAGCCGATATGGTTGCATACTGTCGAAAGGAGGTATTCCTCAAAGGAGCAGATGGATGTCCTGGTGTTGTCCAAAAACTCATAAAGATCATCCTTGACTCACCACGTTCCTCGGAGCGTTCGATGCGGTACGGCCACGGGGCAGCGCTCGGCGAAGGCATTTTGGAAATCCACGACGAGCAGCAAGGGTTATGAACATCAACGAGGTGATAAAGACTCGTATGACAGAAATGCTTGAAGCTGCGGCGCTCGAGAAATGACCCTACTTTGCTCGCCAAGAGTCACCACGACCACTTACCCAAGTGCGGTGGCCCTTTTGCCGCTGGGCAATAGGCGTCTTTGCCACTTTGGGCCGCCAGGAAGACGCGCGATGAAGGCGATCTTCGCGAGGCGACACTCTGTCGTCCAGGCCCGTGTCGAAGAGCGCCACGGCAAGCCGCGTCAGAATTCACGCAGGCGCTACCTCCATGAGTCGATGGTCCGATCCGTTAGCCAGAAACCACAACCCGTAGCGGCAAGTTGAGTCAAAGGGATAACCACTTCGCACCATTACAAGCGCGCTCGGGTAGTCAAGGCGCCGGTGCTGAAGATATGTATGGGGGTACGGGGTCAGTCGCCGGACCCGGAACATTCCTCCGCCCCGTTCGTTTTTCCTGTCAGGCTGTTAATAACGCTCCCGTGGAGTCGTCTGGATGGATGAGGAACAAGGAAGGAGAAAGGCTCTGGTCCCCGCAATCGAAACGGAGAGCACCGAGGAAGTCGGCCGGCTGTTTGAGGAACATCACGCGCTGGTGTTCCGGGCCGCCTACCGGATTACGGGCCACGCCGGCGACGCCGAGGATGTCCTGCAAACCGTCTTCCTGCGGGTGCTTCGCCGGGAGGGCGAGGCCGGTCCGATGGGCAGCCCGGAAAGCTACCTCTACCGGGCGGCGGTGAATGCCGCGCTGGACCTGTTGCGATCCCGGCAGCGCGGGCCGTTCATTCCGCTAGAAGAGGTCGCGCCGGTGCTGGCCGATCGATCCGCCCTTGCTCCCGACCGCAGGCAGTCGGCCGGAGAGATCCGGGAATGGCTGCGAAAGACGGTCGCGCGGCTGAGCCCCCGCGCCGCCGAGATGTTCGCCCTCCGCTTCTTTGAAGACAAGGAGAACCCGGAGATCGCCGCCCTGCTTGGCACGTCAGTCCAGACGGTTGCGGTGACCCTGCATCGCGCGCGCCAGCGGGTGGAGCAGGAGTTCCGGGCGTATATGGGAGAAAAACAATGAGTCACGAATCGAGCGACATGGACCCCCGGCTGGAGAGGAGCCTGGAAGAAATCCGGAACGAGGCCATCGATCCCGCGATGGTCGAAGGCGCCGCCCAGCGGGTACGGAGCAAGCTGGCGGCCGAACCGGCGCACCGCATCTCCGGCTGCGCGGATTTTCAGGCCTTGATCCCGGCCTGGAAAGCCGGCGAGCTGTCCGAAGCCAAAGCGCTCCTGCTCAAGGACCACCTGCACGAGTGCGTGGCGTGCCGCAGAGCGATGGAAGCCAGGCCGCGGCCAGTGGTCACGCTGCCGGTACGTCCCGCGATGCCCCCGAGGCGATGGCTGGCCATCGCGGCCGCGGTCACCGTCACGGCGGGCCTGGGCACGTGGGGCACATTCTATCGGTATGCGCCCGCCCCGGAGCGCAGCCGCGCCGTGGTGGAGTCGCTGGAAGGGACGTTGTACCGGGTATCGGCGGATGGCGCGTCGCCTCTTCACCGCGGCGAGGAGTTGGCAGGGGGCGCGGAGGTGCGGACCGGCAGCGCTTCTCGCGCCATGCTGCGTCTGGGCGACGGATCCTGGGTCGAGATGAAGGAGCGGTCGGCCTTCACGGTCTCGGCCACGCGGCGCGAGCTGACCGTGAATCTGGGACGCGGCAGCGTGCTGGTGCAGGCCGCCAAACGCCGCACCGGTCACCTCTACGTGGCTTCCAAGGATTGCCGCGTGGAAGTGACCGGCACGGTATTCCACGTCAACGGCGGCACCAAAGGCGCTCGCGTCTCGGTGATTGAAGGCGAAGTGCGGGTGTCGGCCGGCGGCGACCGCAAGGTGCTGCATTCCGGCGACCAGTACGCGAGCAACGCCAGCGTCGGTACGGCGCCAGTGGAAGACGAGATCGCCTGGAGCGCCAATATCGAGAAGCACATGGTGTTGCTGCGGGAGTTCTCCGCGCTGGGCAAGGATCTGGCCAAGGTGCCGCTTCCCGGCCTGCGTTACTCCAGCCGCCTTCTGGACCTGGCGCCCCGGCGGACGGCCGTGTTTGCCAGCATTCCCAACTTGGGCGAGGCGCTGGGCGGCGCGCATGAGATCATCCGGCAGCGTGTCCAGAGCAGCCCGGTGCTTCAGGAGTGGTGGCAGAGCGATGGCGGAAAACACTTCGACGAAACCATCCGGGAGCTCCGTGAGGTGAGCCAGTACCTGGGCGATGAGATCGTGATGGCGGCTTCGCTGGACGCCAACGGCCGGTTGGGCGC
>JACOSH010000173.1 GCA_016178945.1 Acidobacteriota bacterium
CAGGTGGAATATGACGAAGATGGCAATCCCCTGCCGCCGGACACGACCAAGCCCAAAGATCCGGGTTCCTACATCGGTCGAATCCTGACGCTGATCAAGCCCGAAGCCAAGTAACCGGGCGGGCTCAAAGCCCTCCCCACAACTCCCTGTTGTAACCTATCTATTTGTCTGTGCGCCTACTTACCAGGGTCGGTCGTGCCGGCTGCCCGCGCGAGGGTGCGGCATGCTGGTAGACTTCGATCTGATCCGGAATGCGCAAGCAGGGGACCAGGCGGCCTTCAATCAGGTCGTGCTGGCCTACCGGAAGCGTATCCTGGGGACGATCGCGCGCCTGATTGCGCGGCCCGAGGATGTAGAAGACGTAGGGCAGGAGGTGTTTCTCCGGCTGTATTTTTCGCTGGACCAGTTGCGGAGCCCGGAGGTGTTTGAGCCGTGGCTGCACCGGCTGGTGGTGAATGCTTCCTACGACTACTTGCGGAAGCAGCGGCGGCGCAAGGAGTCGCGGATGGCCGACCTGAGCGAAGAGCAGGTCGTGCTGGCGGATGCCTCCGCGGGAGGGCAGTTGGATCAGGAGGAACGCCGTAAGGCGCAAGTCCGGGATCAGGTGGATACGTTGCTGGGGGCGGTTTCCGAAGAGGATCGGATTCTGCTAACGTTAAAGGAAGTTGAGGGCTTGTCTCTCAAGGAGTTGGAGAAGGTGTACGGCGCTAAGGAGAATGCCCTGAAGGTGCGGTTGTTTCGAGCCCGGCAGCGGGTGTTGAAAGCGTTCGGGGATTCCAGAGCGGCCGGAGGTGAGTGATGGAGCGCAGGCCAGAGCCGGTGAGTGATCCGAGAGAGCAGCAGTTCGACGCACTGCTCAAATCTTATCGGGAGGCTTGTCCCGATCCGGAACCCAGCGTCAACTTCATGCCGCACCTGTGGGCCAAGATCGAGCGCGCGCAAAATGCCTCGCTAGGCTTTCGACGCTTGGCGCGAGGCTTCGTCACGGCCGCGGCGGCGGTTTCTTTGATGATGGGCGCCCTGGCCGTGATTCCCAACTCCGCCACGTCGCCGATCTACACGGCGACTTACGTGGAAACGCTCGCCGACAACCACTTCCTGGAGCATGTAGAATACTCCGAGGCGCCCAGGTCCGATCTGTCGGACGCCTTCGACGATTCGGATTTGATATGAGCCGGTCCAGACTCTCCTCGGCGTTTTACGTGTTCCTGGTGTTTCTGAGCGGCGGCGTGGTGGGGGCTTTCTCTCATCGCCTCTACGTAATGAATTCGGTGAAGGCCGAATCCGGCCCGCCTTCGCCGGTCGAATGGCGCAAACGCTATGTCGATGAGATGAGCACGCGGCTGTCGCTGACTGGCGACCAGTTGACCAAACTGAACGCCATCCTGGATGAGACCCGGGAGCGTCATAAGGAGCTGCAGACGCGCCACCGGCCGGAGTACCGGGCCATTCAGGACGAGCAGGTGAACCAAATTCGCGGACTCCTCACCGAGTCCCAGCGCCCCCTCTACGAGAAACTGCGCGAGGAGCGCGAGCAGCGCCGTCGCGAGTTTGAAAAGAAGAGGCGGTTCTAGCCCGCCGCGCCACACTGCCCACTTGTGCTAGCATGCAAGGAGCGGGGGATGGAACAGCTCGGGCGGTATCAGATCGTCGATGAGTTGGGCCGGGGCGCCATGGGGGTCGTATTCCGGGCGCTGGATCCTTCCATCGGCCGCGAAGTTGCGCTTAAGACTATCCGGCTGGGCGAATTCGCCAGCGTGGAGCGTAACCGCCAGCGCGAGCGCCTGTTCCGGGAAGCGCGCTCGGCGGGCATCCTGTCCCATCCGGGAATCGTCACCATTTACGACGCGGGCGAGCAGGAGGGCGTGGCCTACATCGCCATGGAGATCGTGCGCGGCCCCACTCTGGACCGTGTGTTGTCCTCAGGCCAGCCCCTGGCGCCCGAGCAGATGTTCCGCATCCTGCAGCAGAACGCCGACGCGCTCGATTACGCCCACCGCAAGGGCATCGTTCATCGCGACATCAAGCCCGCCAATATCATGGTGGACGAGAACGGCGCCGCCAAGATCACCGATTTCGGCGTGGCCAAGATGACTTCGCTCGACCAGCTCACCCAGATCGGACTGATCGTCGGAACGCCCAACTACATGTCGCCGGAGCAGGTGCAGGGCAAACCCATCACCGGGCGAGTGGACCAGTACGCGCTGGCGGTGATCGTCTACGAGATTCTCACCGGCGAGAAACCGTTCACCGCCGATCACCTGCCCACGCTAGTGTATAAGATCGTCTCCGAGGAGCCGGTGTCGCCCGTACTGCTGAACCGCAGCCTGGGACCGGAAATCGACGCCGTCTTGCGCAAGGCATTGGCCAAGGTGGCCGAAGACCGGTTTGCCACTTGCGCCGAATTCGTGAACGCCCTGGAGGCGGCCTGCGCCAAGACTCGTGGCTGGAAATGCATGCCGCGCGGAGGCAGCCTGAGTCTGCCGACCCTGAGCACCGAAGTGGACCCGGGCTCGCCGGACTCGCCGACGCTGTCCTGGCCCACGCCAGTAACCCCGCAGCGCGAAACGGATCTCCCGCTCAAGCGGCGTTTCATCAGCCCGATCGCGGCCGGGATCCTGATTGGTCTGGGTTTCGCCGGCGTGGCGCTGTACAATCGCCTGCCGTTGAAGAAGAACACGCCGGCGCCGGTCGCTGCCGGCCCCCCGCCACAAGAAAGCGCACCAGTATCTGCGCCTGTACCCAAGCGCGAGGCGCGAGTTCCGGCGCCGAAGCAGACTACTGCCGCGCCTGAACCGGCGCCTCCCGCGCCGAAACCCGTGGAACCCGCCAAGCCTCAGCCGGCGCCGGTCCAACCGCCCCGGGCCAGTGCGCCCAAACCCGCCGTCCAGTGGCGCAAGCCCGATCCCGCGGCCACGGCCGTTGCAGAGATCCCGGTGCAGACTCAGCCTCCCGGCGCGACCGTGGTGTTGGACGGCGGAGTCTCCTGCGTGACTCCGTGCGTGGTGACGGCCAAGGGAGGCAACCACGTCCTGTCGGTTCGCATGGCGGGTTATCGCGACGTCAACCGCAACATGACGGTGACCAGCGAGCTGGTGGACCTGCCGGTGATCGCGTTGCAGCCCCTGGGCGGCGTGGTTCTGGTGCAAAGCGAGCCCGGCGGCGCAAGCATCACGGTGGATGGCAAGCTCTGGCCGCGGAGGACCCCCGCCGAGCTGCGCCTCCCGCCCGGCCGCCACGAGCTGGTGGTGGAGAGCGGCGCGCTGCGCGGCGTCAAGACCGTCGAAGTACGCGATAACGATTTGCAGCACATCACGGTTCCCCTGGCCCAACCATGAAACGTCGCGCCTTCTTGAGGACTTTGTCCGCCGCCGGCGGATTCCTTGCGGGAGGGCCGCTCCCCGCCGCGGACAAGGTCAAGCGAAACATGATCGTCCGCTCCACGCGGCCCGAAGACCTGGAAATGCCCCTGGACGGCTTCGCCACCTGGATCACGCCCATCGAGCGCTTCTTCGTCCGCAGCCACATGTACACGCCCAAGGTGGACCTGTCGCGGTGGCAGCTCCGGGTGGAGGGCGAAGTGGCGACGCCTCTGACCCTCACGATGGAGGACCTCCGCAAGCTGCCGCAAGCCGAATTGGCCGGCGTCCTGGAATGCGCCGGCAACGGGCGAAGCTTCTACCGGCCTACCGTGGCCGGCTTGCAGTGGGAGCACGGCAGCGTGGGCAATGGGCGATGGAAGGGCGTGCGGCTTGCCGACGTCCTGAAAAGGGCGGGAATCCGGGCGTCGGGCAAACACGTGCTGCTCGACGGCGCGGACGTGCCGATGGGCACAATGCCCGATTTTGTCCGGACCATCCCGGCGCAGAAGGCGCTCCACGCCGACACCCTGCTCGCGTTTGATATGAACGGCGAGCCCTTGCCGGTGGCGCACGGATTCCCGCTGCGCGCGATCGTACCGGGGTGGGCGGGCGACTCCTGGACCAAGTGGATCACCCATGTCCGGGTCCTCGACAAAGAGCACGACGGCTTTTTCATGAAGACGGCCTATCGTTATCCGGTGACCTCGGTGGCCCCGGGCTCTTCGGTGGACCAGGCCCTGATGACGCCGGTGGAATCGCTGCGCCCGAAGTCGGTAATCGGCGGACCGCTGGAGGGCTCCCGCGTGGGCGCCGATGGGAAGCCCGTGCGGATCTGGGGCGTGGCCTGGTCGGGCGAAGCGCCCGTCGCCAAGGTGGAGGTCTCCACCGACAGCGGCCGTACCTGGCTTACGGCAACTCTGGGCCAGGACCGCGACAAGTACGCGTGGCGTTCCTGGGAACATTTCTGGACGCCTCCGCGCCCGGCTCACTATGTCCTGATGGCCCGCGCCACCGATGCGCGCGGCGAAACCCAACCCTTCGCCCAGGATTGGAATCCGTCGGGCTACCTATGGAATGTCGTGCCACAGGTCCGCGTGGAAGGCGGTCCGGGGCCGGAGATGATGTCGACGATGCCAACCCAGGCCGCTCCGGAGTTTCCACCCAAGGTGAAGCAGGCCTGCATCGGATGCCATGAGTCCGACGCCATCGCCGGGCAGCGGCTGACCCGCGCCCAGTGGGAACGCGAAGCCGACAAGATGATCCGCTGGGGCGCCACGGTCAAGCCGGAAGACCGCCCGGAACTGATCGACTTTCTGGCGAGGCATTTCGGCGTCCGGTGATTTCCCTCGCAGCCATTCTCCGCCGCGTCTGTCCCTCCTGCCGGCGCGGGCCGATTTTCCGCGGCTGGATCGCCGTGCACGAGCAGTGCCCGCACTGCGGCCTGAAATTCGAGCGCGAACCGGGCTACTTTCTGGCCTCCATGTACATCAGCTATGCGCTATCGGTTCCGCTGTTCCTGTTGCTGCTGGTGGCGCTATGGAAGCTCACGCACTGGCCCCTGCGCAAGCTGCTGATCGGTACGCAACTGGTCTTTCTTCTCTTCGTGCCGTGGATCGTCCGCTATTCCCGCTCGGCGTGGATCCACCTGGATCGGCACTTCGACCCGGAGTCCTGAAGGCTCATTCTTCTTTGACGAGGATCTCCCGATCCACTGGCGACAGCGCCAGCCGCTGGATCTTCCCGCTGGGCCAGCGGACTTCGATCTTGGCGGCGGCGGCCGCGCCCAGACCGAAGTGGAGGCGGCGATCGCTGGCCGAGTAAAAACTGGACTGGCTCAACACCTCCTGCACCTGACGGCGCGCGCCGTACGACACCGTCACGCGCGTCCCGATGGCGCTGCGATTGGACACCGTGGGCGCCAGCTTGATGCGCAGCCAGTGGGCGGATCCGCGCAGGTCGTTGCGCAGCAGGGAGGGCGGCTCGTTGCGGTTCCAGATCAGGATGTCGAGGTCC
>JACOSH010000174.1 GCA_016178945.1 Acidobacteriota bacterium
AATCGCATAGCGCATCTCCTTCCGCTGTTGCGGCTTGCGTCCTATGTTAAGTTATCGGACGCGGACACGAGAAGTTGCTGTCGCCCTAGCGTAACAGGAAGTCGTGCGCTGTGCCTCCGGACCATTCGGGCCGGGATGCGATATGAACCGGCGTCGGCCGGGCGGCTCACGGCTTCAGCTTCGCAAGGCCCAACCGCGCAAGGCTCTGGTCGAGCAGCTTGTGATCGAAGCGGATTCCTTGGTCGAGCAGGTTCAGGTAGACTGACCGCAGGTCCGCAACTATCTTGAGCCGTGCACCACGTTCGAGTAGCGCCACTGGAAGGCCAGCATTATGTGCGGCACGCCGAGCCCTGACCTCATCTGTGAGGACCACGCCGACGCGCAGCGATGAGGCCAGGATCCGTTGGGCGGCCGGGGCGTGCCGGTGTATGATGGCAGAGTCGTTGGGGGTGAGCGATTCGTCCTGGTCGATGCTTTTGGGCGGTGGCGGCGGCGGGGGTTGCCGCGCGCCTGTTACTGTCCGTGGCCGCGCCATTTGGGCCGGTCGCGCTGATTCCCGGTATGCCCGTGAAGTCGCCGATTTCGCGAGGCCAAACGCATCTCTACTCGCTGAGCCTCCAGGCGGGACAGTTCGCGCGGGTTCGGCTGTTGCAGCGGGAGATCGACCTGGGGCTTGCTTGTACGGGGCCCAACGGCTTTCGGCTGCCCGCCCTCAGCGCCAGCAGCTACGGAAGTGAATCGATCCCCGTGGTGGCGCAAGCGCCGGGCAGCTACCGCATCGAAGTGACCGCCGCGGGAAGCGATACGGCTCGCGGCTCCTACGAGATCACCGTTTCCGAGCTACGCGCCGCCGGGCCGGAAGACGAGGCGGCCCTGCGCGGGCATCTTGCGTTTTTCCGCGGCGGCGAGGAGGAATCGGGGGCGACAGGGGAGTCTTACGCTCGGGCCATCGCTCTGTTCGAGCAGGCGCGGAGACTGTGGCATGAGGCCGGCGACGTGCGGAGCGAGGCTCAGGCGCTGCTACGGAAGGGAAAGATTCACCACCGGACCGGGCATTACGACAAGGCCGACCGGTCGTATCGGGAGTCACTGGCTCTGTGGGACGTCCTGCAGGACGACTACGGCCGTCTCGAAGCCGAGAAGAACTGGGCGAACCTGGGTGGATACTTCGGGGAGGCTCGAACTGGCCTGCCGAAACTGCTGGAGTACCTGGAGCGTTGGCGAGCGTTGGGCGACCGGCGAGGTCAGGCCGTCATCCTGAAAAGCCTGAGCACTCAACATCTTAAGAACGGGGATCTCGATCGCGCACGGGAGTTCGAAGTGCGTGCGCTGGCGTTGCGCCGCGTCCTGGGGAACCCGCTGGGCATCGCGGATTCGCTGGAAGGCATGGGCAAAATTGGCGTTGAAGCGGGCCGCTTCGAAGAAGCCCTCCGCCACCACCAGGAGGCGCTTCGGATTCACCAGGATCTTGGCAGCAGCCTCGGCATCGCCGGAGCGCTCGCGCACGTAGCCGAATCGCTGCGTGTGCTGGGGCGTGATGAGGAAGCCCTGGACCACTATCAGCAATATCTGCGGCTTTCGGCGCTTCATGGAAACCGGTGGTCGGCGATGGGAGCGAATTCTGCCGTCGCCGGACTGGAATGGCGCCGCGGCCGCTTTGAGGCCGCAGTTTCCAGCGCGCGCCAGGCCATCGCCATGCAAGTCCAGCTCAGCAGCGAGATCGCCGATCCGGCCAGCCGGACCGGGAACCGTGGATCGACGCTCGGGCTCACCTGGCTGGTAGCCTCGCTCCTCGGGCTGCACTCGCGGTCGCCCAGCTCCGGCTACGATGCCGAGGCTTTGGTCACCCTGGATCATCAACGCGGGCTTTTCGTGGCGGATGGGCCGGCCCCGCGTCTGAAAGACATCCAGCATATGCTGGATCCGGACGCGCTGATCCTCGAATACTGGATTCTGCACGAAGAAGCCTCGGGAGCGATCTGGGCCATCACCTCGAAGGAGCTGACCACTTTTCCCCTTCCGCAGGCTGGAACTATCGCGGCCAAGGCGCGCCGGCTTCATGGGCTGCTCAGCGCGGGAGACTTGTCCGCCAGCCAGGAAGCCGCCCGCATTTCGAAAGCTCTCAGTGAGCTGCTGTTGCGCCCGGTGGCGGGGCTGTTGCCGGGGAAGCGGCTGTTTGTGGTCTCCGACGAACACATGGCGTTTCTGCCCATCGGGGCGCTTCCGGATCCGAACCGCTCCGACGGGGCTCCGCTGATGGTGGGACACGAGATCGTTTACCTGCCGTCCGCCAGCGCCGTGCTGGCGCTGCGCAATCGCCGACGCGGCCCTCCTGCACGGCGGCTGCTGGCGGTGGTGGCCGACCCGGTCTTTAGCCCTCGAGACCCGCGGCTGAAGGCGGGCGCGCCCGGCGGCGCGGATGAGACTCTCGATGCGGACCTGCAGGAAGCCTCCCGCTCGGTGGGCTGGGATCTGAGCGGGACGGGGATTCCTCGCCTCCTCTACGCGGAACGGGAGGCCCGCCAGATCCTCGGCCTGGCGCCGCCCGGGCAGGCCAGCCGGTTCGTGGGGCTCGACGCCACGCGCGAGGCGCTATTCAGCAGGGCGGCGCGCCGCCATCGGATTCTCCACGTTGCCACGCACGGCTTTGTGAACGCCGCCGAGCCCAGGCTCTCCGGGCTGATTCTGTCCCTGGTGGATGGCAAGGGCGGCCCGCGGGACGGTTTTGTGCGGCTGCGCGACGTCCTGACGCTGGATCTTCCGGTGGACCTGGTGACGCTCAGCGCCTGCCAGACGGCGCTGGGGCGGGAGACGCACGACCACGGCGTTATCGGCTTGACGGCCGCGTTTCTCCGCGCCGGCGCTACGCGAGTCCTGTCGACCGCCTGGAAGGTGGACGACGAGGCCACCGGGGAGCTGATGCGCCTGTTCTACAGCGGGCTGCTGGGTCCCGAGCGGCTGTCCCCACCGGCGGCCCTGCGCGCGGCGCAGCTTGCACTCGCCCAATCCGAGCGCTGGCAGTCGCCCTACTATTGGGCGGCTTTCATGCTGCACGGCGACTGGAGACCCATGTGGTAGCATCTCAAAGCGCACGGGCGTCGCGGTACACGCAAGCCCGGCTAGCGTTTCCGGCGGCGGAAGAGGAGGCCTGCCCAGGTCTGGTCGATGGCGCAGATCTTGTAGTCGACCAGGCCCGTCGCAAGGCCGATCTCGCGAACCTGCTGCTGGGTCAGATCCGAGGCGATGCCCGAGGCCTTCTTCGGCCAGATGATCCAGAGCGGAGCGGAGGCGGCCAGTGCCGCCATCCGCTCGATCTCGCCCTCCAGCTCGCGGCGCGACCGGGTGAACCAGAGGAGCAGGTCACAGGGGCCATCGGGGCCGTTGCGCAGCACCACGCCTTCGGGCAGATTGCCCAGGGTCTTGCGAAAATCGCGCGGCGGGCCGGCCATGCCGACGACCGTATTCGCCCTAATGCCCAGTTTTTTCGGCAGCGGCGTACCCGCGTATCCAGCCATCGATCCGGGCGAAACCGGATCCGCCGGGGGATGGGCGATGGCGCGCGCCAGCGCGGGGCCGATGCGCCCCCAAGAGGTGTAGAGGGCGTCCGGCAGAACCTTCCGGGTGCGTTCGACCTTTTCCGGTTCGCCGCCCGCGAAGACCAGCGGCACGCGGCGCGTGGCCTTGCTCTGGCGAAGCGACAAGGCAACCTCCCGCCCGTGGGACGGCAGCCGGTCCAGGCTGATGACGAAGGCTGCCGGAGGATCGCGCCTCAACTCGCCGCGAAAGGTCAACGGGTCGACGGGGCCATGAACCACGTCATAGCCCAACCCGCGGAGCCGCCCACCGAGCTGCTCCGCCTCGGCACTGTTCCAGTGGATCAGGCGGATGTGGTTCATACGCTCAGGCCAGAACCGGCTTCACCACGTTTCCGTGGACGTCGGTGAGGCGGAAATAGCGTCCTTGATACTTGTAGGTCAGTTTGGTGTGATCTATTCCCAGGCAGTGCAGGATGGTGGCCTGCAGGTCGTGAACGTGGACCGGATCGGCGGTGATGTTGTAGCCGTAATCGTCGGTCTCACCCAGCGTGACGCCGGGCTTGATCCCTCCGCCGGCCATCCAGATGGTGAAGCAGCGCGGATGATGGTCGCGACCGTATTCCTCGGCGGTCAGGCGGCCCTGGCAGTAGACGGTGCGGCCGAATTCGCCGCCCCAGACCACCAGCGTGTCGTCGAGCAGGCCGCGCTGTTTCAGGTCCAGGATCAAGGCCGCCGAGGGCTGGTCGGTCTCGCGGCAGCGCTTGGGAAGGTCCTGGGGCAGCTTGCCGTGATGGTCCCAGTCGCGGTGGAAAAGCTGGATGAAGCGGACGCCGCGCTCGGCCAGCCGGCGCGCGAGCAGGCAGTTGGCGGCGAAGGTGCCCGGCTTCCGCGCATCCGGTCCGTACAGCTCAAAAATACGATCGGGTTCCTTCGAGAGGTTGGTGAGCTCGGGCACCGAGCTTTGCATCCGGAAGGCCATCTCGTATTGGGCGATGCGCGTGGAGATTTCCGGGTCGCCGAACTCGTCGAGCTGCATCTGGTTGAGCCGGCCGAGCGCGTCCAGGTACTGGCGGCGGATTCCGGAGTCGAAGCCGGGCGGATCGGACAGGTACAGGACCGGATCGCCCACGGATCGGAACTTCACGCCTTGATACTGAGTGGGGAGGAAGCCGCTGCCCCACAGGCGATCGTAGAGCGGCTGTCCGCCGCCGCCCGAGCCGGGCGAGATCATGACCACGAAGGCCGGCAAGTCCTGGGTATCGGCTCCCAGCCCGTAGGCGAGCCACGCCCCGATGCTGGGACGCCCGGCGATCTGTGCGCCGGTCTGGAGCAAAGTGACCGCGGGATCGTGGTTGATGGCCTCGGTGTGGAGCGACTTGATGAAGGTGAGTTGATCGGCGATTTGCGCCAGGTTCGGCAGCAGCTCGCTGACCCAAGCCCCGGAGGCGCCCCGGCGCGCGAACTGGAATTTCGACGGCACGACCGGAAAGCTGGATTGCGTGGCGGACATGCCGGTCAGCCGCTGGCCCTTGCGGATCGAATCGGGCAGATCCGCGCCCGCGAACTCCTTCAGGCGGGGCTTGTAATCGAACAGCTCCATCTGCGAAGGCCCGCCGGACTGGAACAGGTAGATGACGCGCTTGGCCTTGGGCGCGAAGTGGGGCGGCCCGCCGGTTGCGCCGTGAAGCGCCGCCGCTCCGATCCCGGTGGCGCTCAGCCCGAAAAAGTGGCGGCGGGTGAGCAGAGAACGGTGTTCGCGAAACGGGTCCATCGGTTACTCCTTGGTCACAGTTTCGTCGAGGTTCAGGATGAGACTGGCCGCGCCGGCGTAGGAGGCCAGCTCGACCGGGTCGAGCTGGGGGTCGCGCGGAGATTCGCCCTGATGGAGCAGCTTGAGCGCCGCCCCGGGATGCGCGCCGAAGTGGGTCAGAAAACCATCCAGCGCTCTCCCGAGCACTTCGCGCTCGCGCGGTTTGGGAAAGCGGGCGGTGGCCAGACGGAACGCGAAGGCGATCCGGTCCTGAGCGCTCGATCCGCCTTCGCGGAGCATGCGCTCGGCCAGCTTGCGCGAGGCTTCGACGTAGGCCACGTCGTTCATCAGGTTCAGCGCCTGCAAGGGTGTGTTGGTCCGGGTCTCGCGCACAGTGCAGGTCTCGCGGTTGGGCGAATCGAAGGTCACCATGGAGGGCGGCGCCACGGTGCGCTTCCAGTAGGTGTACAAGCTGCGCCGGTACAGGCCTTCGCCTTTATCGGGCTTGTAGCCGCTGCCGCCGGCCAGCTCCTGCCACAAGCCGGCGGGCTGGTAAGGCTTCACCGACGGCCCGCCGGTCTTTTCCACCAGCAGCCCCGCGAGCGCCAGCGCCTGGTCGCGCACCATCTCGGCGGGCAGGCGAAGGCGCGGCCCGCGCGCGAGCAGCCGATTCTCCGGGTCCTTCTGGAGCAGTTCGGGGGAGAGCCGCGAGGACTGGCGGTAGCTGGCGCTGGTCACGATGGTCTTCAGCAGCGCCTTCACGTTCCAGCCATTCTCGACGAACTCGACGGCCAGCCAGTCGAGCAGCTCGGGATGGACGGGCGCTTCCCCCTGCGAGCCGAAGTCTTCCGCCGTCTTGACCAGGCCCACGCCAAATAGCATCTGCCAGAACCGGTTCACGGTGACTCGCGCGGTCAGGGGATTGGATGGATCGACCAGCCAGCGGGCCAGCCCGAGCCGATTCGCCGGCCAGTCCTTGCGGAGCGGCGGCAGAAAGGCCGGTACGGTGGGGGAGACTCTTTCGCCGGGGTTGTCGTATGCGCCGCGCTTGAGAATGAAACTGTCGCGCGGCTTGGGGCTTTCCACCATGACCATCACGGTGGGGATGGAATCGAAGTAGCGGCGGCGCTCCGTGCGCGCGTCGAACAGTGCCTGGCGCGCCAGGCGGATCTCGAGCGGCGCGAAGCGGTCCAGGAAGCAAAGCGCCAGCTTGTTCGCCTGAGCCGGGCTGCGAGCCTCGGGCGGGATGGCGGCCAGCTCGTTCATCGTTTCGAGGAGGTGCAGCGTGGAGGCCTGCTCCGGCGTGAGGGCGATCTTGAAGACCCGCACGTCGTCGATGCGGCCGTGGAAGCGATTCTCCTGGCCTCCACCGCCGCCAATGCGGAAGGGATCCTTGGCGCCGAACGGGTAGGTCAGCTCGTCAAAGAGGATTTTGAGCTTCTGGGACTGGCCGTCGATGTAGATGCGGACGCCGGCGCCTTTGCGGCGGCCGTCGTAGGTCATCACGACATGCTGCCAGCGATTCAACGCGACCGATGCCTCGGTTTCCACGCGCAGGCAGATATCGGTGAAGCGGCGGTTGATGTGCAGCCGCACCTTGCCATCCTTGAGATAAAGACCGTAGCCCTCGCCTTCCCAATAATCCTCGACGCGCGACATGATGGCACCGGTCGGGGCCTCCGGATTGATCCACGCGGCCAGGCTGAACGCATCCTGATAGTTGAAATTGGCGGCATTCCCGCCGTCCACGAACTGCCGGCCGTCGAAGCGGCGGGCTTCTCCGACGCGCCCCGGCGCGCCCTCGTCGAGAGGGAAGTGGAGGACCTGCCCGTCGGGGACCGACCAGCGCAGCGTGTCGCCGTGGCGCAGTTGCTGTTCCCAGTCGCGCTGCGCGGCGCGAAGCTCGGCCTCGAAGGCCGCGTAGCGCTCCTCGGCCGCGGCTGCCTTACGGTCCAATTCGGCCAGCTTCTTCTCCATGTCCGGAGTGGGGGCCTTCACGAAGGGCTCTTCGTTGCCGAAGTTGTAGACCAGCCCCCGTTCCGGGACGTTGTTGAAGAAGGCGAAAGCCTGGTAGAACTCCTTCTGCTGGATGGGATCGTACTTGTGGTCGTGGCAGCGGGCACAGCCCATGGTCAGGCCCAGCCAGACGGTGGCGGTGGTCTCGACGCGGTCGGCGACATACTCGACGCGAAACTCCTCTTCCACGATCCCGCCTTCGGCATTGGTGCGGTGGTTGCGATGGAAGCCCGTGGCGATTTTCTGATCCAGAGTGGCGTTGGGCAACAGGTCGCCGGCGATCTGTTCGACGGTGAATCGATCGAAGGGCATGTTGCGGTGGAACGCGTCGATCACCCAGTCGCGCCAGCGCCACATGCTGCGTTCGCCGTCGCTCTGGTAGCCGTTGGTGTCGGCGTAGCGGGCCGCATCCAGCCAGCGCACCGCCATGCGCTCGGCGTAACGGGGAGAGGCCAGCAGACGGTCGACCACATTCTGGAAGGCCTGGGGTGAGGAATCGGCGAGGAAGGCGTCGATTTCAGCCGGCGTAGGAGGGAGGCCGGTGAGGTCGAGCGTTACGCGGCGGATCAGCGTGGCGCGGTCCGCCTCGGGGGAGGGGCGCAGTCCTTCGCTCTCCACGCGGTGCAGCACGAAGGAGTCGATCGGATTGCGGGGCCAGGCCCGGTCCCGGACTTCGGGAAGCGGTGGCCGCCTGGGCTTGACGAAGGACCAATGCTGCCGCCAGGGCGCGCCCTGCTCGATCCAGCGGCGGAAGAGGTCGATCTCGCGAGCGCCGAGCTTGTCGTGCCCGGCATAGGCGGGGGGCATGCGCTGCGCAGGGTTGTCCGAAGTGATGCGGCGAATCAATTCACTCTTGCCCGGATCGCCGGGGACGATGGCGCGACGCGCGCCGGCTTCGGTGTCGAAACGAAGGGGGGTTTTGCGGTTGGCCGAATCGGGTCCGTGGCAGGTGAAGCAGCGGTCGGAAAGGATGGGCCGGATGTCGCGCATGAAGTCGACGGGCGCGGCGTGGAGGGCGGCTAGTCCGGCAAGCAGGACTGATGCGGTGCGGGGCAATAGAGTGATTATATCGCGGGGGGGAAGGCATGAAAAGGCAAAAGGCAAAAGGCAAAAATCAAAAGGCAAAAGGGATTAGGTGGCTTCGCCATCTTTGACTGGCGCTCGGAGATACACTGGATGGATGGTGTACCAGCTCTGGGATGATGCGGTTGCCGGGCGGCTCGCGCCCGCGGAGAGGCTGGTCTACCGTTCGAATCTGCTGGGGTCGGACCAGCGCGTTACCAATACTGGCGGCGGCAATACGTCGGCGAAGCTGGTGGAGCGCGATCCCTTGACCGGGCGGGACACCGAGGTCCTGTGGGTGAAGGGGTCGGGCGGCGATCTGCGAACCAGCGGGCTTCAAAACTTTGCTTCGCTCTACCAGGAGAAGCTGCGTGCGTTGCAGGCGATCTATGCCGTAGCCGAGCCCAGGGGCGCCAAGTCCGCGGCCGAGGACCGCATGGTGGGGTACTACCCGCATTGCACGTTCAACCTGAATCCGCGCGCCGCCTCGATCGACACGCCGCTGCATTCGTTCATTCCGGCCAGGCACGTCGATCACATGCATCCCAACTCGGTGATTGCCGTGGCGGCTTGCCGCCGATCGAAGGAACTGACGGCGGAGATTCTTGGCGGCGAGATCGGCTGGACGCCCTGGCTGCGCCCGGGCTTTGAGCTGGGCCTGGAGCTAGAGCGGATGTGCAAGGCCGACACCGGACTGAAGGGCGTCGTGCTGGCGCAGCACGGGCTGATCAACTGGGCCGATGACGACAAGGCCTGCTACGAGCTGACCCTGGGCCTGATCGAAACGGCGGCCCGCCATATCGAGAGCCGAGACAAAGGGTCTCAGACCTTTGGAGGCACGAAATACCAGGCCTTACCCGAGCCGGAGCGGGACGAGATCCTGTTCGGGCTATTGCCGTGGCTGCGGGGCCAGGTTTCGACGGCCAGACGATTCATCGCGACGGTGCAGGCCGACGCCGCCATCCTGCGCTTTGTGAACAGTCGTGACGCCGCGCGCCTGGCCGAGCTGGGAACGTCGTGCCCGGATCATTTCCTGCGCACCAAGATCAAGCCGCTGTACGTGGACTGGGACCCTCAAAACGAAAACTTGGACGCGCTGAAGAGGAAGCTGGGCGCCGGGCTGGAGCAATACCGCCGCGACTACGCCGGCTACTATGAAGCCTGCAAGCATCCGGACTCGCCGGCGATGCGCGATCCGAATCCGACCGTCATCCTGATCCCCGGCATCGGCATGGTCGCCTGGGGGAAGGACAAGAGCGAGTCGCGCGTTACGGCGGAGTTCTACAACTGCGCCGTGGAAGTAATGCGGGGCGCCGAGGCCATCGATGAGTACATCGCGCTGCCCCAGCAGGAGGCCTTCGATATCGAGTATTGGCTGCTGGAGGAGGCCAAGCTGAAGCGAATGCCGCCGGAACGGGAACTGGCGCGAAACGTGGCTCTGGTGGTTGGCGCGGGCAGCGGCATCGGCAAAGCGGTCGCGCACCGGCTGGCCCGGGAGGGCGCGCACGTGGTTTGCGCGGATCTCAGCGTCGAGGCCGCGGCGGCCACGGCCAAGGAGCTGACCGATATCTATGGCCAGGGCATTGGCGTAGCCGGCACGGGGATCTCCGGCCGCGGACCGGCCATTGGGCTCCAGGTGAACGTCACAGATCGCGCCAGCGTGCGCGAGATGCTCAAACAGGCCGTGCTGGCCTACGGCGGGATTGACCACATCGTGGTCACGGCGGGCGTCTATGTCGCGCCGGACCGGGAAGGATCGATCAGCGACAGCCAGTGGAAGCTCACTTTCGACGTGAACGTCATGGGCAGCTACCTGGTGGCCACCGAGGCGCGGGAGGTCTGGGAGTCGCAGGGCTTGCGCGGCAGCCTGGTTCTGACCACCAGCGTCAACGCCGTGGTTTCGAAGAAAGGCTCGTTGGCCTACGACTCGTCGAAGGCCGCCGCCAACCACCTGGTCCGCGGCTTGGCGGTGGAGCTGGCGCCGCTGGTGCGGGTGAATGCCCTGGCGCCGGCCACGGTGGTTGCGGGCTCCACCATGTTCCCGCGGGAGCGCGTGATCGCCTCGCTGGTCAAGTACGAAATCCCGTTCGAGGAATCCGAGGACACCGAAGCCTTGCGCGGCAAGCTGGCGGACTTCTACGCGCAGCGCACCCTGACCAAGTCCGCGATCACGCCCGAGGATCAGGCCGAGACCGCGTTGTTCCTGGTCTCTGAACGGTCGTCGAAGATCACCGGCCAGGTGGTCTCGGTGGACGGGGGTTTGCAGGAGGCGTTCCTGCGGTAGGAGGCGGTCTTGCCCAAGAAGGCAAAGGCAGAATTGGATCTGCCGAACTCCCCGCTGCGTAGCACCGGAACGCCGAAAACCAGCGACAAGGAGAAGCGGTTGTGCAGTAGAATGACTCCGTCCGCTGGTTGGCCTGCATTCAGAGGACACCCTTGACGGAAATGAGGTTTGAACTTGTTGGCCCAATCGCACACGTGGAGGTCATCGCCGCCGGTCCGGGTGTCAGACTACGGTCGTACCTCCGGAAGCACTTGGACCAATCATGAAGGCGCAGAAGAGAACGAAACCTTTCGCCCTGTGTATCGACAACGCCGACTACCGGGCGTCTCTGATCCCTGGCAAAGTCTATCGGATGCTTCCCGATCCGAGGGCCGCCAGAGATGGGTTGGTGCGAGTCGTCGATGAGAGCGGCGAGGACTATCTGTATCACAAGGGTCACTTCGTGTTCGTGGATTTTCCGCCAGCGGTGAAGAAGAAGATCCTTGCGTTGGAGGGCGCCGCCTGACCGCGCCGGCTCGCCGGATTCACTGGAAGACAACCAGTTGCTTCGGATCTCGAAAGGTCGTCGAAGATCACCGGACGGGTGGTTTTCAGTGGACGGGGGTTTGCAGGAGGCGTCCCCGCGGTAGGGGGGCATCGCAGCGATCTTCCGCCGTTCGAGCGCGCAGAGCGTCGCGAGAGAAAGGAACCCACGGTAGCCAAATCTACTTTACTCCACTAGTTTTCCTTCCGGCTGCTGGTTGCCGTATGCGCCCGCTCACGACGTCCTCAACGCCGACCAAGGCCGGTCCGTTCGCGGGCTGGCAGGTTGGAGTAGCATGGAGTCATGACCCGAGAGTTCGACGTAGTGGTGGAACGCGACGAAGGTGGCTACTACGTGGCCTCTCTCCCTGCCTTGCACGGCTGCCAAACGCAGGCAAAGTCTCTCGACGGGCTGATGTCCCGTATCCGGGAGGCTATCGATCTGTGCCTGGAGGTTGAGGGCGAGCCAGTGGGTGGCCTTGAGTTTGTCGGCGTTCAGCGAGTGCGGATCAGCGCATGAGCGCTTGCCCAACGTGACGGGCAAGCAGGTTCTCGCGGCCCTCAGGCGACTCGGTGTCCAGGACATTCGGATTCGCGGTAGTCACCACCACCTGCGCCATTCGAATGGCGTACCGAGATCTTGGGGGCTGGGAAGCGTGTTAAGGGGGTACGAGGCTCGGAGTTAGCTGAGTGTTCAGATCTACGCGAGCAAGCTGAAACTGGCGAATGCGCGAACGGCTCCGTTAAGGCGCCGGCGGCGCCTTCTCGAGTTTGGCCAGGGCCGCTTTGGGCAGCTTGGCCGCGATGCTCACCTGCGTGCCCACCAGGTCGGCGATGTCGTACTTCACCGCGAATCCCATGACCATGGCCGCCTCCGAGGGGCTCAGCTTGTAGTCGCGATCGAGCCAGCGCAGCATGCCGCTGGTGGCCATCTGCAAGGCGTCCTGGAGCGAGCCGGCGATCCCGATGCTGATCAGGAACTGATCGGTCTCGGCCAGCGGGTGTCCGAACTGCTTGCCGGGCAGGATGTCCACCGTGAACTCGAAATCCATCGAGGTTTCCAGCGCATCGCCGGTCAGCTCGCCGTCGCCTTGGGCGGCGTGTCCGTCGCCCAGGAACAGCAGCGCGCCTTCGTGATACACCGGCAGGTAGAGGGTCGCGCCTTCGCGGATCTCGTTGTAGTCCATGTTGCCGCCGAAGCGTCCGGAGTCGGTGGTGCGGATACTGGACTCGCCCGGCGGCGCCACTCCCACGCAGCCCAGCATCGGGCGCAGCGGCACGGAGAAGTTTTTGAGCCGATCGGTCGGCTTCTCCAGGTAGGCGATGCCCTTGTCCCGGTCGAGCTTCCAGCGGCTGCCGAAGTCCTCGGCCCATTTGAGATTTCCGAGCGACCACGGTTCGAGCGCGTTGCGCATGATCGAGTCACCGCTGCGCGCCCAGTCGCGGTTGATCCGCACCTGGTTCAGCCGCACCACCAGCGTGTCGCCGGGCAATGCTCCCTCGACGAAGAACGGACCGGTCTGCGGATTGCCTCCCGGCGACCGGCGTTTGCCGCTCCTGTCCACGCCTCCGGCGTCGACGCCCCAGGTCCGCACGGTGTCTCCCGGCTGGATCCGCAGCACCGGCTTGATGGACGAGGCAAAGTAGAGCTGAAACTCGGTGGGCTCGAAATCGTGCGTCCGGGGCGGCTGCCGCGGCGGCAACTTTTCGGCGCTCCATTTCACCGTGCGATCCCCGAAAGTGATCTCGCCCTTCAGCTCGCCGCCCTCGAGGAGCGCCTTGGCCGGGTCCTTGCCCACTTTGAACTCGACGGCACGGCCAGCGACCGTGCCTTCCAGCTCGCGGCCGCGCCACCAGCCGGTGAGCTTCTCCCCGTCGACCCGGAGCGAAAGGCGAGTGACGTCGGGCCGGTCCGTTTGTTGAAAGATGCGGAGCTTCCAGCCGCCGGAAAGATCGCTCTGGGCCCAGGCGGCTGAGAACGCGAAGAAAGTAAGGACAACTCGCATTCCGCAAGTATACTGCGTCCTGCCTGCCGGCCTGTGCGGAGTCACGGGCCTTTTATGAAGAGCCATCGGGCGCGATTCCGGCGGGCGCAGACCCAAAGCGAAAGAAGAAAAGGCAAAAGGAATTAGGAAGAAGGCGTTTGTATCTAATCACTTTTGCCTTTTCGTGGATTTGGTAAGGCAAGAAGTGGCTCACCCCTAAAGGGAATCTCTTACGTCTGGTCCGGCCTTTCCTGAGTAGACTTTAATGGAGGTGCGGCGCAACTACCTGGCGCGGCGGGAGTTTAGCGGGACAGGAGGCAGTGGAACGAAAATGAGACGAACGATATTGACCACGATACTGGCGGGTGCGGTGCTGGCGTCCGGTTTGTTTGCGGATGCGCCCAAGCGGAGGCAGAAGCGGCAGCAGGAGCGGATTGCGCAGGGCGTGAAGTCGGGCGAGCTGACGCCCAAGGAGACCGCCAAGCTGGAACGGAAAGAGGCCAGGCTGCACAAGCAGATCGTCAAGGACCGCAAGGACGGGGGCGGGCTGACGCCCAAGGAGCGGGCCAAGATCGATGCCAAGCAGGATAAGCTGAGCCGGGAAATCTATAAGGAAAAGCACGACGCTCAGAAGCGTTAGCCGGTCAGAGGCGGGCGAGAACCTGGTCGCCCATCTGCTGGGTGGTGAGCTTGCCGCCCAGATCGGGCGTGCGATGGGCCGGATCGGCCAGGACCGCCTCGACCGCCGCTTCGATCCGGCGCGCCGCGGCTTTGGTCTCCGGGCTAGGCAGCCAGTCCAGCATCAGGGCCGCGGAAAGAATCGTCGCGACCGGATTGGCGATGCCCTGGCCGGCGATGTCCGGCGCCGAGCCATGGGAGGGCTGGAAGACCGCGTGGCGATCCCCGATGTCGGCCGAGGGCGCCATCCCCATGCCGCCGACGATGCCGGCGGCCAGGTCCGACAGGATGTCGCCGAACATGTTTTCCGTCACCAGTACGTCGTAGCGCTCCGGACGCTGGACCAGATAGAGCGCCATGGCGTCCACGTAAACGCATTCGGCGGCCACGTCCGGATAGCTCCGGCCGATCTCCATAAAGATGGATCGCAGATAGGCCATCGAGGGCAGGACGTTGGCCTTGTCGACCAGGGTCAGCTTCTTGCGGCGGCGCCGGGCGATTTCAAACGCCGAACGGCAGACGCGCTCGGCCGCGGCGCGCGAGATGCGCATCACGTCGCGGACTTCAGGCGCGTCGAGCCGGCGGGGCTCCTTGCGGCCGAAAAACAGGCCCTCGGTGTTTTCGCGCACCAGCACCAGGTCGATCGAGCCGGCGGCGTAGTTCTTCAGCGGCGTATCGGCGGCGTGGTACAGCTTACAGGGGCGCACGCCGGAGTAGAGATCCAGGATCTCGCGCAGATCGATCTGCGGCGTCATCTCCGTGCCGTCGGGCCAGCGCACGTGCGGGATTCCCATCGCGCCCAGCAGGATGGCGTCGGCGCTCCGGCAGGCGGCCAGCGTGGCCTCCGGCAGGGGACTGCCGGAGCGGAGATACTCGGCGGCGCCGGCGGCATGTTCGGTCAGACGCAGCAGCCCCGGGGCAGCGGCATCGAGAACCCGGACGGCCTCGCCGATCACGTCCGGCCCGATGCCGTCGCCCGGCAGGACCGCAATCTCGAAGGGCATAGCGCCGGTCAGTATCCCTTCACCTTGTCAACTACGTTCAGCATGGGCTCGCCGGATACGAAGCGGGCGATGTTCTCCTTGATCAGCTCCATGCGCCGCGCCTGCACTCCATCGGACTGTCCGGCGATGTGGGGCGTGATGATCACGTTCTCGAACTTCCACAGCGGGTGGCCCTTGGGCAGCGGCTCGGGATTGGTGACATCGAGTCCCGCGCCGGCCAGGCGCTTGCTGTCGAGCGCCTTGACCAGCGCGTCGGTGGAGTACAGCTTGCCGCGCGAGACCGCGATGAAGTAGACCCCCTTCTTGAGCAGCTCGAACTGCTTGGGCCCCATCATGTTCTCGCTCTGCGGCGTGTGGGGCGCGGAGATGAACACCACGTCGGCTTCCGGCAGCACGCTGTCCAGGCGGTCCGGGAACACCATCCTGGAAACGTAGGGATTGAGCGGCATCTCCTTGGGGTCGACGCCGATCACCCGCATCCCGAAGGCGTGGGCGCGCTGCGCGATCTGGGAACCGATTCCGCCGACGCCCAGGATCACGGCAGTCTTGCCGCGCAACTCGATCGGCTTCCAGCGCGTCTTGTTCCACTCCTCCTTGGTGCGGTCGGGAATCAGCAGGTGCAGTTCGCGGGTCAGCGCCAGCAGCATCGATAAGGCGTGGTCGGCGATGTTGGGACCTTGCAGGATCTTGCAGTTGGTCAGGGTGACCTGGCTGTGGAGGAACTCCGGGAAGCGGTAGGTCTCGACGCCGGCCGAATAGACCTGCACCCACTTCAGTCTTTTCGCAGCCCGGAACAGGTCCGGGTTGATGGCGCCGAAAATGGCGTCGGCGTCGGCGACCTGCTCGATCATTTTCGGCATGGGTTCGGCGACCACCACCGTGACCTTGCCGGAGACCCTTTGGAATTCCGCGATCGCATCCGCCGGCATGCCGGTGACCACAATTTTCTTGTTCTGCCCCGGCGCGGCCAGCGCCAAAGCGAGCAGCAAAGTAAGGATTCTCATGTTGCGCTCCTGTCGGTCCGAGAGGCGATTGTATCACCCCAGCGCGCCTTCCGGGCCAGGCGGTAGGCGTCCTTCTCCTTCCGCGCTACGACCCTCTTTTCCAGCCCCTCCGGAGTGCAGAGCTGCAACTGCGTGACCGGGGCGCTGAATAGGATGCCGGAGGATGCGGGACAGCGCGCGATCCATGGGGCGGCGCGTCACCGCGACGTAGGAGTAACTCTCGTCCTCGTAGCCGAGCGTGCCGCTCTTGGCGCGGCGGTGCAGGGAAGTGCGCTCCAAGCGCTGGGCAAAATGACACCCGTCGGGCTCGCGCATCGGGCAGGCGGCGGCGTGAGGGCAGGGCTCGGCCAGGTGAGCGCCCAGCGCGATCAGCTCGTCGCGCAGGACGCGGATGCGGGCGAACCCGCGCGGCGTGCCCGGCTCGATCGCCACCAGCGCTTCTCCGGCCGACTCCCAGGCCGCGCGCAGCAGTCGTGAAGCCACTCCGTCCTCGAGTTCGCCGAGGAGGTAAGAGCAGACCACCAGATCGTGAGGCTCCAGGCGCGGCGTGACCCGGAGATCGGCTGCCCGCCAATCCACCGGGCCCGGTGGGTGGAGCCGGTTTCCGATCTCGGTGAACCGGGAGTCGAGCTCGACCAGCGTGACGCGCTCCAAATCCGCGAACAGGCTGGATACAGCCCACGCGGCGGTTCCCGGGCCCGCACCCAGGTCGAGCAGGCTACGGATGGGCAATCCGCGCAACTCGCTCAAGACTGCGTGGAGGACAGCATAAGTGGCGGGCATGCGAACCAGCCGTAGGCCAGAGTCTGGGATGGGCTCAACACAGGCCGGGGACCCGCGCCACGATACTGCCCGGAGGCTCGCCGCGGCGGCGGCCAGATCGGCGCCGCTCAGCCTTTCGCCCTCGCGCTCCAGGGCCGCGCGCAAATCAGGCGGTAACTGCACGCCGTTGCGCCGCCAGCGCCAGAGCCGCCGGAGCAAGCTGGTCGCGCTGCTGGGCCGATAACGCGGAGACGTAGGGCGCGATCGGCCCCAGGCGGGCGATCCCGGCCAGCTCCACGGCCGCGTGCAGGACGCGGGCCGGTCCCCAGCCATCGCGCAAATCCTCCACCGGGAGGAAGTGGGCGCGTACGGACTCCGCTTCGGCCCATTCGCCGCCCGCGGCCAGCTCGTACAGGTGATTCGACAGCGCGGGCGCCAGGCAGCCCGAGCCGGTCGTGAACCCGGGCAATCCGAAGTCGCGCATGTGAACGATGGCGGGACGCTCGCCGATGCCGCTGATCACCTGGGCGCGATCGACGCGCCGCAACAGGTCTTCCAAATAGGGATCCTGGCGCGGGTCCGGGCGTACCACGGCGTACTTGATGCCGACGCAGACGCCGTCGTCCACCAGCCGCGCCACGGCGTCCAGGCCGGCTTCCCGGGCGGCGCCGAAGTTGCTCTCGTCTTTCAAGTACACCAGCAGCTTTTTTTCGGCGGCATCGGCGAATTCCTGGTAGCCCTGCTCCAGACCGCGCGCGTCCCGCGGATCGCCGCAGGGCAGCACCATCACGCAGGGAAAGCGGTGCTTCTTCAACAGCGGCGCCTGATCCATGGCCCGGCCATAGGACGGCCCCGCGCTGGGGATCACCAGAACCCGGTCGTCGATCGAGGCCAGCCAGTCGAGCAGATCGCCATACTCGGCCAGAGTCAGGTGATAGAGGAACGCGTTGCCGCCGTAGATGACGCCGGTCACGCCGCCGCCGAGAAGATAGCGGACTACCTTGCCGCTCTCCTCGAAATCGAGTGTGCGGCGGGGATCGGCACGCCGCGCCAGCGGCGGGACCGGCAGGATTCGCCGCCAGTCCTGGGGTTGTATGGGTGTCGTGCGCACGATTCTTATTATAGTGGGGCGTTTTGGAATTGGAGGTGTCAGGAAACAAGACTGTGATATTCTGTGGAAACTCGGCCTCCTGGACTGTTCTTATGGAAAGACCAGACGATCTGGAAGGAATGCCGGAGGAATCGCTGGTCGAGAAGTTTCAGACGACTGGCGAGATGAAGTACTTCGCGGAACTCTGGCGGCGGTACGCCGGACCGGCCTATGGCAGGCTGCTGCGTCTGCTAGGCGACCGAGCCGCGGCCGAGGATGTCACCTCCGATACCTTCCTGAGAGCGATGGAAGGCTTGCGGGCAGGGAAGTATCAGCGCGGGAATTTCGCGGGGTGGCTTTTCACCATCGCCCGCCGCCTGGGCCTGAATTGGCGCTTGAGCGCGGCCGAGCGGTATCGGGGTGGAGGCGATCGGGATCGTCCGGCGCCCCCGCGGGATCCCGAAATGAGGGCGCAAGTTGAAAGCGTGCTGAATCAGCTTGCCGACGAGCATCGGATCGCCCTGAAGCTGCTCTACATCGAGCGGCTCACCTTCAAGGAGATCGCAGTGCATCAGGGGTGGACCATGAAGCAGGTCAAGACGCACGTGCAGAATGGGCGGCGCATGTTCCTGCAAGTCTGGACGGGACGGAGTTCCCGGACGCGAGGGGCGGGAGTATGAGCCCGGAAGAGCGCGAGTTCGAAGAGGAGCTGGGGGCGGCCTTCCGCGCCCTGCGGGAGCGGCGCGGCCCATGCCCGAGCGCCGAAGCGCTGTCCGCCTACCAGGCGGGCTCGCTCGAACCGGGCGAAGCGGATCGCGTTCGCGCCCACGTGGCGGTCTGCGGCCTGTGCGACAGCCTGCTGGTGCGCTTGAAGGATTTCGATGCGCCGGGGCCCCCGCCGTCGCCGGTGAGCTGGCCAGCGGCCGAGCGCCGCATGCGCGCGCGCGTGTTCGCCGGGGCCAATCCCTGGTGGCGCCGCTTGGGCGGTCTCTTCTGGCGGCCCGCTCCCGCTTACGCGTTGGCCGGGATCGTGCTGCTGGCGGCAGTGGCCGTCAGGCGTATCGCCGACACCCCGCCGGCGGCCTTGAGGCAGCATCCGGCGCGGAGCATCGAGCTCCAGGTGTCGCGCTCCGGAGAGCCGGGCGCTCCGCCGGAGGATTTCGTGGTGCTGTCGTTCTGGATTCCGCCGCGGCCGGGTCTGCGCTATTCCGCTTCTCTCGATGGCGCGCCCCCGAGCGAAATTGCCCGCGACGACGGCGGCGGGAATTTTCACGTGCCCTATCCGGCCGCGCGGGCCGGCAAAGGAAGACATCGCCTTCTGGTCGCTGGAACGGACCGGCAGACCGGCAAGGTGGAGCAGCAGGTGCAGTTCGAGTTCGAAGGCGCGCCATGAGGCGGCTGGTCCTGTTTGTGGCCTTAGTTCTGCCCGCAAGCGCCTCGCTGATGGACGAGCACAACCGGGCATGGGTGCTGGTCGGCCAGCGCAAGGTGGATGAGGCCATCCCGCTGCTGGAGTCGATCATCGAGAAGGACCCCACGTTCTGGCGGGCGTACCGGACACTGGCTGCAGCCTACCGCCGAAAGAAGGCGCTGGACGCGGCCCAGAACTACTTCCAGCGGCTGCTGGCACAGACACCGTATGCGCACTACGGACTGGGGTGGGTCTATGACTTGAAGGATGAACTCGCTCGCGGGCACGAGGAGTATACGGCGTGCGCCCGGGCCGGTCTTCCCGTACCCGAGTGCTACTCCAGACTGGGCCCGGTGGACGATCCGGGGGCGCGGCTGCCGGGCAGGCCGGACCACCCCTACGCCTGTCTTTGGTTCCTCGCCACGCTGCGTCATCAGCGAAGAATCCAGGAAGCCCTGCCGTTGGGCGCCCCCTGCAGCAGCCTGGCACGAACTCACGGGCAGGACGATCTGCTGATGGCGAGTCTCGTTTTGGCGGCAAGCACCCTTTCCGATACAGGCCTCTGGGACAAAGCGTTGGAAATCCTCCAGGAAGGATGGGAGATGAGCCGCCGCTTGAGAGACTGGGAACAGGAATATCAGTTTCGGACCGTGATCGGCGGCGACCTGACACGGCAGGACCCCAGCCGGGCCTTCGAGTACTTGACGCAAACCCTGGACTGGGTCCGAGAAATCGGTAATAGCGAAGCGGCGGAGGACTCCCTGCGGTTCTTGGCGAGTTACCACCTCGCGAACGGGGATTCGGACAAGGCTCTGCGCTACTGGTGGGAAGCCTATGGGCTCGCGGACGGTGAGGTACGAGCGGCGGACTATCTGCAAAGCATCGGAGAAATCTATCGCCGCCGGGGTGAACTACCGCAAGCCCGGCGCTGTTATGAGGAGTCGGTTCAGCTCGCCCGGCGCTCCGGCGGTAGGCCCGCCGAGGCGTTCGGCCTCCGGGGGATCGGCAACGTCTACAAGGATTCCGGCGACTACGTCAGAGCCATTCAGTACGGTGAGGAGTCGGTCCGTCTGTTCCGCGAGCAACTCCGGCCGTGGCAGGCCGGCGCGGGAGTGGGCAATCTCGGGATTATCTACAGCCTGTTGGCCGACTACCGGACCGCGTTGCGGCTAACCGAAGAATCGTACCGCTCGGGAGTCGCGCACCAGGATTATGGGGAAGTGCAGCGCAACCTGCTTGTACTCTCCGACCTTTATCTGCGCACGGGCGATCTCCAACGAGCCAAGCAGAAGTACGAGCAGTCCCTGGCGTTGAGCGATAAGACCAGGGTTCCTCCGTTCAAGGTGGGGGGATTGATCGGCCTCGGCGCCGCGCACCGGCGGCTGGGAGAATACCCAACGGCCTTGGCACGTCTGGAAGAGGGCCGCGCTCTGGCGCGGGGGAATAGTCTCACCGGATCCGAGGCGCAGGCGCTGGTGGAGATGGGCCACTGCTATCTCGGGCTGAGGGAGGTCGATCGGGCCGAAGCGCAGTATTCGGAAGCCGCGGAGATCGTCGAGCGGGCCGGGTTCCCCGAGTTGATCATCGCCGCCCGGCGGGGGCTGGCCGAGATCGCGCGCCGAAGGGGCCGGCTGGCGCAGGCCTTCGAGCACCTCCGCGGAGCCATCGAGCGGGTCGAGACCCTGCGCGGGCGCATCCCTGCGCCGGATTTGCAGGCCGGCTTCGTGCGCGAGAACGCCAGGGTCTACGAGGATGCGATCGACGTACTGGCCCGGATGCCGGGCCGCGCCCGGGAGGCCTTCGCTATGGCCGAGCGCGGC
>JACOSH010000205.1 GCA_016178945.1 Acidobacteriota bacterium
AGGTGAGAGCGCCCGCCAGCACCAGCAGGCCGGCGGCCACCCACACACCCAACACCGCCAGCGGCGTCTCGACGTTGCAGGTCATCACGCGGGCCTTGATGAACACGCCCGTGCCGATCATGTTGGCGATGTTGATCGACGTGGCCGCGGCCAGGCCCAGACCGCGCACCAGGCCGGAATGGGGAGTCATGGCAGCGCGAATACGAACAGCGTCGAGTCCCCCGCCACCGCGACGTACTGCTTGCCGTCCACGCTATAGGCTATCGGCGAATTGCGGATTTCGGCGCCGGTCTGATAGCGCCACAGCCCCTTGCCCGCGCGCGCGTCCAGCGCAATCAGGTATCCGCCGCCCGAGCCGGCAAACAGCACCCCGCCCGCGGTGTGCAGCACGCCCGCCGCCACGTTGCCCACGTGCAGCGGGAAGCTCCAGCGCGCCTGGCCGGTGGCCGGATCGATAGCGCGGATGGCCCCGGCCCCGGGTTCCTCCCGCTGGCCCGATCCGGTATAGGGCTGCCCCGGAACCACTTCCTTGAACTTGCTGGTATAGAACGCGCAGACTTCGCGCACCGAAACGAAATACAGGCCGGTCTTCGGGTCATAGGAGGAGGCCGCCCAGTTGGCGCCGCCCGCCGCGTCCGGACAGGCGTAGTTGCCTTCCGGCGTCGGGTCGGTGTTGGGAAGCACGATGGGGCGTCCCTTGTCGTCGAGCCCCTTGGCCCAGGTCTGCTTGACGAAGGGCTTGCCCAGCAGGAACTCGCCGTTCGTGCGGTCCAGCACATAGAAGAAGCCGTTGCGATTGGCCTGTATCAGCAGCTTGCGCGGCCGGCCGCGGACCTCGGCGTCGATCAGGACCGGCGTTTCGTTGGCGTCCCAGTCGTGCGTATCGTGCGGCGTGAACTGGAAATACCATTTCAGCTTGCCGGTTGCCGGATCGAGCGCCAGGACGCTGCACGTGTACAGGTTGTCGCCCAGCCGTACGGCGCCGTCGTAGTCGGGCGACGGATTGCCCGTGGTCCAGAACAGCGTGTCCGTCTCAGCGTCATAGGTTCCGGTCATCCAGGTGGGCCCTCCGCCGCTGTCGGCGGAATTGCCCGACCAGGTGGCCCGGGCGCGCGCGTGCTCGGGATCGTCCTTGCGCGGGATCGCCCAGAAGCGCCACAGCCTTTTTCCCGTTGCCGCGTCGTAGGCGTCCACAAACCCGTTGTTGCCGCACTCGCCCGCGGTCACCCCGACGATGATCTTGCCGTCGAGGGCCAGCGGCGCATGGGTGATCGAGTAGCCCTTGTGATAATCGTCGACCGCCGTCTCCCAGATCTTGTTTCCCGTCTTGGCGTCGAGCGCCACCAGGTGGGTGTCGAGCGTGGCCAGATAGAGACGGTCTCCCAGCACGCCGAAGCCGCGGTTGGTCATCACGGTGCAATAGCTGTGGACGTCTTCGGGAACTTTGCGCCGGTAGCGCCACATGGTCCTGCCCGTGCGCGCATCGAGCGCCGCGGCGTCGTTCAGCGGGCCGGTAACGAACATCAGGCCGTCCACCACCAACGGCATGGTCTCGTTGTGGCCGCCGCCGAACTGGTAGGCCCAGACGCCGCGCAGCGAAGCCACGTTGGCTGGCGTGATCGAGGCGAGCCGGCTCGAGTGCGTGCCGCGATAATCGCCCCAGTAGGTCAGCCAGTTCCGCGGCTCTTGCGCGGCGTTCTTCAGGCGGGCGAAAGTCACGTTGAAATCGGCGGCGGGCTTCCATTCGGTGAAGTCCCTGGCGGCCGGCTCCCGCTTGAGGAAGGCGATCAGATCGTCCACCTGGCCCGGCTGAAGAGGGATCTCCGGCATCAGGGACTGCTTGGGGGAGCGCGCCTCCGCCACGTCCTTCTTCAGCAGCAGGTGCAGCTTCTCGGCTTCGTCCATCAACTGGATCGAAAAGGTGTCCTCATTGCGCCGCGCTCCGCGCAGCAGGCTGCCGTCCCGGCGCTTCACTTCGACCGTCTCGAAGCCGGGCCGCAGCGATTCGCTGGGATGGGTGATCGCCCGGCGCAGCTCGGCTGTCTTCTTCTCCTCGCGGATGGCGGAGAGGTCCGGCCCCAGCCGTCCCCCTTTGCCGCCGAACATGTGGCAGCGGGCGCAGTGGGCGGCGAACAGCTTTCCGCCCGCGCCGGCGTCTCCGGCGGCGGCCTCCTCGGCGGCTCCCGAAAGCGTGCGCAGGAAAGCCAGCACGGACCGCGCTTCGGACTCGCTCATGGGAAACGCCGGCATCTGCGTGCCCGGAATTCCCTTGAGGATGTTGCGGGTGATGTCGTCGTCCGAGCCGCCCCAGCGCCAGTTACCCGTCGTGAGATCCGAGCCGCGGCCGCCCTTGGCGTTGGCCCCATGGCACCCCGAGCACATCTTTTGGAACAGCGCCCGGCCCGGCGCGACAGCCTCGCTGTGCTGGGCCAGCCCGGTGCTGGCGAACAGGCAGACCAGAACCACACGTTTCATCCCAGCAAGTATACAGCGCGGCGTAGGCGCAAGCCGTGAGGGGAGAGCCGTCAGCGATCAGTCCGGAGCTTGCCCCGCGGCCGGGAGTTCCGGCTGAGTGCTGACCGCTGCGCGCTGACAGCTTACTGGACCTGCCCTACAGATTTTCCTTGAGGAAGTCCGTCATCGCGGCCAGAGTCGCTTCCCGCGCCTGGCGATGCGGCGCATGGCCACAGCCGGGAATCAAGAGAGTGCGGGCGCGGCCGCCCGTGCCGGCGGCGATCTTCTCGAGTTGCTCCGGCGGGCAATACTCGTCCTGCTCCCCCAGAACGGCCAGCACCGGGCACGAAATCTGCGGCAGCAGCGCCTCGATATTGAAGCCGCGGAACTCGGGCGAGAGCCACGCTCCGGACCATCCGAAAAACATCCCTTCTGCGTTGGCCCCGTGATAACGCTCCAGGCGAGGCTGGAGCTCCGCCCAGGACTGCTCGGTGGCGCGGATGCTCTGCAACGCCTTTTCGGGCACGAACACGTGGGCCGCTTCGGTGATCACGGCGCGGGCGGGATGGGAAGCCGAATAGATCAGCGCGATCGACCCGCCGTCGCTGTGGCCGACCAACACCGGATCGCTCACGCCGCAGGCTGACAGAACCTCCGGGAGCGCGATGCGCGCTTCGTCGATCAGATAGCTGGCGGGGCGCGGGCCTTCCAGGGGATCGGACCCGCCGTATCCCCAGCGGTCGTAGATCAGCGCCGGAAGACCGGTGGCTTCGGCCAGCGCCGCCGGGAAGTCCCGCCACTGGCGGATGCTGCCGAGGCCCTCATGCAGAAAGACCAGGGCCGTTGCGCCCGCGTGCCTCCCTACCCACTGGGCGGCCAGCCAATGCCCGCCGGCCCGGATCTTCAATTCAGCAGTTTCCCCTGCCGCAGGTAAGCCGGCGTCTCCAGATCCTCCGGATCGAAGTTGGCCTGCACCGGCGCGGGCGGCAATGGGCGGATCTGCGACGGCATGGGCGGGGCGGGCGAAGGAGCGGCATACGCGGCCGGCGGATCGTCCAGCGCCACCGGCGGTGGAATGGGCGGCGCGATCGGCGGCGGCATCGCGGGCCGCGCTTCGGGAATCGGCGTGGTTCGGGCGGCGGAGACCTCCGCCGGGCGCTTGGCCGGCGCCGGCGAGTTCTCTGGCTGGAACCCGGTGGCGATCACCGTGATTTTCACCGCGTCTCCCATGCTCTCGTTGAGGATCACGCCGAAATTGATCTGCACGTCCTCGCAATCGGCGGCCTCGCGGATGATGGAGCAGGCCTCGTTCACTTCGTGCAGCCCCAGCCGGCTCGAGCCCGTAATGTTGATCAGGATTCCGCGCGAGCCGCGGATGCGGGAATCCTCCAGCAGCGGGCAGTTGATGGCCTGGCGGGCGGCTTCGATCGCGGCGTTCTCGCCCGAGACCATGGCCGTGCCCATCATGGCGTAGCCCATCCCCGACATGGTGACGCGGATGTCGGAAAAGTCGCGGTTGATCAAACCCGGTGTCACGATGATGTCGCTGATGCCCTGCACCGCCTGGCGCAGGATATCGTCGGCGATCCGGAAGGCTTCCAGAAAACTGGTGCCGCGCGGGGCCAGCGACAGCAGCCGGTCGTTTGGGATGGCGATCACGGTGTCGATGGTCGCCGCCAGCTCCGCCAGCCCCTGCTCGGCCTGGCGGCCGCGCCGCTGCCCTTCGAAGCCGAAGGGCTTGGTGACCACCGCCACCGTCAGGGCGCCCAGCTCCTTGGCGAGCGACGCCACCACCGGTGCGGCCCCGGTGCCGGTGCCCCCGCCCAGCCCCGCCGTGACGAAGACCATGTCGGCGCCCTCCAGGATCTCGCAGATCTTGTCGGTGTCGTCGAGCGCGGCCTGGCGCCCGATAGCCGGATCGGCGCCCGCCCCCAGGCCGTGCGTGATCTTGGCCCCGATCCGCAGCTTGTTGGGCGCCGGAGATGAGGCCAGCGCCTGGGAGTCCGTGTTCAGGATGTGGAACTCCACCCCGCCCAGCCCCTCGTGGATCATGCGGGCCACGGCGTTGGAGCCGCCGCCTCCCACTCCCACCACCTTGATCCGCGCGCCGCGAAACTCTTCCTCGGCGATTTCGTACTTCAATTCTTCGATGTCTGGATCGAGCAGGCTCATAGTAACTCCTCTCATCGTAGTAACCTTCCCAGAAACCCTTTCTCCCGGCGCTGCGCTTCTTCGCGCGCCTTCAGTTTCGCCGAATACATCATCAGGCCGGCGCCAGTGGTCCACACCGGATCGTGGAGCTGGTCGGACCAGTCGCGAATCCCGATGGCCAGGCCGTTGCGCGCCTGGCAGTTCAGGACGCGCTCGGCCATGTCCAGCATGCCGTTGATGCGCGCCGCGCCGCCGGTGAGCACCACGCCGCCCATGAGCGCCTGGTCCATGCCCACCCGCGCCAGCTCGCGGCGCACGTAGCGGAACAGCTCCTCGGCGCGCGCCTCCAGGATCTGGTTCAGCTTACGCCGGGGCGCTTCCCTCGGCTCGCGATCCTCCGGCGACGGCACTTCGATCAGGCTGTTGTCCGCGGTCAGCCCGATCACCGCGCAGCCGTACTCTTCCTTGAGCCGCGCCGCGTCTTCGTAGGTGGTGGTGAGCCCGCGCACCACGTCCTTGGTGAAATGATCGCCGGAGATCGGCAGGCTGGAAGCCAGTTGCAGCGCTTCTCCGTAATACACCACCAGGTCGGTGGAATGCAGGCCGATGTCGACCAGCGCGATCCCCTCGCGCCGCTCCTCCGGCGTCACCGAGGCGTAGCAGGCCGCCAGCGCCTCGTAGACCGTGTCGTCCACCGTCAGGTGCGCCAGGTTCATGGCCGTCACCAGGCTGTTGTGCTCCTGGACCGAAGCGGTGATGACGTGAACGTTGGCCTCCAGCCGCGAGGCCACCATCTTGCGCGGATCGCGATGGCCGGGGTGATCGTCCACCAGGAAATCCTGCAGGCAAACCTGCAAGACCATGCGGTCTTCGTGCAGCAGAACGCGGGAGGCATGCCTGGTGACGCGGTCCACGTCGCGCTGCTCGATCTCGCGCGGGCGTCCCAGATCGATCGGCGCGCGGCTGTTGGCGCCGCGAACCGTGGTTCCGCCCACCCCGGCCACCACCGACTCCACCTGGACCTTGGCGCTCTGCTCGGCGGCGCGCACCGCCCTCAGGATGGAATCGGCCACGGCCTGCTGATCCGCAATCCGGCCCTTGACCCATCCCGCCGAATCCGTCGCGCCCACTCCCGCCAGACGCAGGCCGCCATTCTCCAACACGCCAATGACGCAACGGGTATGCGCGCTGCCCGCGTCGACGCCTGCCGCGATGATCGGTTTCTCCGCCATGAACCTCTATTCCTTTGCCGTAATGCGGTCATCCAGCCGCAGGTCGAACAGCGTCGCCGACGGCGACCGCCTCCGGATCTCCGGATAATGCTGGAGGAACCGCTGCATCCGTTTCTGGTAATTCCGGTCGCCCAAGAGCAGGTCCAGCGAGCGGGAGCCCACCTTGACGCTGACCCGCAAGTCATGCGCGCTGACATCCACTTCGGAAACATCCTTGCCCAGCGGCCCGATCTCCTCCAGAAACCGCCGCAGACGCTCGACTTTCGGCTTGCGCTCCGCCTCCGTCTGCCGCTCGAAAACTCCGGTCAGGATGGGAAAGGAGAACTTGGCGCGCGGCGGTTGCTCCAGCAGCACGCCTTCCGCGTCGATGAGGGCCAGCCGCGCCAGGCGCACCGTCTGGGCGTCGCGCACCACTTCGACGAAAGCCACCGGTTGCCGCTCGCGGACGGACACTACCAGGCGGTTGGGCCAGAGGCGCGCCACGGTGGCGTCCTCCACCCAGTCCACCGCCAGCAGCCTCCGGCGCCGCTCGTCGGCGGGCACAAGCAACACGTTCTTCCCGAAATCCCCGGCAAACACCTGCTCCACCCGCGTCCGCGACGCGTACCGCAGCCCGTGGATCACAAAGTCCTCGCTCTCCTCGGCTCCGGCCAGCGGCTCCCGCAGGATGAATCGCGGATCGTCCAGCATCATCCTCTTCACCCCGCGTGCGGCCAACGCGGACGAGGCGAGCACGGCCGCCCAAAAAGCGAGCCGAAGCCAGAGGCGGGCGCGCGAGGGGGGTGGCTGTGGTTTAGACATGGAGAGGTCCGAAGAAAAAAGGCAAAAGGCAAAAGGCAAAAATCAAAAGGCAAAAGGAATTAGGTAGTTGATTCTTTACAATGGAGCTACGCATGGATCCCCCAATAGAAAAAAGGCAAGAGACAGGCAAAAGGCAAGACAAAAAGGGTGTTCAGTACCTTATTCCTTTTGCCTTTTGATTTTTGCCTTTTGCCTTTTGCCTTTTCCGCCCCTTCCCCCCCTTCCGCCCTCTCCTCCTTCAACCCCCGCAACACCCTCTCCCCCGCCGCCGATACATTCCCCGCCCCCAACGTCACAATGGCGTCCCCCGCCGCCGCCTCCTCCACCACGGCGGAAGCTCCCCGCTCCATGCTCCCCACGAACTCCACTCCCCGGTGGCCGAAGGCCCGCGTCCGCTCGGCCAGCGCCTGCGCGGTCACCCCTTCGATGGGCGGCTCGGAGGCGGCGTAGATATCCATCAGAAACAGCCGGTCGGCCTGATGAAACGCGCCGGCGAACTCGTCCATCAGGTGCTGGGTGCGCGTGTAGCGGTGGGGCTGGAACAGCACCAGCAGGCGCCGGTAGCCGCACTCGCGCAGCGCCTCCAGCGTGGCCCGGATCTCGGTGGGGTGATGCCCGTAGTCGTCGATCACCGTCACGCCGCGCTCGACGCCGCGCACCTGCAGGCGGCGGTCGACCCCGTTGAAGGTCTCCAGCGCGCCTCGGATCGCCTCCGGCTTCTGGTCCAGCTCCAGCGCCACCGCCACCGCCGCGGTCGCGTTCAGCACGTTGTGGGCGCCGGGAACGTTCAGCCGGAAGCCGCCCAGGTCGGCCCGCCGCAGGCGCAGCCGGAACTCGCTGGAGAACGCTCCGCGGGTGACTTCGGCGATTTCCAGGTCGGCCTGGGCGCTCCGGCCGTAGGTGATCGTGCGCCGCGTCACTCGCGGCAGGATGCTCTGGACGTTGGCGTCGTCCAGGCACACCACCGCCGCGCCGTAGAACGGCACCTTGTTCACGAACTCCACGAACGCATCGCGAATATCGTCGATCGAGGCATAGCAGTCCAGGTGCTCGCGGTCGATGTTGGTGACCACGGCCAGGATCGGAGCCAGCTTCAGAAAGGAGCGGTCGCTCTCGTCGGACTCGACCACCAGGAAGTCGCTGCGACCCACCCGGGCGTTGGCCCCCCCCATGGTGCCGACCCGCCCGCCCACCACCACCGTGGGATCGAGCCCCACCTCGTTGAGGATGGTCGCCACCATGGACGTGGTGGTGGTCTTGCCGTGGCTGCCCGCCACGGCGATGCCGAACTTCAGCCGCATCAGCTCGGCCAGCAACTCGCCGCGCGGGATCACCGGGATCTGGAGCCGGCGCGCTTCCTCCACTTCCGGATTATGCGGGCCGATGGCCGAGCTCACCACCAGCGCCTTGGCCCCGGCCACATGGGCCGCGCCGTGGCCCTCGTACACCCGCGCGCCCAGCCCGGCCAGCCTCTCGGTGATCGGCGTCCTCTTGAGATCGGAGCCGCTGACCGTATAGCCCAGGTTGAGCAGCACCTCGGCGATCCCGGACATGCCGATCCCGCCGATCCCGGTGAAGTGCACGTGCTGGAGCTTAAAAAACATTTCCTTGGTGTATTGTTTCGGACTCGGGGCCGTCTGTCAACGTCTGTTTGCGCCCGCGAACTCCTCCAGGATGTCCGCCGCGCGCCGGGCCGCCCCGGGTCTCCCCAGCCCCCGCGCCGCTTCTCCCATCCGCTCCAGCCTCCCGGGCTCCGCGGCCAGCTCCGTCACCACTTGAAACAGCCGGTCGCCGGTCATTTCTTTGTCCGGAATCAGCCGCGCCGCGCCGGCCCGCTCGAACGCCGCCGCGTTGCGCGATTGATGGTCGTCGGCGGCGAAAGGGAAGGGAACCAGCACGCCGGGCTTGCCGGCTGCGGCGAGCTCCGCGACTGCCCCCGCCCCCGACCGGCACACCACCAGATCCGCCTGCGCAAACGCGGCCGGCATGTCCTCCAGAAAGGGCGTCACCCGGCCGGGAAGTCCCGTGGCCGCAAACTCCGCGCGCAGCTCCTCGTAGCGGTCCGCGCCGCTCTGGTGCGTGATCTCGATGGTCCTGCCGGTTTCCCGGAATCGCTTCCAACTCGCTCGCGACGCTTCGTTCAGGGTGCGCGACCCGCGACTGCCGCCGGTAATCAGCAGGTGCAGCCGCTCGCCGCGCGGCTTGGGCGGGAGGGCAAAGAATTCCTCGCGCACCGGCAGCCCGGTCGCCTCGGATTTGCCCGGCGGAAAGAAGGCGGCGGCTTCCGGAAACCCCAACAGCGTCGTGGCCGCAAACCGCCCCAGGCGCCGATTGGTCATTCCGGGCACGGCGTTCGGCTCCATCGCCACCACCGGGATTCCCAGGGCCAGGGCCGCCAGCACCGCGGGCGCGGCGACATAGCCGCCCAGGCTGAACAGCGCCGCGACGCGCAATTCCCGCAGGCGGCGCCACATCCGCAGGGTGCTGACCGGGAGCTGCCACAGCGTGGTCAGGGTTTGTCTCACGCCCACTCGCTTGAGTCCGCCGATGTCGATGAAGTCCATCGCAAATCCTCGCGCCGGGACCAGCCGCGCCTCGATCCCGGACCGGGTCCCCACGAACCGCGCCTCCCGCCCGCGCCTTCGCAGCTCTTCCGCCACCGCGATCAGCGGAATCACGTGTCCTCCCGTCCCCCCACCCGCGAAAAGAATGGGGCGGCGGGCGTTACTGGGCGCCGTTCTCGCTGACATTCATCAACATCCCCATCATGGCGAGCGTGGCCAGGAGCGAGTTGCCTCCCGAGCTGATCATGGGCAGCGGGATGCCCTTGGTCGGCCCCATCGCCAGCACCACGCTCATGTTCATGAAGGCCTGCACCACGATGATGGTGGTGATGCCCAGCGCCAGGTAGCGCGCGAAGTCGTCGCCGGACTGCAGGGTAGTCCGCAACCCGCGATACAGGATGAGCAGGAACACCGCCAGAACCGACAGCGATCCCAGCAGGCCCAGCTCTTCGCAGATCACGGCATAGATAAAGTCGGTGTGCGCTTCCGGCAGGTAAAACAGTTTCTGCTTCCCGTGCGTCAGCCCCAAGCCGGCCGGCCCTCCCGCCCCGACCGCGATCTTGGACTGCTCCATCTGGTAGTTGGTGTCCCGCGAGGCGCTCGATCGCCGGAGGTAGTTCTTGATCGTTCCCTTCGGATCGATCCGGTCCACCAGCTTGTACTCGCGGTCGAAGAACTGCACGATGCGCGCCAGCCGGTAGGGCTTGGAAACCACGAAGTAGGTTCCCACCGCCAGGGCAATCAGCGCCAAAACGCCGAAGTATTTCTTCTCCAGGCCCGCCACGAAGAACACCGCCGCCGCCGTGATCCCGACCACCACCGCCGTCCCCAGGTCGGCCATCCCGATTCCCAAGGTCACCACCCCCACCGCCATCAGGGCGGGCATTATGGTGTGCTTGTCGTTGATCGCCCGCGCGCGTTGCGCCACGAAATAGGCCAGGAACAGCACAATGGCCGGCTTGGCCAGCTCCGCCGGCTGCAAGTTCAGCCCTCCCAGGCGCAGCCAGCGGTGCTGGCGGCTGTCCATCACATACACCGCGAGCAGCATCACCACGACGACACCGACCGTCGCGAATGCCACGGCCGGACTCCGCAGGTTCCGGTAGTGCGTGCGTTTCAGCAGCAGCATTACCACCAGTGAGATTCCCAGCGCGATCCCCTGCTGGACCACGAAGTGCGTCGTCGACTGGTAGCGCAGCTTGGCCATGATCGAGGTAGCGCTGTAGACCATCACCAGTCCGAAGAAGGCCGTCCCCACCGTCGCGTAGAACAGCTTCTTGTCCGTCTTCTGCAGTTGCGGCATTATTCCTCCAGTCTCCCCACCAGCTCTTTGAAAACCCGGCCGCGGTGCTCGTAGTTCTGAAACTGATCAAAGCTGGCGCAGGCCGGCGCCAGCAGCACGGTGTCCCCCGGCGACGCGCGCCGGTAGGACTCGGCCACCGCCTCCTCCAGCGTTCCGGACTCCACCAGCGGCGTCCAGCCGGCCACCTGCGCGCCGATCAGCGGCGCGGCCGCGCCGATCAGCAGCGCCGCGCAAGCCTTCTCCTTCAGCGGCTCCCGGAGCGCGCTGTAGTCGCTGCCTTTGTCCTTGCCGCCGAGAATTACCCACAGCCGGCCCTCGAACGCAGCCAGCGCCTTCAACGTGGCGTCGACATTGGTGGCTTTCGAGTCGTTGTAATAGTCGACGCCCCGCACGCGGCGTACAAACTCCAGCCGGTGCTCCACCGCCGGGAAGGTCCGTACCGCCGCGGCGATCTCCCGCAGGCCCGCCCCGGCCAGCCGGGCGGCGGCGACCGCGGCCATCGTGTTCTCCACGTTGTGCAGGCCCCGGATCGGAACCTCGGACGCCTTCATCACCACGTCGCCGTCGAAGAAGATCCGGCCCTCCTCCAGCCACAGGCCCGGCGTGATGGCGCGCGTGCTGCTGAACCACAGCGGCCGGCCCCGCAGGCAGGCGCTGTAGCCGACGCAGGTCGCGTCGTCGGCGTTGAGGACCGCGTAGTCCTCGCTGCGCTGGTTTTCAAACAGCCGCCCCTTGGCCGCCGCATATCCGGCGAAGGTATGATGCCGGTCCAGGTGGTCCGGCGTCACGTTCAGGCACACCGCCACTTCGGCGCGAAACGCGCTGATGGTTTCGAGCTGGAAGCTGGAGAGCTCCAACACGTTCCATTGCTCCGGGCGCGACGCCGACACCATGCCGGACAACGGCGTCCCGATGTTGCCTCCCACCTGCGCCGGGATCCCGCACTCCCGCAGGATGTGGCCGGCCAGCGCCGTCGTGGTGGTCTTGCCGTTCGATCCGGTAATCCCGATAGTCCTTCCGGCCAGGAAGGGCGCGGCCAGCTCCACCTCCCCGATCACCTCCACTCCCCGCCGCCGCGCCTGCTCCAGCGGCTCCAGGTCCGCCGGCACGCCCGGCGACAGCACGATCAGCTCCGCCTCGGCAAACACCGAGTCCGACTGCTGTGCGAATTCCACGCCCAAGGCCGCCACTAGCGCCGCGGCTTTGGGCAGCTCCGCTAGCGGACGGGCGTCTGCCGCCCGCACCTTCGCGCCTTGCCTCAGCAGCAGCTCCACTGAGGCCAGCCCGGACCGCTCCATCCCCACCACCAGCGCGCGCACTCCCGATAGCCTCCTCATCGCAGCTTCAATGTCGTCAGCGCGAACAGGGCCATTACCAGGCCGGCGATCCAGAAGCGCGCGATGATCTTCGATTCCTGCCAGCCCAGCGCCTCAAAATGATGATGCAGCGGCGCCATCTTGAAGACCCGCTTCCCGCGCAGCCTGTAGCTGGCCACCTGCAGGATCACCGACAGCGTTTCCAGCACGAACACCCCGCCGATGAACAGCAGCAGAATCTCCTGCTTGATGAGCACCGCCACTACCGCCATGGCCGCGCCCAGCGACAGGGACCCGACATCTCCCATGAAGATCTCCGCCGGGTGCGCGTTGTACCAGAGAAAACCCAGGCTGGCCCCCGTCAGCGCCCCGCAGAAGATGGTCAGCTCGGAGGCCCGCGGATTGCGGTCGATCCCCAGGTAGCTCGAGAGCTCGGCGTGACCGCTGGTATAGGTCAGGATGGTCAGCGCCCCTGCCGCCACCACCATCAGGCCGATCGCCAGCCCGTCCAGCCCATCCGTCAGATTGACGGCGTTGGTCGAGGCCACCAGCACCAGCACGACAAACAGCAGGAACGGCAGACAGCCCAGCGCGTAGGTCCAGGGATTGGCCAGCAGCGCATCCACCAGCAGATCGGGCCGGAACTGCTTAAAGAAGGGCACGTTCACGTTGGTGGTGTACACATTGCGCGCGTGCATCCACAGCAGGACCGCGGCGATCGCCGCGCCAACCAGGATCTGCCAGGCCAGCTTCCGCCTCCCGGTCAGCCCCAGGTTGCGGCGGTGGAGCACCTTAGCGTAATCGTCCAGAAAACCGATCAGCGCGTAGGCCGCGAGGCCGAACAGCGCAATCCACACGTACGGATTGCGCAGATCGGCCCACAGCAGAGTCGGGATGACGATCGAAACCACGATCAGGACGCCGCCCATGGTCGGCGTACCGGCCTTCTTCTGATGCGACTGGGGGCCCTCCTCGCGGATATGCTGGCCGATCTGGAACTCGCGGAGCTTGCGGATCAGCCAAGGCCCCAGCGCAATGCACAGAAACAGCGCCGTCAGGCTCGCGAAGGCCGTGCGAAACGTCACGTAGCGGAAAACGCGGAAGGGGCTCACGTAACGGAAGCCCACTTCATACAAGAGGTAGTACAGCACTTATTCCAGCACCCTTTCCAGCGCCTTCTCCACTGCCACGCCCCGCGAGCCTTTGAACAGCAGAGCGTCTCCCGCTTCCACTTTTTGCCGCACAAAATCCCCGGCCGCCTCGGGAGTCTCAAAAAAGTACGCGGCGCCCGACAGCCCCGCGCGCCCGGCCTCTTCGACCATGTGGCGGGCAGCGCCGCGTATTCCAATGAGCACATCAATCCCGCGTTCCGCGACGTAGCGTCCTACCTCGCGATGGAGCGGCTCGGCTGAACGGCCGAGTTCGAGCATCTCCCCCAGAACCGCCCACCGGCGTCGCGCCGGCGTGGCGGCCAGCACGTCCAGCATCGAGCGGACGGCCTCTGGGTTCGAGTTATAGGCGTCGTTCCAGATGGTGACGCCGTTGTGAACCAATCTTTCGCCGCGCATCTTGCCCGGCTCCAAAGCCGACACGGCCCCGGTCAGCCGGGCCGCCGGGATCCCAAACACCCGCGCGACGGCGATCGCGGCCAGCGCGTTGCGCACGCTGTGAAGCCCCGCGAGCGGCGCGTCGAAGCGGGCGCCGTCGACGGTGAATCGCGTGGAGGCCTCCCCGGCTTCGACGTCCTCGGCCCGCACATCGGCGCCGGCCGAGAGTCCGAACGTCAGCGTCCGGCCGCCATACGCCGCGCGAAAGCCCGCCACCAGGGGATCGTCGGCGTTCAGGACCGCCACGCCGCCCGGCGGCAGCGACTCGACCAGCTCCCGCTTGGCCGCGGCGACCCCTTCGATTCCGTCAAAGTACTCCACGTGCGCGCATCCCACGTTGGTGACCACTCCCACGTCTGGCTGGGCGATCCCGCACAGCTCGCGGATCTCCCCGGCGTGATTCATTCCCATCTCCAGCACGGCCACGCGGCAGGCGTCCGGCAGCCGCAGGATCGACAGCGGCAACCCCACGTGGTTGTTCAGATTCCCCTCCGTCTTGCCCACCGCCAGCTCCGTCTCCAGCAGCCGGGCGATGTAATCCTTGGTGGTGGTCTTGCCCGCGCTGCCGGTCACCGCCACCACCTTGCCACCCCATTCGATCCGCGCCCGGCGGGCCAGCTCCTGCAGGGCCCTCAGCGTGTCCTCCACCACCAGGGCCGGGCCCAGCCCGGGAATCTCGTGATCCACCACGGCCCCGGCCGCGCCCTTCCGTAGCGCCTCTGCCACGTAGTCGTGTCCGTCGTGACACGCGCCCCGCAGCGCGAAGAACAGATCGCCGGCGGCCAGGGTGCGCGTGTCGACGCTATAGCCGGAAACCGGCCATTGGCTGACATCGATGGTCATGCCGTCATTTCTTGTACCCAAACCCTTTCAGCACCTGGCGTGCCACTTCCCGGTCGTCGAACGGGACCGTGCGGTCCCCCAGCACCTGATAGGTCTCGTGCCCTTTGCCCGCCAGGATCACGATGTCTCCCTCCCGCGCCTGCTCGATCGCCCGCCGGATCGCCACCGCGCGGTCCGGCTCGATCAGGTGCGGCCGATCCTGGCGGCGCAGCCCCACCAGGGCGTCGTTGATGATCTCCAGCGGGTCCTCCGAGCGCGGATTATCGCTGGTCAGCACCACGAAGTCGCTGGCCTCCCCGGCCGCCTGCCCCATCAGCGGGCGCTTGGCGCGGTCGCGATCGCCGCCGCATCCGAACAGCGTGATCACCCGCTTGGCGGTCAATCCCCGCGCCACGGCGATGGTGTTGCGCAGGGCGTCGTCGGTGTGGGCGTAGTCCACAACCACCCCGAACGGCTGGCCTTCGTCCACCCGCTCAAACCGCCCGGGCGCCGCGCGGCACTCGCCAATTCCCCGCGCGATCACCTCCGGCTCCAGCCCCTGGCTCAAGCCGCAGCAGTAGGCGGCCAGGATGTTGTAGACATTCATGCGCCCCACCAACGCCGACTCCAGCCGGATGCGCCGCCCGTCCTGTTCCACGTCGAAGGTCAGGCCGCGCATGGTGGACGAAATGTGGCTGGCGCGGACCGTGGCGCCCGGCCCCAGACCGTACCAGTAGACCGCCGCGCCGGGAGGCGCCTCGATCCGCCGCGCGTAGGCGTCGTCGCTGTTCAGCGCCACCGCCCGCGGGGGCCGCGCGCCGGCCCCTTCGAACAGACGCCGTTTGGCAACGAAGTACTCCTCCATGGTCCCGTGGAAGTCCAGGTGATCGCGAGTCAGGTTGGTGAACACCGCCGTGTGAAACTCCAGGCCGTAGACCCGCCCCAGGGCCAGCGCGTGCGAGGAGACCTCCAGGGTGGCATGCGTCCCGCCGGCCCGGTCGAGCGCCGCGAAGATCCGGTGCAGGTCCAGCGACTCCGGAGTCGTGTTCACGGCCGCCAGCTTCCGGCCCGCCACGTGATACTCGATGGTCCCGATCAGCGCCGTGATCTTCCCGGCCGCGCGCCACACCGAGTCTGCCAGGAATCCGACGGTGGTCTTCCCGTTGGTCCCGGTGATCCCGGTAAGCGCGATCTTCCGGTCGAGCTTACCGTAGAAGTTGCGCGCTGCCAGCGCCAGCGCCCGCCGGCCGTGTTCCACCTCGATCCAGTTCCCCGCGAACCCCTCCGGACGCGGCGACTCACTGGCCACCGCCACCGCTCCCCGCCCCAGAGCGTCCTGCGCGAAACGGCGGCCGTCGGTGCGCGCGCCGGGAAACGCGAAAAACAGGAAGCCCTCCCCAGCGCGCCGCGAATCGTACTCCAGCCCCCGGATTTCCAGGGAAGCGAGATCCTCGCTCACCGTCCCGCGGCATCGAACGCCTGAGAACACCTCGCCGATGGTCATTTGGCCAATAGCACCCGCACCCGGCTTCCGCGCGGCAGCTCGGCCCCGGGAGGCGGCTCCTGCGCCCGCACGATTCCACGCCCGTTGACCAGCACCGCCAGCCCCTCCGCCGAGGCCGTCTCCACCACGGCTCGCATGGTCATCCCGTGGAAATCCGGCACCCGCCCCGGCTTCACCGGGGTCTTGGCCACCGCCTCGTCCCGGCGGCCGGCGTCCGCTACCAGCCGCTCCGTGTCGGTGGTTTCCTCGGTGGCGGCATCCGGAAGGTCCTTGGGAACATCCAGCACCCGCAGCGCCTCGGTCGCCACCTTTTGAAACACGGGCGCCGCGACCGCGCCCCCGTACTCGTGCGCTCCGTTGATGGTCACCACCACCACGATCGAGGGATTGGTCAGCGGCGCCATCCCCATGAAAGACGCGTTGTAGGCGTGCGTGTAGCGTTTCGCCTCGAAGTCGTAGATCTGGGCCGAGCCGGTCTTGCCTCCTACCGTGTATCCGCTGAGGCGCGCGGCCTTGCCCGTCCCCTGCAGCACCACCAACTCCATCATCTGGCGCATCTTGATCGCCGTCTCGGGCCGCAGCGCCCGCGCCGGAGGCTCCGCGGCGATCTTTTCTTCGATCCCGCCCGGCTTTTGCTTCTTCAGCACCATGCGCGGCTTCACCAGCAGCCCGCCGTTGGCGATCACCGAACAGGCCTGTGCGATCTGCACGGTGGTGGCGGCAATCTCGTGCCCAAATGCGATGTAACCCGCCGACGCCGGCTCCCAATTCTCCACGCGCCGCAGCATGCCCGGCGATTCGGCTGGAAGCTGGAGGCCGGTCCTGCGCCCGAAGCCGAAGCGCCGCACGTATTCGTACATGCGCTCCTCGCCCACCCGCAGCCCGATCTGCGCCGCGCCCACGTTGCTGGACTTGGCCAGGATCTCCGCCACGCTCATCGGCCCAAAGAAATGCTTGGCTTCGTGCACCGTGCGCCCGCCCAGAGTCAGGTGCCCGCACGGCATCACCGACTCCGGACGCAAGTGAATGGTCTCGATCCCGGCGGCGACCGTGAACACCTTGAACAGGGATCCCGGCTCGCCCGGCGCCGAGATCGCCACGTTGAGCCGCGCGGCCTGGTCCTCCCCGCTCTCCGGGCGCTTGTTGGGATCGAAGCTGGGGTAACTGGCCATCGCCAGGACCTCGCCCGTGTGGGGGTTCATCACCACCACGCTGCCGGTGCTGCAACGGCTGCCCTCCACCGCTTCCCGCAACTCCCGCTCCACCGCGAACTGGATGCGCTCGTCCAGGCACAGGGTCAGGTTGGTCCCCGCCTTGGGCTCGGTCTCCACCTGCTGCTCGATGCCCCGGCGGCGAACGTCGGTGAGCATGCGCGCCGTGCCCGGCCGTCCTTCCAGCTCCTCATTCCATTCCAGCTCGACGCCCCCGTTGCCCTTCTCTTCGTGATCCACCGCGCCGAGCACGTGCGCCCCCACCGTGATGTTCGGATAGTGACGCTGGCTTTCTTTCTCGAACTCGATCCACTCCAGCTTCAGGCTGCGCAACTGCTCGGATTCCGCGCGGCTGATCCGCCGCTTCACACGCAGGAAGCCCTGCTTCTCCTCCTTGGCGGCCTTCAGCCGCTGGTGGAGGCCCGCGCGATCCAGATTGAGCACCGGGGCCAGGACCTCGGCGGCCACGGCCGCGTCCGGCAGACGCATCGGGTTGACGAACACCGTGTCCACTTCCACGCTGATCGCCATCTTCTGGCCGTTGCGGTCCAGGATGTCGCCCCGCGGCGCGGCGATCTCCACGGCGCGAATCTGCTGCGCCTCCGCCATCCGCGCGTATTCCTCGTGGTGGAGAACCTGAAGGTGAATCAGCTTCCACAAGATGGCCGCCGCCCACAGCGCCGCCGCGCATGCCAGGACGGTGAGGCGTCGATTGGCCTGCCCGCGCGCCCGGTCCTCCATGGGATCTCCGTGGTGGGCCCGTCCCCTACTCGTCCGCGCTGGGGCGGTTGGCCGCCACCGTGCCTGCCGAGGCGTCGTTGAGGTGGTAGACCTGGCCGGCTTTCGGGCTCACCATGCGGTGTTGCTCGGCCAATATCTGCAGCCGCTCGGTGCTCAGCATCCGCGCCTCCTCGACTTCCAAGCCGCGCCCTTCGTTAACCAGACGCTGCTGCTCCTGCTTCAAGGACTGGATCTGGTAGCCGGCGATCATGCCCGCCACGCTGGGGGTCAAGGTGGTGATCAGCACGATGGCCAGCGCGCTCACCGCCCCGATCGTCGACAGACACTCCCCCGTCGAGCGCGGATCGCTCTGCCGCACCAGCCGCGAGTTGTCGATCTTCTTCGTGTACAACATCAGATCCTCGTTGGGCAAAGCCCGCAGCAGGCAGGCATTCGATCCCCGCCCCGTGGCCGGCCGCGCCGGCCCGGCCGTCCGCCCAAAACTTTGAAGGAATGTCGCCAGTGTCGCCATAGGAAAGCCTCTCAGTCCGTCCGTATGTCCGTCCGCATTTCTACCGCCCGCAGTTTCGCGCTCCGCGATGGCGGATTCGCTTCAACTTCTGCCTCGCTCGGCCGCACCGGGTGCTTGGTCAGCACCGTGGCCCGGCCCTGCCGTCCCAGTTCCCTGAACTTCTCTTTCGCTTTACGGTCTTCCAAGCTGGAAAACGAGATCACTACGATCCGCCCGCCCGCTCGGGTCAGCTCCGGCGCCAGCGCCAGCAGCCGGTCCAATTGCCCCAGCTCGTCGTTCACCGCGATGCGCAGCGCCATGAAAACTTTGGTGGCGGGATGCAAGCGGCCCGTTCGGGGCGCGGCCCGCTCCACTACACCGGCCAGGTGCAGTGTGCTCCTTATGGGCCGCGCTCGAACGATTGCTCTGGCTAGCTTCCGCGCCCTCCTTTCTTCGCCGAACTGATAGATCAGATCGGCGAGCGCCTTTTCGGCACTCTGGTTGACCAGGTCCGCCGCCGTCGTCCCCGCGCTCTGATTCATGCGCATATCCAGCGGCCCGTCGGTCGATAACGAAAACCCGCGCTCCGGCGTCATCAGTTGATAGCGGCTCACGCCCAGGTCGGCCACCAGGCCGTTCACCCGTTCCACGCCGCTCTCCCGCAACCCCTCGCGCAAGGTTGAAAACTCACCCAGGGTAAACCGCACCCGCCCGCCCAGCTCCAGCAGACTCCGCCGGGCCTTCTCCAGACTCTCCGCATCGCGATCACTGGCGATCACAAATCCCGTCGTCAGGCGGCGGGCGATTTCCCGCGTATGCCCCCCCAGCCCCGCCGTCGCATCCAGGTAGACACCCTCGGGCTTCACCGCCAGGTAGTCGATCACTTCCGGCGCCATCACCGGATAGTGGTCCATCACTTCATTCCAGCGCGCTCGAGCGTCGTCACGTCGTCCGGCGAGGTCTGCTCCGCCGCCTGGTCCATCTCCTGGAAGATGGCCTCGCTGTAAATCTCCATCCGCTCGTTGTAAAAGAACACGTGCACCGTCTGGTTCTCGATCTCCAGCCGGCGCCGCATGGCCGGCGGCAGCAGGATGCGCCCCTGGCCGTCCATCTCCACATCCGCCCCATAGTGTTGGGCGTTGAAATTCACCCGGGCCAGCACCTCCGGCTCGGCCGTATAACTGGAAATAAATTTTCTATTGGCGCGCCAGGCCTGAATGGGGTACACTTGACCCGTGCGGCGATTCAGGCTGGTCACGAACAGCTTCTTCTCCGGAAGTCCGGCGAAGTACCTCTCGATGTCGACCGGCAGCTTCAGCCGTCCGGCGCTGTCGACACGGGCCGTGTACATCCCATTGGGCGGCTCAGGCAGCGACGGAACTTGTGTTTCGGGTGCCTCCATCAGAATCCGGCCAGTTTCTAACCAGTTTCTATCCAACCGATAGTACCCCGACCTTAGTTGTGTTTGCAAGCAAAATCTACAGAAGATTTTTGTTTGCCCGAAGATAGGTGGAGTACTAGGACCTCGGCCCTCAGGTCTGGGGCTACTAGATGTTGTGCACAGGTTGTCAGCGAGTCAGGTGCCGATGGGCGTCCAAGCCCAGCCAAATTGGCTGCCTCGACCCCACTTTCGGTTTTATTCTATTGAAAACGAATAGGTTACAGGTTCGGCGAGGCCGTACTGGCCAGTTTCTGCTTACCGCCGTCCGGTGACCTCGCCGCGCTTGATCTGCGCGCGACGTCGGCCGGTAGCCAGATTTGAGGCGGCCTTCTGCTTGGCGGCGTCGCTGACCTCAATTCGGTTGATCACCCGCACGGCGCCAGCGGACTTGGCCAGCCGGGTAGCCGTGCCTTTATGCTGCAAGACTTCCGTCTTGCCTTCGAGCGTGGCGACCCCGCCCTGCACGCGGACCTGAAACTTATTGGTTGAAATCTTCGATTCGGCGAAACGCGCGCGGATCGCCTTTTCGATTTGAGCGTCGCTGGCCACCGGTTGGCTGGAGGATCGCTGAGTGGAAGGAGCCGGCTTGGCATCCGGCCCGGCCTGGGCTGCTATCGCGATCAGCAGCGCCGAGGCAACAACGGAAATCTTCATCCAGCTTCAGTGTAGCCCATCAGGCCGGCGGCGAAACTCAGCAGGTCTCCCTGCTCGCGGGCCAGGCGCGCCAATTGCTCATAATCGCCCGCCATCTGGCAAAGCTGCATCACCGAGGGGCAGGAAAGCTGGCTGGGAGGGATCTCGCGAAGCTGCTCGCGGGCGATCTCGATCGCCTCCGGATAACGCTTCAGCCGCGCCAGCAGCGCCACCAGCACCTCCGCGGGCAGAGGATCCTCGCCGCCGATCTTGGCGCGGAAATGCGCGATGGCTGCGTCCACGTCGTCGCCCATAAGCGCGCGAATGTAGACGGCATGATCGCGGTAGGAGTCCTCAAACGGCGGCTCGCCGCGGAAGGAGAACTGCGGCGAAAGATGCTTGCCGTATTCGGTCAGCTCCAGCGCCAAGCCCAGCGTTTCGCGATCGTTCAGTTCCAGGCTGATGCGAATGCACGAGGCCAGGTGCGACGTATCCACGTAGTAGCTGTACTCGCCGAACAGCCAGTCGCGGCCGGCGATCAGCTTGGCGGCGTTCGAGGTCTCCGGCGCTTGCCCTTCCTGTTGCGCGATGGTCCGCTTCAAGCTGGCCAGCAGCTCGCTGTGCAGCGTGCGGATCAGCAGGCGGGCGCACTCCTCGCGCCCTTCCGGCGACGGGTACTGCTCGAAGCTGGTGATGGCCCGGCAGATGCCGTGATGCTGGAGGATCAGCTCGAACCCTTTGCGCGGATTCACTCGCTCGTGGAAGGCGATCTCGATCACCGGTTCGATCCCTTCGCCGGCCACCGCCCGATCGATGGCCTCGGCGATGGGCGCGCTTTCTCCGATGGCGCGGAAATAGGGCCAGGCGCGAGCCAGATCCCCGCAGGCCAGGAACAATCCGCCCACTTCGCGGGCCGCGGCCACCAGGCCCTCGTCGTAGGCGCGTCGCGTCGCCTCCGGCCAGCCGGCTGCCGAGTCCGTCTGAATCAGCGGCAGCCCCAATTCGTGGCGCTTCTGCATCAGCCGCGCCTCGAACAGCAGCGGATAGTTCTTCTCCTCGCGCAACTGCCCGGCCAGGAACTCGAAGCCGGCTTCGGGGCCTCCTTCGCGGAGCGCCTGCGCCATCCTGTCGAACGTCTCCGGAGGCATGCGCCTAATACGATATCATCCAGGAGATATGCCGCGCCTCGCTACTCTTTGTCTGCTCCCCGCCCTGGTCCTGGCCGCCGACCTGCCCGCCGAGAAGACCCGCCAGATCCAGCAGGCGGTCGCGACCGAAATGGCCAAGCACTCGATCCCCGGCGTTTCCGTGGCCATGGCTTCCTCCTCCGGCCTTGCCTGGACTGCCGGCTTCGGGATGGCCGATCTCGAAAACTTCGTGCCGGTGACCCCCTCTACCGTGATCCGTCTCGGCTCCATCTCCAAACCCATCACCGCCGTGGCCGTGATGCAACTGGTGGAGCAGGGCAGGATCGAGCTGGACGCCCCCATCCAGCGCTACGTGCCCTCGTTCCCCGAGAAGCCCTGGCCGGTCACGGTGCGGCAATTGCTCGGGCATCTGGGCGGCGTGCGCCACTACAGCGGGCTCCCGGAGGTCGACAGCACCCGGCACTACACCGAGCTGGCCGCGGCGTTTCATGTGTTTCGCGACGATCCGTTGCTGGCCGAGCCGGGCACAAAGTACTCCTACACCACCTACGGCTTCAATCTC
>JACOSH010000206.1 GCA_016178945.1 Acidobacteriota bacterium
CGGTGTGAATTGCCCAAGATTCCCGGAGTTCCTCACCTCCGAGCCGTGCGAGCTTTAGAAAAGGCAGGCTTCAGGATCGTTCGGGAGGGCAAGCATATCGTGTTGTCCAACGGCGCCCGCTTCGTTACCGTCCCGCGGGAATAATCCAGTGCATGCGGTAACGATGGGTTGTATCGTTCGGGATGCCGGACTGCCGGTTGAGGAGTTCAAGAAGCTGCTGTAACCGCTCTGAGTCATGCCTCGCCTCTAGCTCCGGGCTGACCGCTGGCGTAGCGCTCCACCACCTGGCCAAACCCGGCACTGCTCTCGCGAAGCGTACTACGGCTATCGCCGCGTCGCCAGCCAGATATTCCCGGCCTCTTCGCGCAGGCTGAAGATCAGCCGGTCCGGGAGGATCGCCGGACCGAACGGCGCCGCGCCGATTGTGGCGCCCGAACGCCGGGCGTGGTGGAAATGATAGACCGCGAACGGCTCCCCGGACGGCCGCTTGCTGGATTCGTCCAGGCGTTGCGCCCAGATGCAGGAAAACGTGTCGCGCGTCGAAATGTAGTACAGCAGTTTGCCGTCGGGCGACCACCAGGGCCGGCTCTGAGTGGACAAGCCTCCGGCGATCTCGATCCACTCGCTCTCGTCCGCGGCCTTGTTATTCCTCACGGCCGCGATGTAAAGCGGGGACGTCGCCCCGGTGCGAACATGAAACGTAACCCACCGGCCGTCCGGCGACAGTTCGGCGCCGTGGATGTGCTTCCGCAGATGGGAGATCAGGTCGCGCGATTGGCGGGTCGCCACATCCAGCAACGCGAAGCGAATCGGATCGCCGTACCAATAGACGACGTAGCGGCCGTCCGGCGACCAGCCGTAGATGTCCCACCTGCCTTGCAGGCGCAGCCACTGCGCGGCTTCGCCGCCGGCGGCGTCCACCCCGTAGATCCCGGTTTTCCGGTCGGAGTAGGCCACCTGGGTTCCGTCCGGCGAGAGGCGCGGGCGGGCCCACTGCGACGTGACGGCATTCTCCTTGCCGCTGGTGAGATCCCTTCGGCGGACGCTGCTGCCATTCGGGTCCGTCTGCACGTAGACCATTGCCTTGCCGTTCGCCGACGCCGCAGGGTAAGTCTGGCTCCCTCCGGCATGGGGCCAGGCCTGGGCCTCCCCGTCAACCTTGCCCAGGTTTGCATCCAGCCGAAGGCTCCACAGGTGGTGGGACTCGGACCCGCTCACGAACACCATGGGCGAGCCGGCTAACGTCGTGCTCGCCCAGGATTCCCGCGCGGTGCCATGCGTGATGCGCCGGGCGGCTCCAGCGCGCTTGCCCGTTTCCCGATCCAGGTCGATCCGCCAGAGGCCCCGAGACTCGCTCGAAACGATCAGGCTGGAACCGCTCCAGCTCCATTCTCCTCCTCCGAACTGAAGGTAGGGCCGTACGCCGGTTTCAACCGCGGCTCCGCCGTCAACCGGCGCGAGCCACCAGTCCGGCGGCGCCGCCTCGGATGCCGACCCAAAGACCAGCACACTCTTCCCAGCCGCCGACCAATGCGGCCGCTCAGCCCAGTTCAGGTTGGAGGCGACCCGGCGCGCGGCGCCGCCGCCGGCCGGAATCACAAAGGCACTACCGCTGTTCAGGAAACCACCCACCGAATACGCGACCCGTTTCCCGTCCGGCGAGAAACGCGGGTACTGACCTCCCCGCACCAGGAGCCGCTCTTCGCCGCCCAGCGCCGGAATGACGTAAACGCCGCCGCCGTCCCGCCGGGAGTGGAAGACGATCTGGCCGCCGTCCGGCGAGAAATCGGGCATCATGTCGTCCGCCTCGTTCCGCGTCAGGCGGATCGCCTGCGCGCCAGCGGTCAGCGGATGCACCCAGAGGTCTAGATTGCCGTCCGAGGCCCGGTCCGAGGCATAGGCCACCATCTTTCCGTCGCGGGAGATGGCGGGCGTGGTGGTGAGCCCCGCATCCGCGGTCAACTGGCGCAGCTCATACTCCGGAGCCGATCCGCGTTCGCGGGTCCACACCCAAGCGCCGGTGCCCGCGAGCAGCAGCAGCCCGGCCGCGATCCCCCACCCAAGAGCCGGCGATTTTCGCCGAGCCTGCACGGGCCGGTCCGTCTGCGCCAAGCGGCCCGACTCGGACTCCTCCTTCAGTTCTTCGAGCGCGATCCGCACTTCCTTCATGAGCTGGAACCGCCGCTCCGGATCCTTGCGCAGGCAGCGCACCACAATCCGCTCGAGCTCGTGCGGCGCACCCTCGGCCACCTGCGCCAGCGGCGGCGGCTCTTGCTGGAGGATCGCCGAGAGAGTCGACAGCTTGGACTCCCGCTGGAACGCCCGCCTTCCCGAAACCATCTCGTACAGCATCACTCCGAACGAAAAGATGTCGGACCGGGCGTCCACTTCCTTGCCCTCGGCCTGCTCCGGCGACATGTACGCTACGGTCCCCAGAATCGTGCCGCTCTCGGTCTCGGGGGCAGCCGCGTGAATCGACGCCGTGGCATCCGCCGGATCGAGCGGAGACGCCTCGACGAGCTTCGCCAGCCCGAAGTCCAGGACTTTCACGACGCCATGATCGGTCACCATGACGTTGGCAGGCTTCAGATCCCGATGCACGATGTGGGCCGCGTGCGCCGCCTCGATAGCCCCGGCGATTTGGATCGCGTGCTTCAAGGTGTCGCCCAGGCTCAGGCCCTTCTTCGACACCAGCGAATCCAGCGTCCGGCCGCGGATCAGCTCCATGGCCATGAAGTCGATCCCATCGGCGCGATCGATATCGTGAATCGTGATGATGTTGGCGTGGTTGAGCGCCGAGGCCGCCTTGGCTTCCGTGATAAACCGGCGCCGCCGCTCCGGGTCGGCCACCCGGTCCTGCCGCAGCACTTTCAGGGCGACGAGGCGGTCGAGATGCGTATCCCGCGCCTTGTAGACCGCGCCCATCCCGCCCTCGCCGAGCTTTTCCAGGATCTCGAAATGGGCGATCGTCCGGCCCGTCATACTTTCCTAGCATGATACCTCTGAAAAGAGCCGGACTGGCGAGCTTGCCGCGTTGGCGCATCCAGCACCTCTCCGCCATCGCAGGGTCCTGCCATTCTGGTGTTGCCATCCCAACTGCCATCACTTCATGGCACAATTGAACGAGGAGAGGCGATGAAGAACTTTCACTTGCCGCTGCCGGAGCAGACGTACGCCAGCCTCAGGGCGGAGGCGGAACGGACAGGGGTGCCCGCGACGACCCTGGCGCGTGAGGCCGTCGATTGGTGGCTGCGACAACAATCCCGAAAGGCAAGGCACGATGCCATCGCTGCCTACGCTACGGAAATGGCGGGAACGCATCTTGATCTCGACGCGGATTTGGAGTCCGCCGGGACCGAGTACCTGGTGAATGCCCGCAAGGCAACCCGATGAAACGAGGCGAGGTTTATTGGGCCGAACTCGTCCCGCGCTCTGGATCGGAGCAGACGGGCCGGCGTCCCGTAATCCTGGTGTCTCACGACGGTTTTAACCAAACGCCCGGATGGAGGTCCATCATCGTGGTCCCGATCTCCACCTCGTCGCCGCAGGCCAAGCGCGGACCTACGGTCATAGAATTCCCGGGCGGGACTGCCGGCCTGCCGAGGACGAGTCTTGCCGTGTGCCATCAGGCGACTATGCTGGACCGCGCCAAGCTGACCAAGAGGCTGGGCGCTCTGCCGCCGGAGGCCCTGCGTGAAGTCGAGGAAGGGCTGAAGGCCGCGATGGATCTCGATTGATCTGTGCTTGGACCGAGCAGTTGGATCGAGCGCGACTGCGAGTGGCCAAGACC
>JACOSH010000207.1 GCA_016178945.1 Acidobacteriota bacterium
AGGAGCTGGACCGTGCCCGCACGCTGCAGCGCGCCCAGCGCATCGGCGAGCTCCAGAGCTCGCTGCGCCGCGCCATGCTGCTGGCCCAGTATGAAATGTTCGACCGTAATCCCGAGTTCATCGTCACCGAGCTCGACCACTTCCTCTCCGTAACCCCACCCCAGATCCAAGCCGCGGTGAAAAAGTATTTCGTCCCGGACCACCGCGTCGTCCTGGAGATCGTCCCGGCGCCGAAGAAGGAGGAAAAGAAATGACCGCGCGAAGCGCTCCTTACTCCTTTTGCCTTTTGATTTTTGCCTTTTGCCTTTTGCCTTTTTGCGTTGTCCTGGCGCAACCCATCGACCGCACCAAGCCCCCCGAAACTCCTCCTCTGCCGTCTTTCAAGCTCCCTTCTGTTTTTGAAACCACGCTCGCCAACGGCCTCCAGGTCGTGAGCGTCGAGGACAACCGCTTCCCTCTGGTCACCGTCCGCCTGGCCTTCAACGCCGGCTCCAAATTCGAGCCCGCCGGCCAGCCGGGTCTGGCCGAAGCGGTCGCCGCGCTGCTCACTGAAGGCACCAAGAGCCGCGCCTCGCGCCAGATCGCCGAGGAGATCGCCTCCCTGGGCGGATCGCTGAACGCCAGCGCCAGTCCCGACACGCTGATCATCGCCGGGAACTCGCTGTCGGAGCACTCCGCCCGCCTGCTCGATCTGGTGGCCGACATCGCGCGCGACGCGGCCTTCCCGGCCGGCGAAATCCAGCTTTACCAGCAGAACCGGAAACAGACGCTGCTCGACCAGCGGTCGCAGTCCGAGTTTCTGGCCGAAGAGAAACTGGCGCAAGTGGTCTTCGGCGCGCATCCCTACTCGCGCCTCAGCCCCACCGAGGAATCCATCGGCAAGCTGACCGCGGGCGCGCTGGCGGGCTTCCGCGACGCCTACCTGGTTCCCAACAATGCCGTCCTGATTCTCCTCGGCAAGCTGCCGCCGCGCGCGGAGGCGCTGCGCACGCTCGAAGCCAGGTTCGGGACGTGGGCCCGCAAGGAGCTTCCCGCGCTGCGGATGCCGATGCCGCCGCAGCCCAAGCGCTCGATCACGCTGGTCGACCGCCCCGGATCGGTGCAGGCCGATATCCATATCGGACGCCTGGGGGTCACCCGCATCGACAACGACTACTTCCCGCTCGCCGTGGGCAACACCATCTTGGGAGGCGGCACGTCCTCGCGCCTGTTTAACGAGATTCGGGAGAAGAAAGGCTACGCCTACTCGGTCTACAGCCACCAGGCTCCCCGCAGGGACGCGGGCCTGTTCTCTACCGTGATGCAGGTCCGCAACGAGGTGGCCGGCGAAGCCATCAGCGGCATGCTGGCCGAGATGACCCGCATCGCCCAGGAACCGGTGAGCGCCGCGGAGCTGACCGACGTCAAGAACTTCCTGAGCGGCACGTTCGTGATGGGCCTGGAGCGCCAGGAGGGCCTGGCGGGCCAGTTGGTGACCATCAAGACCATGGGCCTGCCCAATGACCACCTCGAGAAATATACGGCGCGCATTCGCTCCGTGCAGCCGGCTCAAATCCTGCTGGGCGCCGGAAAGGTGGTGTCGCCCGACGACGCGGCGGTAGTGGTGGTCGGCGACGCCAAGCAGCTCCGCCCGGCCCTGGAGAAGTTCGGCGCCGTGACGGTAGTGCCCTCGAAATGAAGCTGCTTTCTTCCAGAGAGGTCTACCGGTGCGGGCTTTTCCAGGTGACCGAGGACCACGCCACCGACGGCAAAGGGTATGAGATCCGCCGCTCGGTGGTGCGCCATTCCGGCTCAGCCGTGATGATGGCGGTCGACGCCCGGAAGCGCGTGCTCCTGGTTCGCCAGTATCGTCTGGCGGCGGGCCAGTACTTGTGGGAGCTGCCCGCGGGCCGCCTGGATCCCGGCGAGAACCCGCTTCAGGCCGCCAGGCGCGAGCTGCGCGAAGAGACCGGCTACCGCGCCCGCCGCTGGCGCAAGCTGGTCTCCTACTACGCCACACCAGGCTTCGTCGCCGAGAGAATGAACCTGTTCCTGGCCACCGGTCTGATCGAAGGCCAGGCCCAGCCGATGGACGACGAGCGCATCGAGTGCCGCTGGTTCACGGGGGCCGAGATGGATCGGATGATCCGGTCGGGTAAGGTCCAGGACGGCAAGACCATCCTGGGCTTCCTGATGTGGCAGCGCTATTCCTGAAGCACAACATTCGCGCCACGGACGAAACCCGTTGACTCCTGTCGTGATGCAGTGTATCATTACAGCACTACAGTGAAACAGAGACTGCTCCGTCTCGATCCTTCCTCCGGCTTGCCAATGTACTTGCAGCTAGTCGACCAGATCAAACACGCCGTAGAGATGTGCGTTCTCACGCCAGGCGATCAGTTGCCGAGCGTTCGCATACTGGCCAACGAGCTCGTCATCAGCCCGAACACCGTGGTCAAGGCCTACACGGAACTCGCATTTGAGGGGGTCGTGGAACTCCGTCAGGGCGCGGGGGCCTTTATCGTCGATCAGGAACGGAAACCACGATCCGGGGAGGCCTTGCGCGACGCCAAGGTGGCCGTACACGGACTCATCGCAAGGTTTCGTGAACGCGGACTGAGCGACGGAGAGATTCGGCGAGTGTTTGAGGCCGAGTTGCTGGCAACTGAGGAACCGGCAACGAAACGAGGGCGGCGAATGTGATCATCGAGACGCACCACCTTTCGAAAAACTATGGGCCCGTCGTCGCCGTGAGGGACCTCTGCCTCCGGGTTCCGCCAGGAAAGATCAGTGCTTTCCTGGGTCCCAACGGACATGGCAAGAGCACAACGATCAAGATGCTCCTCGGCATGGCGCGCCCAACGGGGGGAGGCGGGCAAGTCCTGGGCTTCGATATCGCTGATCCGCGAGCGAGCCTGGAGATTCGTCGCCGGACCGCCTTCATAAGCGAAGACAAACATCTCTATGGCTACATGACGGTGAGACAGGTGATCGCCTTCACGCGGGCCTTGTTCCCGAATTGGCAAGACGATCGGGAAAGTGAGCTGCTGGACGCCTTTGATCTCCCGCAAAATCGTAAGGTCAAACACCTCTCTAAGGGGATGCGGACGAAATTGGCGTTAATTCTAGCGCTGGCAAGAGGGGCCGAACTCCTGATCCTGGATGAGCCAAGTGAGGGTCTGGACCCCGTGGTGGCGGAAAGCATGCTCCAGAGCGTGGTTCGCGCCGCAGCAGACGGAGCATCGGTTTTCTTCTCATCTCATCAACTCTCCGAAGCCGAGCGGATTGCCGACCACGTGTTCATCCTGAAGCGCGGCCACATCGTTGTGGAGGGCCCGCTGGACGAGCTACGAGGGCGTTACCGCCGGATCAACGCCGTGTTTGTGGGTCACCCCCCGTTAGATGACCTGCCTGTGCGGAGCCTGGCAAAGGTGCAAACGGAGGGTCACGTTCTCAGCGTTCTGACGAAGGACAACAGCGAAGCGGTCGCGACCCAGTTTCGTGGGTTGGGAGCGGTGAGCGTTGAGGTGTGTCCGGTAAACCTACGGGAACTCTTTCTAGAGACGGTGCAGGATGGGGCAACATGATGTGGTATAAAGCGTGGCTGGAAAGCCGTTGGCGATTCTTTGCCGGGCTGATGTTAGTCGCCCTCATTGCGGCCGTCGACATCGGTCAAGCGAAGATCATCATGCCAAGACTGGGCATACCTGCGAATCAGTTCAATCAGTTTGTTTGGAAGGAGTACTTCACTCGCGTGTCCCTTGGGTGGACGTTTAGTACTCTCCTACTCACCGCGGGCGGGCTCGTCCGGGAGCATGCGCTGGGCACGAGTCTCTTCAGTCTGTCGCTGCCGATCAGTCGCCGGCACTGGCTGACGATCCGGGCCTTCATGGCTCTCGGACAATCATTTGTATTGTCGCTCGTGCCGGCCATCGTGATCCCCACGGTGGCGAGCCTGATTGGAAGATCGTATTCTCCGTGGGAAGCAACGAAGTTCTCCTTGCTTGTGTTCCTCACCGGGCTGGCCGCCTTTGCGGTGGGGATTCTGTGCTCGTCGTTGATCCAGGGCGAATACGCAGCAGTGGCATTGGGGTTCGGTTTTGTGTTCCTCTGCGGCATGCTCGCCAACGTGGTCGCGCCGCACAGTGAATACGGGGAGTACATTACCGGGCGGCACCATGTAGATACGGCCTGGCACCTGACCAAGGGATGGCCCTGGTGGGGGATCTTAGGGAACATCGCCATCGGCGCACTGTTCATTGCGGTCGCCGCCCGTCACCTGGACAGAAGGGACTTCTGACCGATGGGCGGGGCGTGCCTTCCGGCACAGTGGAACGGACGATGGATGGGCCGGAGGTGCCCGAGGTTCTTCGACTGTGTCGGCGAAACGACAATGGCCGAAAGTGACACACGTTTGCGCATCCAGGCCGCCGGCCCGTTAACGAATTCGCA
>JACOSH010000208.1 GCA_016178945.1 Acidobacteriota bacterium
ACGGTTGTGCCGGCCAAGCCCGCCACCCAGACCGCGAAGCCCCAGAGGTCCCGCGGAGGGATGAGGAACCAGTAGCGGGGCGCGTGGCGGTCGCCCAGGCGGCGCGCGCAGAGGATGCCCGCCGCCAGGCGCGCGGCCATGGCGAACAGCGCGGCCTGCCACTGTCCGGCGCACAGGGCCACCAGGGACCAGAAGCTGGCCTGCGTCACCAGGTACCCGTAGTAGCCCGCGGTGCGGGAGACGCGAATGGTGCGCGCCCAGCGAAGCTGGTGGCGCCAGACTTCGCCCCAGGTCGCGCCGGAGAGGTGGGTCTCGACCACCACGTCCGAGATCCAGACGTGAAGGCCCAGCCCCGTGATACGTTTCCCGAGCTGGTAGTCGTCGGCCAGATAGTCCGCCAGCGCCTGGAATCCTCCGATCCGGCGCAGATCGGCGGCGCGGAAGACCATGGTCGAGCCGAGCGCAAATTCGGCGATCCCCAACTGTCGCGCCACCAGGACACTGGGGGCGAATTCCGTGGCGATGCCGATGGCTTCCCAGCGCGCGGGCCAGGCACCGGCGGCGGCGCGATACAAGCAGGTCACCACGCCGATGCGCGGATCTTCCAGAGGCGCGGCCACCCGGGCCAGGTAATCGGGCTGGACGGCGATGTCGCTGTCGTTGACCAGCAGCACCGGGTAGCGGGCCTCGCGCGCCAGATCGGCCAGGACGCCGGCCTTGCCGTTGGCGGCCCGGGTAGTCGAGTGGATCAGGCGGATCGGAACCTGCGGGAACTCGCGCTGCAAACGCTCGATGCCGGCGACAGCGGGATCGGCCGGGTCCGCCACGCCGAACAGGATCTCGAAGGCCACCGGATAGCGCTGCTCGGCGTGGGAGCGGATCGCCTCGTAGAATTGAGGGTCGCGGCCGCGCACAGGCTTCAGGATCGAGACATAGGGCAGCCCTCTCGGTTTGGTCCACGGGCGCCCGGCCCGGGAGGCCAGGGCCGCCAGCAGGTAGTACAGGCCCGCCACCAGCGCGGGCAAGCCCCAGAGCCAGGTCACACCGAAAGCAGCGCCACGCCGCAGGTCACCAGCGCCGCCCCCATCCAACGCGCGGGCGAGATACGCTCCGCCAAGACATATTTGGCCAGAATTGTTTCCAGCACGAAGCTGCCGGCCGTCGCCGGAACCGAGAAGCTCAAGTCGGCGATCGAGACCAGCTTGAGGAAGACGAAGAAAGAAAGGGCGGAGAAAAATACCGACGCCAGGATGTAGCGACTGCGCGCCACCGCCGCCAGAGCGCGGCCCAGGGCCCCGGGACGGAAGTCGTGGATCTCGCCGTGATGGCGCATGCCCAGCGCCCGCAGCACTTCCGCGCCGGTGGTGGTCGCGATCACCAACCCGGCCAGCAGCCACTTCATGACGCCGTGGTCCTGGGTGGAGTCCGCCCCACCAGGGCCACTCCGGTCATGATGAGAACCACGCCCATCCAGCGGCCTACGGAGATCTGTTCGTTCAGGAACAGCTTGCCGGCGACCGCCGCGAGCACATACCCGACCGAAGTCACCGGCAGCACGAAGCTCAAATCCGCGCAGCTCAGCAGCGCCATGTGCGAGAGCATCCACAGGAACAGCGCCGCGACACCCCCGGCCACCCAGGGATTGAACAGGGCCTGGAGATAGTCGAGCGGCGCAAAGATCTCGCCCACGCGGCGCATCCCGTAGGTCAGGAGGAAATTTCCGAGGACGTTGCTCACGACAACGACCGCGGTCAGGCTGGCGGTCTTGCGGGACACTAGTCTCCCGCTGAAGCCGCGGCCGCTGCCTGCCGCTCGGCGGCGACAAATCTCTTGCGCTTCGACCGCAGAGCCAGGTACTCCCGCGCTTCTTTGGTCAGGCGGCGGCGCTCCTCGGAGTTGAAGATGGCTTTGCGCACCAGGCGCCACGCGACGCGCGTGCGGAAGTAGTATTCCCCGTAGAAGCGCTCCACCCAGTCGACCAGCTCGGCGCGATCCAAGCCAGGGTAGACCACGTTGGGAAGCTGGTGCCCCTTCTCATCGGTCATCGAATCGATGGTGATGAGGTTGTTCTGCTTGGCCCAGTCGAAGAACTCGGTGCCGGGATAGGGATGGGCGATCGAGACCTGGATGGTCTCGGTGTCCAGGCGCTTGGCGAAGTCGATGGTGCGCCGGATCGATTCACGCGACTCTCCGGGCAGCCCCACGATGAAGTCCCCGTGGATGACCAGGCCCAGCTTCTTGCAATTGGCGGTGAAGCGCTGGGCCATGTCAATGGTCGCGCCCTTCTTGATGTTTTTGAGGATCTGGGGATCGCCGGACTCGTAGCCCACGATCAGCAGCCGGCAACCCGCCTCCTTCATGGACTTCAGGGTCTCGTAATCGGTGGTGACGCGCGAGGTGCACGACCAGGTGAATCCGATCGGTTTAAGCTTCTTGCACAGCTCGATGGTGCGGGCCTTCTGGTAGTTGAAGGTGTCGTCGTCGAAGAAGATCTCCTTGACGAAGGGGAAGGCCTCCTTGGCGTAGCGAACTTCGTTGGCCACGTCGTCGGTCGAGCGCAGGCGCCAGCGGTGGCCGGAGTGGGTCTGGGGCCACAGGCAGAAGGTGCACATGGCCGGGCAGCCGCGCGAGGTGTAGAAGGAAATGAAGGGATTCAGCAGGAAAGGCACGTTATAGCGCCGGACATCCAGGTCGCGCTTGTAGACCTTGGTCACCCAGGGCAGCTCGTCCAGGTTCTCGATCACCGGGCCTTCCGGGTTGTTGACGATACCGCCGTTCTTGCGAAAACTGACGCCGTGGAGTTCCTCAAGCGGCTTGCCCTGGGCGAAATCGGCGATCTTGCGGTCGAACTCGCGGCGGACCACGAAATCGATGGCCAACGAGGCGCGCAGGCTTTTTTCCGGCTCGGTCGTGACCGGCGGCCCGACGAAGGCCACCTTCAGTTTGGAGTTGACGTCCTTCATCATCTCCGAGATCTTCACGTCGACGTTGAAGCCGGGCGTGGAGGTGAACAGAACCAGCAGCTCGAAATCCTTGGCCATCGCCACGGTCTGCTCGATCGAGATGCCGTGCGGCGGAGCGTCCACTACTTTGCTGTCCGGCAGCATCCCGGCCGGGTAACACAGCCAGACCGGATACCAGTAGGACTCGATCTCCCGCGACGCCGGCCAGCGCGAGCTGGCGCCCCCGTCAAAGCCTTCAAAGGAAGGCGGGTTCAGGAACAGTGTTCTCATGGGCGTTCTCTAGAGCTTAGCACAGGAGATCCCGGAACTCGCCGGAAGGCGGAGTTACTGGCTGTCGCTCGACAGCACGGCTTCCGTGGACAATTCCACGGACGTGTAGGCTACCGACAAGTGGGCCATGCCGACCAGGCGGGTCTGGACCGAGCTTTCCAGGTGGCGCGGGATGAGGACTCCGTCGCGGATCTCATACTCTCGCACGAACTCCACTTTCTTCAGGAAGATCGAGGGGCTTTTGACGAAGCGTCCCGCCTCGCGCAGCGGCAGGTAGGTTTCGGCGTCCACCCACAACTCCCCGCTGAACAGACCCACCTTCTTCTTCTTCGGCGAGACTTGCAGGACATACGCCAGGCGTCCCGGGGATCTGGTCAACCCCCGGTAGCGGAACTTGTAGTTGGCGGGCGTGATGGCCAAGGAAGCCGAGTCGCGCGCTTCCGATTCAGCCGTCAGGTAACGTGCAATGACCTCGTTCTTGATGCTGCGGTCTCCCTCGAAACGGAGGGCATCGTAGGTGATGCGCCCGATGCGGGAGATCTTGCGCAGTGCGCGCAACCGTCCGTGCCTGTTGAGCTTGGGCACATCGGCCTCGATGTCGACTTCCATCGAAGCGCCCTGCAAACGGCCTTGCTGGGCCTGAGACACGGCCACGTACCGCTCGACGATGGTGTCGGCGGGGGCCTTGGCCGGTTCAGGTTCGGCGAACAAGCCCGAACACAGGAAACCCAGGATGGGAAGCGTAAAAAATCCGTTCCGCAATATCAACCCTCTGATGTAATGGTAGTCCTACGCCAGTGTACCATAAGCCAGGACGCTCAAAGCAACCGGAAAATTACCGATGGCTGGTCTGCAGGTGTTCCTTTAACAAGTCCAGACCAAAGTCGCCGTTGTAGTCGCGCCAAACGGAATGGATGTGGTTGGAGTTGTTCTGGGTATTGTCGTACTCGATGAGAAAGCTCGGCGCCTGCACCCGGTAGTAGTGGGGGCCGCCTTTGTCCAACACACCGGCCCAGGCGAAGTGAATGTTCTTTCCGGCCTTCTTCACCTGCTCCATGCGGGCTTGGGCCAACTGCTCGGGCATGTTGTGGGCGTACTCCTGAAGCAGCGCCGTGAGCATCCCGAACTGCTTGGCGTTCATCCTGGAAGCCGGCAAACCCGAAGCCTGGCCTTCCAAAGCGGCTTTCCGGTTCGCCGCGGTGAGGATGTCTTTGTAGGCGGTCGCGTCCACCAAGGCGGTCTTGCGCTGGCTCTCGTCGAGCGCCGTCATCAGCTCGCGGCCCAGGTCCTCCTCGCCCGCCAGCACCCGCAGTCCGGTGCGCGGGCCTTCCCTAACCTCGGCCGGATTGGCTCCGAAGAAACTCGGCGCGCCGATCACCTTCCCGTTGACGACCGTGTAGTTCTGGGCCACGTGATGCCCTTCCACGCGGTAGCCCCAGGTCCCGTGATCGCCGGGCTCCCCAAAAATCGAGAAGTAGTACTTCTCCGGATTGCGGCGTTCCCCGTTGTCCTTCTCCTGGATGCGCAGGACATCCTCCAGGCTCATGATGCTGATGGCCTTGATGTAGCCGGACTGGCTCAATCCGGCGTTCAGCAGCGCCTGGGCCAGGTGTTTTTGCGGCGGAGTCATGGCGCGCAGCGGCAGGCCCTTCCGCTCCTTGGGGATGAAATGCCAGTTGAAGCGCTCCTCATCCGGGAACTTGAAGACCGCCTGGGCCTTCTGCTCGGGTGTAAGGGAGTTCAGGAAGGCGTTGGCGGCCTGCGCCATCACGCCAGAGGCCGGAATCCGGCTGTAAGCCGAAGTCAGCAACAGGATGGCCGCCGCAACCGCCACCAGACGCACAACTGTCTGTTTCATATTGAGTCCTGCCTAGAAATTGAAATCCTTCCTGGCCACCTGCGCCATACTGCGCAGGTAACGGTAGGGGTTCACCGGGGCCCGGCCCATGTGCACTTCGTAGTGGAGATGCGGCGCGGTCACCCGCCCGGACGCGCCCACTCGCCCCAGGGTCTCGCCCTGCCGGATCTCCTGGCCGGCGATGACGTCGAATTTGGACAGGTGCGCGTAGTAGGTCTCCATCCCGTTGCCGTGATCGATCACCACCAGGCGTCCGTAGCCGTGGTAGTAGTCCGCAAACGCCACCAGACCGTCGGCCGTGGCTTTCACGATCGTTCCCACTGGGGCGGAAATGTCCACTCCGCGGTGCAAGGCGCCTTCTCCCGAAAACGGATCATCCCGCCTTCCGAAACTGCCGCGCAGAATGCCCATCACCGGCCAGATCGAGGGCGTCGGGTTCTGGTGCCAGCGGCGGACATAGCTGGTGCGGTCGAACTTGGCAAAGGCAGGCTTCCGCAGGGTGTCGAATTCGTCGAGAGACTCCGAGAAGGTTGGGACCAGGCGTCCCTCCATAGAGATATCTGACGGGCCTTCCAGCTTCTGCTTGATGCCGTAGGCCAAGGATACCTCGTTGGCCAGGACCTTCAGGGTAGCCAGTTGCTCGTCGGTCTGAATCGCTACCTTCTGCAGGTTCTGATACTTGCTCCGGAGAACTTCCGCTTCCTTCTTGAGAGCATTGTAATTAGCGACTTTCCAGGCCATGCGAGCGTAGCTGGAAACGAAGCCAAACACCGAGAAGCAGCCCAAAACCGCCAAGCCCAGAATTGCGTAGATGAACTGGTAGGGGATGTGAATGCGTCGCAGCCGGCCGTGGATAGAGTGGGCAAGAACAACAATAAAATAATTCTGTTTCATGATCGCCTCGACTGCACGATTAGAGTCCGCAAGGCGCGGACTCGCGCTCCGAGTTCCCAGGACAGCCAACGTCTGCTAAGAACTGTGACTTTATCAAGGCCGTGGGGGTGCTGTCAAGGCAATTCCGGTCCACTCTAATCCATAAAGTTAGCATCGCAATAGAGTACTTTTCAGTACTTGCGATCGAGGCTTGACTTGATTCCTCCCTCCGCCCTAGAATGCCGACGGGATGGAGCAGCGTGGCGGCATCCCCGGTCTTCTGCTGCTGGTTGCCGCGACTCTGTGCGCCGAACGGCTGCCGGTCAAGAACTATACCACCTCCGACGGCCTGGCGCACGATATCACCCATTGTGTCCGGTTCGACCGGCGCGGCTTCCTCTGGATCTGCACCGAAGAAGGGCTGTCGCGTTTTGACGGCTACCAGTTCACGAACTACTCGACCGCGCAGGGACTGCCGCACCGCCGGGTCGTGGATTTCCGGGAGACCCGCCAGGGCCAGTATTGGGTGGCCACCTCCGACGGAGTGTGCCGCTTC
>JACOSH010000209.1 GCA_016178945.1 Acidobacteriota bacterium
CCAACCGACAGCTTGAGCACATCCACTTGCCGCAGGACGCCTTCGGGAGGCTCGAAACCTTTGGCCAGCGTCAGCTTATTGTTGGTGTAGAGCGGAGGCACGTGGCAGTTCACGCAGCCTGCCTTGCGGAATACCTCAGCCCCCAGGCGCGACCGCTCGTTGACCGGGTTGGGATTCCGGGGCGGCTGGAGCGAGTAGATATAAGTGGCCAGCGCGTACAGCAGCGCGTCGGGCGTGCGCCGGCTGCCGGCGCCCAAGCACATGTGCTCCGGCTTCAAGCCCGCCTCCGGGCCCTCTCCGAACCGGGTCAGCGCGTCGACCACGTCGCCGACCAGCGCGGCGTACCGCATCAGGTCGCGAATGGTGCGATGGCGCGCCGTGCCGGTGCGGTCAAAGTAGCGCAGATCCCGGATGCCGATGAGATTGGCGATCTTGACCGGATAGGCCAGACTGGCGCCGGTGCGGCCGTGCACCCCCAGCGGACGGGCGTCGTAGAGCCGCGCGATGTCTTCCGCCGGCAGGCTGGCGATCCGCAGGTTGGGATCGTCTTTCAGGAAGGGGACGCGATAGTCCTCGCGCATGTGCCTGCGGCGCCGCTCCTCGAGCATCTCCGGACCCATTGCGGCGTAGCGGCGCGTCAGGTCGCCCATGAGCGGGCCGAAGGGCGTGTAGACGTTGGCGGGACCTTCGATGATCTCGCCCGTGGCGTGCACCTGCACATGGCACATCGAGCAGGTATCGGTGCCCAGCTCGACCTTGCCTTTCTCGCGGACCACGTACCGCAATCCCATCAGCACGCCTTCCTTACTGGTCTGCAGGCGATAGGCGGCCAGCACCCGGGGATTGCGGATCATTTGCAGGTTATGCTCGCTGCCGGTGAAGCGGGGCAGCTCGCGCCCGTAGAAGACCTCGCGGCCCGCGGCGATCCAGTCCGCCTCGGTCTTCAGTTTGCTGACGTCGACCAGGGGCTGCGGCTCCTGCTGCTTCAGCCAGTCCAGGTAGCCGGGAGGCTCTTTGTCCGGCACGTAGACCGGATAGGTCTTGAGATTCGTCTCCGGCAGCGCGTAGTATTCGCGAGCCGTGATCAGCGTGGGCGGTTTGCCCAAGCCCGCCAGCGGGAGGCGGTAGCCGATCAGGTCGGCGTCGTCCCAGGTCTTGGGAATCTCCGCCGCCGAAAGGGGCAGAAAACCGGCAACCAGCAGAACCAAAGTTCGCCGCATGATCAAAACGTCAAGCGAAGCGAGAACTGCAACTGGCGCGGCGCTTTGGCGGCAAAAATCCGGCCGAACGTGGTGGGCTCGTCGGCCAGCAGCTCGGGCAACTCGAAATTGGCGCGGTGCAGGAGATTGAACGCCTGGGCCTCGAAGGCCAGCGCGCTGTTCTCGCGGAGCGGGAAACGCCGGGCCAGCGAGAGATCCATGGCGAACAGTCCGGGGCCGCGCACGATGTTCCTCCCCGCCGAACCGAACGTGTACCGGGCCGGAATGGCAAAGGCGCGCGGATCAAACCAGCGATCGGGGCTGCGCTGGGACAGAGCCGGATCGCGCAGCAGATTGGGCCGGTCCGATCCGAGATTGCCGCCCGTATTGCCGGTGTTGCTGTTGTCGAAGCGCAGGATGGGAGTGAACGGCTGTCCGGATTGCAGCGTGGTAATTCCGCGCAGCTCCACGTTCTTGGTCAGCCAATGCGTGCGAGGCAGCGCGTAGGTGTGGGCCAGGGTGAGGCGGTGGCGCACGTCGAAGCTGGACAGGCCGCGCTCGGCGGCGTAGTTGCGGCTGTCCTGCGGGAAGTTCTTGTCGGCCTTGGTGCCCAGGAAGGCGGAGGTGTCGTCAATCGACTTGGAAAACGTATAGGCCGTCCACAGCGACAGACTCCGCGCCAACGGGCGATTGAAGCTGGCCTGCAGCGAGTGAAAGCTGGAATTGGCGCCGCTTTCCACGAAGAAGATCCCCCCGTAGGCGGGGTTCGGTCGGCGGGCCTGCACGTCCCCGGGGGCCGGCGCGGGCTGATTGGTGTCACGGGAGTGAATCAGGTGCGTCCCCTTGGATCCCGCGTAGGACAGGTTCAGCACGCCCAGCGTCTTTACCGGATGCTGGAGGCTCAAGTTCCAGTGCTGCATATAGGCGCCGGTCACGTCGGGGCTCAGGATGTTCAGCGACGGCGGAGGCGTGATGCCGCCGCGGGCGGGGAAGGGATCCTGCAGCGTCAGCAGAGAGGTCTGGGTGGGGAAGAAGATCCGCAGGTTGAATTGCGGCGGATTGAAATACTGGGCGGAATTCACGACGAACATCCCCGAATCGAAGTATAGGCCATAGCCGCCGCGGATCACCAAGTCGCGGGTAGGGGTCCAGGCGAACCCCAGCCGGGGCGCTAAGTTATTGTGGTCGGCGTGGATGCCGGAGCGCGACGTGCCTTCGGTTCCGGCGCGGACGACTCTGCCCGTCCGGGAATTCAGCGTGGACATACGGTTCGTCGGATCGGTGGGAGGGGTGTTGTACTCGTAGCGCATCCCAAGATTGAGGGTGAACGAAGGGCGAAGCTTCCAGTCATCCTGGAAATAGAGGTTGTAAGAAGTCGAGCGCAGGGTCTGGGGATTGTCGGACTGCGCCTGGAGGCCGAACGACGGTAGCCCAAGCAACAGGTCGCTGATCCCGGAATTGGACAGCACGCCGGAAAAGGACAGCGATCCCCGCGTCAGCAGGTCCAGGATGCCGTTCAACTGGAGATGACGCACTTCGCCGCCCACCCGGTAGACATGATTTCCGCGCACCAGCGACAGGCCTTCGATGAGCTGGTAGGTGTTGGTATGGCGGACGATGGGCAATGTGGTGGCGTCGCCGATGCGCGAAAATCCGGCCACGTTGAAGACCGGAAAGCCGAAGTCCAGCGGCGGCAGTCGCAGCCAGTCGACGCCCAGGACCTTACCGGCGTCGGTCAGGTGGTTCTCCGGCAGGATCGCGCGCGAGAACCGGCCGAAGCCCAGCCGCAGCGACTGGACGGTGCGCGGCGAGATCACCCGCTGGTGGTGAATCATGGCGTTGTGTCCGGGGTCGCGCACAAAGTTGCCGAAGCCGGGGATGGTCGCGGTGTCCTCGGCATACGGCTCAAAAGAATCGAACAGCCCGAAGCTGTATCGAAAACTGAGCTGATCTTTGCCGCTCAACTGGTGGTCAACCCGGACGTTGGCCATGCTCTGATCCTCCCGCTGCACCGGATTCGGCAGGTAGTTGCCGGAGAGGCCGGGCCGGTTGGGAAGGGGAAACAGCGTCAGGACCCGCAAGGCGACCGGCGAGATGCGGTTGGACGGAATCACACCTCCAGGAAACGGCGCACGGCTGAAGGGGTCGACCACAGGGCTGCCGAGGCTGGCCAAGTTGCCCCGCCGCAGCTCTGGAGTGGGAACGGAGGCCAGCCGGCTGAGCCCGCGGCGCTCACGCAGCAAGTCCAGGTTGGCAAAAAAGAAGGAGCGGTTCTTCAGGATCGGGCCGCCGGCCCCTGCGCCGAACTGGTTGCGCTGGAATTGGGGCGCCGCGCCGGCGAAGAAGTTTCGCGCGTCCATCTCCCGGTTGCGCAGGTATTCATAGGCGAAACCGTGGAAGTCGTTGGCGCCCCGGCGGGTGATGACGCTCACCTGGCCGGCGCCGCTGCGACCGTATTCGGCGCTGTAGCTATTCGTCGAGATCTTGAATTCCTGGACCGTATCCACCGACGGCTGCAGGACGTACCGGTTGACGTTGGGGTCGTTGTTGTCCACCCCATCCAGGAGGAAGTTGTTGTACTCTTCGCGTCCGCCGTTGGCGTGCATGGCGACAGAGCCTCGCGAGGAGAGTTCGGAGTCCTCCACCGGAGCCAGGACGCCGGGCGTCAGCAGCGCGAGCTGTAGAAAATCGCGACGGTTCAGCGGCAGACTCTCGATGCGGCCGCGGTCGAAGACGGTCCCCAGCTCCGAGGCCTGCGAATCGACCGGCTGTAGCGAGCCGGTGACGTCCACGGCCTCCTTCTTTCCCGCGACCTGTAGATGGAAGTCCAACACCCGGCGAGAGTCGACGGCCAGCGTGACCCCCCGGACGGTCGCCTTCTCCATCGCGGGCGCCGAAGCGGTCAGCTCATAGGCGGCCGGCGCAAGCTCCACGAACCGATAGAGGCCCGTGGCGTCGGTGACGGCCGTCCAGTGCAAGGCGCGAGCAGGGTCGGACGCGACGACTTCGGCGTTCGCGATAGCCCTACCGCTGGGGTCCAGGACATAGCCAGAGATCGCGCCAGTGGTGAGCTGAGCCGGCAACGACCCCATCCCGCAAAGAACCGTCAGAAACAGGAAGCGCCGCATATCTAGCTCCTTAGATAGGGTACCTGGTTCTCCGCGCTTGTGCCACTTTTCGACATGCGGCCCTAAGGTATCCCGACTGCTGTTTGGTGAATGGCGTGCACTTTTGTCTCCACTTTGATAGGATTCCGCCTGATGCTGGTCACGCTGCTGCTGTTGTCCGCCCTGGCTGCGGCCGATCAAACGGCTGCGGCCAAAGCCTACGCGGAGGGGCGCTTCGTCGAGGCAGCCACCCTGTACCACGCGCTGCTGCAAAGTTCCCCTGGGGACGGTGCTTTGCTGGGCGGCCTGGGAAAGGTCCTGGTGGCGATGCACCGGCCGGCGGAAGCGATGACCTACTTGAGCCGCGCCGTTCAGATGCTGCCGGACCGGGACCTGCGGCGTGCCATGGCAGAGGCGTTGCAAGAACTCAACCAATTCTTTGAAGCAGAGAAACTACTGAGGGATCTGACTCGATCAGCTCCCAGAGACGGGGAGAGCTGGCGCCTCCTGGGGTCCCTCCTGTACCACAACGGGTATTACGGCTCCGCTTTGCAGTCGCTCGACAAGGCGTTGGCCCTCCAGCCCGCCAACAAGACCGTCAAGATCCAACGCGCGGTTTCCCTCATGCGACTGGCCCGCACGCAGGAGGCCGAGGCGGCGTGCTTGGAACTCCTGGCGGATCCCTCGACCGCGAAGAACCTCGACGTGTTATTGAGCTATGTACAAGTGTTGTACGAGAGCGGCCGCCTGGAAGCGGCGCGGCATCAGGCCGATGAAGCTCTTGCAGTGGGTGCTGAAAACGCCATGGCACACTTCTGGAAAGGCCGGATCCTTTACCAGCTTGGAAGGATGGAGGAGGCCCTGAGAGAAGCTGGGCGGGCGGTTCAAATCGCCCCTCAATTGCCGGCTCCCAGGACGCTGCTGCTCAAGGTCTGCCAGCGTCTGGGCCTGAATGAAGAGGCCGGACGCCAAGTAGAGTGGCTGCGCAGTCTTGAAGACCAGAAGGCCCGGCGTGAGCGTCGCTGACCCCTGTGTGCCGCTGGACTGACCCGGCCCCAGTTGGAAGAAGTCCTATTACTTCTCCAACGATCCTACAACGTGGGCTGGAATGATACCTCAGCGACCAGCGTCAGGCTCGATCTGGAGCAAACCAATAAGGACCAGAAGTGGAACCTCGATTGCATGGCCATCGTCGCATCCCGGTTAGGAGAACGTGCGTCACACGGCGGATGGGGTGCAAGGAGGGACTGTGAGAAAGGTATTACGAGCTATATGCGTAATGGCAGTTGTAGGTCTCGGTCTGCCAACGGCTTGGGCGGATTTGACGACGCTTCAAGAGATCACCTTCAATGTCAATGGGGTGACGACCGACTTTGGAGGGCCAGTTTTTGTGCTTCCCGGGTTGACCAACGGCTTTAACGCCAACGGGCTTGGAACGCTTACATTCACGTTCAATCCGGGAGTGGGGGGGAGCTACTTTTTTGATTTGTTCGTCGACTACCAGCTTCACGTTCCATTCTTCAACGAGTACGGCGCGGCCATCGGTGTGCCGTCCGCGGGTATGACGTGGCAGATCGACGAGCCGGGGCTTGGGGCCGACCTGAACCGGTTTGGGACCATCTTCGCCAACCATGCGGCCAATGCCTTCGACAACACCAACCACGTACCCGGCACCAAGAGCAATTTTTTGAACAATTGCGGTGCGAACGGTGGCGGGCCCGTGGACCCGACCTGCAACAACGACGTATCCATGGGCATGGGATTCAACTTCGTGCTGGCCGCGAATCAGTTGGCCGTGATTACCCTCACCACGTCGCACGTTGCGCCGCTGAGTGGTTTCTACCTCCAGCAGACCCAGACCGATGATTTGACCACGCCGGCGAATCTGTATCTGCAGGGTGGCATTTCAATCCAGCAGACCGGGGTCCCGGAGCCAAGTTCCTTGCTGATGCTGGGCACATTGCTGATCGGCGTGTCGGTCTGGCGACGGAGGTCTTTGACCCGTTAACCAGCATCAGTTTCAGTGCGCGGCCATGAGCAAGCCGGCACGATCCCTCAAGTATGAACCCGAGGGAAGACCGCAGCCGAGAAGTTCAATTTTCTGGAGGTAAAGTGCAAAATATGAAAACTCTGAATCGGTTTGCGTGGAGTGGCAGTCTTGTTGGGGCTTGGCTTGCGCTGGCGCCCCTGGGCCTGTCACAGCCGGTGGTGAAAACCGTCCCGTTTGACCCCAGCAACCCTGCGATCCCCCACGACACCTTTGCGGGCAAGACCATCACTCTCAAAGGAACGTCAAGCGTGCAGGGGCCGAACATCCAGGCAAAATGGGTTTTCGGAGACGGCAGCCCGGACGCCATGTTTACTGTTACGAACAGGTTCGACGTTTCAACGACCCACCTTTACGTGGGGGCGATCAACACCATATTCACGGCGACCCTGATGGTTACCGACACCAACCTGAACCAGTCCGGCAGCGCGACATATCAGGTCGCGATGCGGGCAAAAAACCTGAAGACCGAAACCAACGTGGCCATCGATGAAGGGCTGTGGTATCTGCACAAGACCATGAATCGAAGCACGATCGGGGTGGTGGATCACGGCAACTGGCAAGGGGGTTGCGGTGCTGCCTGCGACAATATTAGTGGTTCTACGGCCATCAATGCGTCGAACCTCCAGGCCTTTGAGGTGAACGGGCACCTGGAGTCGGGAGCTGCCAGTAACCCCTATACCGAGACGGTGGCGCGTGGCATGCATACTCTATTCACCCAGTTGACGCCGGTAGGGATCGGACCGCACACGGTCTTTAGCGTCGCGGGCAATCCTATTCTGAATCCGGACGGCAATGGGAATGGAATTGGCATCTATGCCGCCTCAAGTCAAAACTTTCCCGCCTTCTACCAGGGCGGACAGTTCATCGATGCGATCGTAGCTTCGGGGACTCCCAACGCCGTGGCGATCACGGGCGTGGCCAACGTCATCAACCGGTCCTACAAAGATATTGTCCAAGACATGGTTGATGCCTATCTCAACTGCCAGTATGCTCAAGTGCAGGGGGGATCATGGCGCTACAACTGTGGGGACTTTCCGGACAACTCGGCGGCTCAGTGGGCGGCGATCGGAATCATCGCCGCAGTTCGTGGGTTTGGCTCCATCGTACCCACGCTCGCGTATGACGCGAACAAGGTTTGGGTCAACTTCAGCCAGAATGCCGCGAACGGTGTGTTCGGATACACCAGTTCAAGCCCGATCTGGGGACCCTACGCCGACACCCCCTCCGGCATGGTCCAGATGGCCATGAATGGCCAGGGTCGCGGCGATGCCCATTGGGACAAGGCCGAAACCTTTATGCGGGACAACTTCGGAAACACGGCGGGGGGCTGCAATCCAACCGACTTTGCCTGCAAGGCGACTCAGGCTCCGAAGTTTTACACCTACGGGCTGTTCTCGTTTACCAAGGCGATGCTGCTGCATGACCCCGGCGGCGTCCTGACTCCGATCACGTCGCTGCATTCCCAAACGCTCGGCGTGCCCGATTTAGACTGGTACGCAGCCGAAGTCACGGCCGGAGATCCCACCGATGGCGTGGCCAGAACGCTGGTGAACCGGCAGGATCCCGCCGGTTTCTGGTCGGGACACAGCTACTATGGCGGCCACTTTCCGTTTGAAACGGGTTGGTCGATCATCATGCTCCGTCGAACCGTGTTCATCCAGTGCGTTACGGATCTGGCGGCCAGAGGCACGCAGGGCAGAAGCGGCGCTCCCGCTCGCGTGGATTTGACCTGGACGGCAATCAACGGCGCCACCAGCTACGATGTCTTTCGCGCTACGGCCTCCGGGGGACCGTACACCAAGATTGGCAACTCGACCGGCAACACCTTCTCCGACACAACCGGTCTGGTCAACGGACAGACGTATTACTACGTGCTAAAACCGCTGGGTGTCACGGGAACCCCCATCTGCCAGTCTAACGAGGCGAAGGCGACGATCCCGAATCAGCCCGGTAGATAACCAGCTAAGCTGGATCGAAAACTTGAGTGTTCATATCCAGGCCGGCGGGCGACGCCAAGAGCCCGCCCGGCCTGGGTTTTTGTTGTGCAGGATGAACCACAGCCTCGGCGGCCGGACCGTCTCACGGTCTCTGAATTGCCAGTGTGAACTTCGCGTTAACTTGGAGGACCATGACATGACTCGAATTCCTGCTTTGAGTATTCTGACCCTGCTGTTCGGACTGTTCGGACGGGCGGCCACATCCGAGGCTGCTCCCAAGCAGCCGGTGTACATCTACCTCTACAGCCGAAATACCGACCACGTGAACATCGAGGTCAGCGAGGATCGCCTCCATCGTACGGCGCCCCTGGCGCAGAGGTATCGCAGGCTGCGTCCCGAGTTTAAGGCATCCGCGACGGTGCTGCTTTCGGGCTCATTGACCCAGGCCCTTTCGGACCGAAACCCGAAGAGCGGGATCAAGGATTTCGTGCTGGAGTACGTCCGGAACGGCTCCATCGAGATCGGATACGATGGGACCGACGAACCCACCTATCAGCGCCGCGCCCGCGCGGACTTGCCCAAGGCCAATACTTCCGAGGAACGATGGACGCTCCGCTTCGACGCGGCGGAGAAGTTTCTCACCGAAGCACGCGATCTTTCAGGCCTGCTCCTGCCGGGCATCGCCGGTGGCCTGAAGCGGACGCAGGAAGTCTTCGGAGAGGTCGCTTGCATTACCGGGGTTACCGAAGAGCTGGGAGGAGACTCGGAGTATGTGCACGCTATCACCCGGCACACCACCAAGGCCATCATGTTTGGAGTGCCCGATCCGGATCCTGCAAGGAACATCCACGGATATCGCCCGTCAGCCGAGAGCTTCGGCTACCAGATGGCCCCGCTTCCCCTCTCCTCTCCGGAACTCAACTGGCAGGACAACGTGCTTCGATCTTCCGAGACCAGCGACAGCGCTATCCGGTTGGTGCTGGGTCAGGAGGGGCCGGAAGCGCTGAAGGCGGTACTCGAGAAGATGGATCGGTCTCATGTGCGCATCGTTCACGTTGAGCTTGCAAGTCCCAAGGCCTATTTCCAGCCGGGGTTTGATCCCCCCCTGAAATATGCCTACAACCATCCTGAGAATCCCAGGTTGCGCGAATACGCTTGGCGGAAGCTTGAAGAGGTCGATGCCGCCTACTTCAGGGAAGAAGCTCTGATGAAGTGGGTGGTGGAAGAGTTTTTTCCGGCCAACCCCGGAAGCCGTTTTGTTTCCAGTCGCGATCTAAGGGAAATGACAACCCCCAGCGTAGGTTTCAGCGTTCCCATGGCCGCCTTGGTAAAGGCCGTGGACGACCTGGTCAAGCTCTTGGGAAACGACACCTACCTGGTGAACTACGTTCGGGCGGGCGAACACTATCTGTCGCTGGCCGATCTGTTCGTCGCGCTCGCCAACGCTCTGGCCGAGAAACACCTCACGGGCAAGCTGCCTGACAGCGTTCGCGTCACCAAGATCTACGGGCCTGTTGAAACGCACGGGTACCGTGGGCCCGCTCACGGCGAGGTTACTGCCGGGGCCGTCGCCAAAGTCTGTTCGGGGCTGGTGGACCGGCTCAACGATCAGACCTGGCAAACGATGCCAAACAATATGGTTCCGTCCTGGGTGACAATCGATGGCAAACGGCTGCCCGGGTCCCAGTTCCTGCGCCTAATGGCCGAAGCGTTGATAGCGCCGTCCCGGGGAACGGCCCTGAAGCTGAAAATGACTCACATGTTCTCAGCGGCGGGGGAGATTTACCCAAAGACCCGGCTCCGCTCCGACCAGGGAGCAACCTGGACGTTCAAGCCTGCGGCATTGTCGGTTGCCAACCCGTAGGACTCATCCGTCAACAGTGCCGCCGGACATACGACTTTGTCCGCAACCTGGAGACATAATGCCAAGCTATTGGATCTTACAGAGCCTGACCAGGGGGCCATAATACACAGAGCATGGACATAGCCGGACGGCCCGAGAGTTGCAACCCGCTTCAACGAAGTAGTCCGCCCGAGCAACTCCTTGTTTATGTCTAGGGTTCAAAAGGTCTTGATTCTCCTGGCGGCAGGGGCGCTGGCGTCCGGCAGCCCGAACGGGAGAATCGCCGGCGGGGTCTTTGACCGCTCCGGCGGTCCCATTCCCGGCGCTCACTTGTTTGTCGACAGCGCCGGCGGAACTGTCTTGATTGAGGCCCGCCCGGGCGCAAACGGTGATTTCAGTTTCAGCGGTCTGCCAGTTGGCGCCTACGTCTTGCGTGTCGAGGCCCCGGGCTTCACCCCCGAGCAGGCTCCACTCGTGGTAACCGCCGCCGGGGTTGCGCCCTTGCGCATTGAGCTGGACGTGGCCGCGGTGACCACCGAGGTCACCGTCACGGCCAGCCGCGGTTCGGTCGAGGACGTGAGGAATTCGCCCTACGTGGTGAGCGTGAAAAACCCCGACGAGCTGGCCAGCCGGCCCCTGCCCACGCTGGCGGCGGCGCTGGAGAGCGCTCCCGGCGTGGTCGCCCAGCAGAGCACGTATGGCCACGCGTCCCCGTTCCTGCGCGGCCTGACCGGCTACCAGACCCTGATCCTGCTCGACGGGCTGCGCTTTAACACCGGCATCTTTCGCTCCGGCCCGAATCAGTATCTGGCCTTCATCGACCCCTCGCAGGCCGAGCGGCTGGAAGTGACGCTGGGGCCGAGTTCCGCCGCTTACGGCAGCGATTCGCTCGGCGGAACGATCAGCGTGATGACGCAGCAGCCGCGCTTCGGCGCCGACCGCCATCTCACCGTAAAAGGCGACCTGGGTCTGTTCGCCGCCTCGGCCGACTTCTCCGGCGCGACCAAGGGACAGCTCGCCATCGCCAATGACCGCTTCTGGCTGCTGGTGGGCGGCAACGCGCGCCGCCACAACGACCTGCGCGCCGGCGGGGGAGTGGATTCCCACAACGTGTTTCGCCGCTACTTCGGGCTCTCGACCGGCCAGGTGCGCGATCTGGTGGGCGACCGCATGCAGGATTCGGCCTTCAGCCAGTACGGCGGGCATACCAAGGTGGCCGCGCGGCTCACTCCCAGCCAGACCCTCACCTTCTGGTATCAGCGGAACGAGCTGGCCGGACTGCGCGGCTATCGCGACATGCAAGGCGGATTGGGCCGTCTTCAGGCCTTGTTCGACCCCCAGGGCGGCCAGTTTGCGTATGGCCGCTACGAAAAACTGCGGCTGGGCTTCCTGGACGCGCTAACCGGCACCCTGTCGTTTAACAGACAATCGGACGGCCAGATTCGCCAGGCGATGCGGTTCAGCGATGTCATCAGCCGGGAAGACAATCGGGTCAACGTCAACGGATACACCCTGCAAGCCACCACGCATTGGGGCACGCGCCACGCCCAGGTGTTCGGCGGCGAGCTGTACCAGGAACGGGTCACCGCGACCCGCTTCGAGGACGATCCGCCGACCGGAAAGACCGTCCAGACCCGCGCCGTGTTCCCGGATGGATCGCGCTACCGGACCGGCGGGCTGTTCTTCCAGAACATGACCGAGGTGGTTCGCAACAAGCTGCGCGCCATCGTGGGCGGTCGATTCACCAACGTGAACTTCCAGGCCTTCGCCGGCCGCAATCTCGACGCGGCTGGCAAGCCCTTGGGCGTCGCCGACTCAAATCAGACCTTCCGCGACGCGACCTTCCACACCAGTCTGGCCTGGCAGGCGCATCGCAACATCGGATTGCACGTGCTGGCCGGACGTGGATTCCGCGCGCCCAACGTGAGCGACCTGGGCGGCGTCGGCTTGAGCGGCCTGGGCTACGAGATCCCCGCCGAGCAGGCGGTGGCGCTGGGGGCGGTGATGGGCATCAGCTCGGCCGAGAACGCCACTTCGGCGGGCCGGCTGGTGAGCAAGCTGGCCTCCGAGACGCTGAACAACTACGAAGCCGGGATCACCCTGCACACCCGCCGCTTCTATGGCCGCGTGCAGGTGTTTGACGCCGAATTTCACGACCCCATCGTCCGCCGCACGCTGCTGTTCCCGATCGGCCAGGCGCCCGGTGCGTTGGGGGGAGCGCTGGTCACGCCGATCCCGCAATCCTCCGACCAGCGCAAAGAGGGCCTCCTCACGGTGGCCACCGGTCTCGACCCGAGGGCTGTCAAGACCTTCGTCAATGACGGAGAAACCAAGTATTACGGCATCGAGAGCACCTTCCGCTTTCAGGCTTCGGCCCGCTGGACCGTTCACGGCGGCTATAGCTGGATCAACGGACGCGACCTGTATCCGGACCGGCCGGTGCGCCGGCTGCCGCCCCAGGCCGGTCTGCTGGGGCTGCGCTACGTGCCTTCGGGCAGGCGGATGTGGGCGGAGTTTCTGTCCAGCTTCGCCGGGCCGCAGTACCGCGTTTATGGCGGCGATCTGGACGACGAGCGCATCGGCGCCTCGCGCCGGCGCACCGATATCGCCACCTTCTTCAATGGCGCTCTGGCCGGCCGCTACCGCTCGGGCGCGGTGTTCACGCCCACCGGCGAGACGCTGCTCCAGATCCAGAACCGCGTGCTCCCCATCGGCGCGACCATCAACGGGGTGACCATCCTGAATGACAACAGCCGCGTCCCGATGTTTTCGAGCAGCAAGGGCTGGGTGGCGTTCGACCTGCGCGGGGGCGCTCCGGTCAGTGAGCGGGTGAGCCTGGTCTTCGGGGTCCTGAACCTGCTGGACCGCAACTACCGCTCGCACGGCTCCGGGATCGACTCGCCGGGAATCAACGCGTTTGCCGGCGTGAAGTACCAGTTCTAGCGCGGAGCAAGCTGATAGATTCGGAACTCGTTGGCGCACAGGGCGGCGATCTGCGCGTTGGGGCTGGGGGCGGAGTCCCCGTCGGCCATGCACTCTTCGATCCAGGCCCCGCAGTCCACCAGCGCGAAGAAGTCGCCGGCGGCGTTCTCGCGGACCACGATGCGGGCCTGGTGGGTGTGGCCGATGACCACCGCCTTGAGGTCCAGTCCATAGTCGGCCTTGCCCTGAGCGGCGCATCGGGCAGCGGAGTCGAAGAACTTGCCCTGGCTCTGCACGTTCCAGCGCTCGGGGATGGCGTCCACGGTTCCGAGCGCCCCCAGCGCGGCCGGTCGCGGATTGCCGATGAAGGCGCGGTAGTTGCGGCCGGCGTGAGTCCGCCGGATGAGGGACTTCATCTGTCCCAGGGCATAGTCGTTGGGCGGCACGTTGGGGGACAGCAGGAAGACCACGACGTCCTGGATCTGATCCGGCAGCGCCTCGACCCAATCGAATAGGTCGCCGTGCAGCATCAACACTCCAGGCAGGTAGTAGCGTCGTTCCCACGCGCCGTATGCGGGCCAGCGGTACAGATCGAAGTCGTGGTTGCCGAGAAGGAAGCGGGTCTTGAGGCGGCGGTCGAGCAGGGCCGTCACCAGATCCTCGTGGTCGTCCTTGATTCCGGCGGCGGCATCGAGCTGGTCGTCGAGTCCCGGCGACTCGCGCCACAAGTCGAGGAAATCGCCGATCTGGTACACCAGCGCCGATTCGTCCTCCGCGCATTCGGTTTTCAGGCGGGTGAGCGCCAGGACCAGCCGGGTGAGCAGGTCTGGGTAGTTGGTGGAGTAGAGGAAGCCGCCCTCTCTCTGCCGTTTCTCGCTGATGAGGTGAATGTCGGGGATGAAGATGCGGAGGTCCTTGGGGCCGGCAAACCCGATCCGGTCGTCGCGGAGGGCGGCAACCAGGCGGACTTGGGCCACCGATTGGAGCGTCTCGAGCAGGCGATCATGCATGGATGGCCTTTAGCGGCGGATCTGGCGGGGGATCGCCTTCACCACCAGCAGCGTCGAGAGTTTTTTCTGGTGATGGGTGAAGATCCACCAGTACTTGCCGTCGGTGACCGCTACCGGGTCGAGGGCGGGCGGCGACTCCTCGCGGGCGTCGATCACCTGGCGAATGCGGCGTCCGGGGAACCAGCGCTGGAAGGTGCCCTTTTCGGTGAGGTTCTCCAGAGCCAGGTTGGCCGGGTCGCTCAGCAGATCCAGCAGCGGCAAATAGCGTTTCGCGGCATCCGGCTCGACGTCTTCCGAGCCGATGCGGTCCGTGTCGCCGCCCGCGCGCAGGAACTTCAGCAGGCGCTCGCGGGAATCGCTGGTCAAGGGAAGCGGGACGGCCGCCTTGACCTCGCTGCGGAACCTGGCCTCGCGCACAGCCACGTACGCGACCGGGCCGGGCGCGCAGCCGGACAGAAGGAGCGCCAGCGCGGCGGTTGTCAGGCGGCTCATCGGACCTCCGGGCAACTCGGGGCGGACTTGATCTCGGGATCGCCGGGACGAAAAGGCTCCGAGCACTTCACCACGCCAGGCTCCGGGGTCTGAACACGGAACCGGTATCGCACGGCGCGATCCGCCCCGGCTGGAGGCAGCCAAACAGCTCCCCAGTGGCGCTTGTCGATGCCGTCGATCAGGATGGTCAGCAGATTCCCGCCGTCTTCCTCTTCGAACACGGCCCACGCACCCGAGTCCTCCTTGAGAATCGTGACACTGCGCGCCGAGGTAGCCCAGTCGGTGGCCGCCTTTTCGTCCCATTCGAAGCGTGGCGCGCGATCGTCCACGCGCCCCAGCGCGTCCGGCATCACCGCCTCCAGATCTTCCACCGGCGAGTTGCGGCGCTCGCCAAAGAAGCGCGGGCCGAAACGGGCTGTGACTTTCGGGCCGGCGTCGAAGGCGGCGGCCGGAACCGCCTGAGGCAGTTGCGGCGGCGGTTTGGCAGACACCTTGGCCAGCAGGCGCTGGATCACCGGGCCCTGCTGTTTGCCGAAGAGGGTGGAGGCGCCCTCGTAGTTCTGGAGATCGTACTCTTCCGGAGTCGTGGTGTAGGAGAGGTACTCGTTGGCCAGCCCCGCCAGCACCACTTCGCGCGGGCTTTCAGCGGCAGCCAGGGAGGCGCGCACGCGCCGGCCCATCAGGGTGGTCATCTCCACGGGAACCGCCCCGACGGTCAGGAGTTGGCCGATCCGCGCGATGGAGACCGGCAGGGCCGCTGGGAACTTCGAAGGCGAGGCCAGAAAAGGCTTCAGGATCTTCAGAAGGAAGATGTCGTGAACCTGGAGCGCGGGCATCTTGGGATCGGACGAGCCTTTTCGGACCACACCGCCGCGCCAGCCGTAGGGGTAGAAGGCCGTGCGCCCGTCCTCGGCGCCTCCGAACTGTGCGGCGCCGATTTCGGGTCGCGTGAACTCGCGGGTGTCCGGTCCGGCAGGATTGGCGGCGAAGGACTCGCTGGCGGCCCGGATCTCCGGACTGCCGCTGGATGGGCCGGACGCCTGGAGGACTCGCCGCACGGAATCGGCCAGCAGCCCTCCGAATCTCAGGACGTCTTCGCGGTCTTGGCTCTTCCAGCGGGGGGAAACATCGCCTTCCGCGCCGTTGAAGAAACCGGCCACCAGCGAGCCGGCGGGTTGGTCATGTTCGAGCAGCGTCATGGCCCGGCCCGCCAGGTCGGAGCTGTAGAGAGGGCTGTCGTGGGACATGCCCTCGGGATGCACGGCGAAGAACGCGAGCAGCGCGATGCGCCTCTCCTGGCGGAGCACTTCCAACACCACCAGCGTGGGGTCGACGCCCTGATAACGGGGACAGTCGCCGGGCGCGCCGCCGGCGCACGTCATGCCGGCCCGGCGGCTATCCTCCAGCAGGGCGTTCCTTTCCTCCGCCGGGTTGCGTAAGAAGGGATCCAGGGCGCGGTTGCGCTGGATGTTGAGCGCGAAGCCCGTGTGCAGCGCCACGCGATGCGGGATCGACGCGGAGCGCGCGGCCTCTTCCGCCGCCTGGACCACGGCCATGGCGATGCGCCCGGCCAGAAAGTCGAACAGCGCGGGATCGAAGCCCGGGATCAGGCCGTCGAAATTGTAGACGGCCGACGACATGAAATTCCCCGGCCCGTGATGCGTGTGGATAGCCGAAATGATGAGGCTGTCCGGTGAAAGCGGGACATTTTCGCGCGCCACGCGCCGGGCCACCTCGGCCTGCAGGGCGGCCGGCATCGCAAACAGGTCGCAGGTCACCAGGGCCAGGCTGCGCCCGGCGGTGTCGCGGAAGAAAAACGCCCGGGCGTACAGGCGTGTCCAATAGCCTCGCGCCATCCGGCCCGCGATGGAATGGCCTCCCAGCGGGAAACCCGGCGGAGGCGTAATGTCGACTTTGGCCGCGGCGGCAACGAAAGAAGCCGGAGGCGGGGCCGCCGGCGCGGTGTACGCCGGAGCGCGAATCTTGTAGGACGCACAGCCGCCCATCAACAGCAGAATCGCAAATAAGAGCCGTGGCATGAGCGAGGCTGTGGGAAAATATAGAACAACGCGGTGGAGGAAGGCAAGGGGTGGAGCGAGGTCAACATGTCGCCCGATGGAATTCGGATTGTCGCGATCAATGGCAGCGTCCGGCCGGGAAACTACACGAGCAAGGCCCTGGCGCTGGTGCTGGACGAGTTCGCCAAACACCCGGAGTTGACGGTCACCCGAATTGATCCGGCTTCCTGGCGCCTGCCCTGGCCCGGAACCGATCCGGACTCGGAGGTCACCCGGAAACTGCAAGCGGAGGTCTCCGCCGCCACCGGCGTCGTGCTGGCGACGCCGGAATATCACGGCAGCTTCAGCAGCGTCATCAAGCTGGTGATCGAGAACCTGGGCTTCCCTTCGGTGCTGGCGGGCAAGCCGGTGGCCCTGCTGGGTGTCGCCGCCGGATCGATCGGGGCCATCAAGTCCGTCGAGCAGCTCCGCGGCGTCTGCTCGCACATCGGCGCCATCGTGCTGCCGCTGGGCGTCTCCATTCCCAATGTGCAAGCGGCGTTCGACAGCCAGGGGCGCTGTCTGGATCCCTCCGTCGATAAACAGGTCCGCCGCGTGGCGACGTCCCTGACCGACTATATTCGAACCCGCGTCTGCCCCGCCGTGACGCTGGAGCGGATCCTGCGTGGAGGTCCGGTTTGACGCAGCGCGCGTGGCGGCCGCCTGAGCGCTGACCGCTGTGGGCTGACAGCTTTGTACTGGCTCTTAAGGGCACACATTGCAACGGCACGTGTTCGCCGGGGCTCGCGAGCACAGGCCATAGACCACCAGCTTGTTGGTGAAAGTGGGAACGAACGCCTTTCCGTCGGCGATGGTCGGCGCATTGAAGCGCGGATAATCTCCCAACCGGTCAAACGGGTGAGTCTCACTGCTGTAGATCATCTCCAGCGTCTCGGCGTCGAAGGCATAGAGGATGCCGGGGTAGGTGGCCACCAACCCGGTTGGCGAGCTGATGGCCCAGAGGATGCCTGTGCCGGCTTGGCTGCCGTTGCTCGACAGCGACATCTGGCTGATGGGAGCGCGGGGAAAGAAGTTGGAGGCCACCGGAAGCGTTCCGAGTTTCTCGTTCTGGAACAGGTGGGCGCGAATCCCCAGGTTGTAATCGGAAGCGACGTAGACGCGCCCCCCGTCGGGCGCCCGCCAGTACACCGGCGTGGTGTGGATGTGGCTGGGCTCCATCTGATGCTCCAGATCGTCGGCCGTGGGAAATGCCTGGAGCTCCTGGATGATGTCGTTGCTGTGCTCGTGGAACCTGCCCAGGCGGTCGCGGTTGAGCACGTAGACGATGCCCGCCTTGCCGGCGTGCACCAGCAGTTTCACCGGGCGCCCCTGGGCGTCTGGCTGATCCTCAGGTATCATCGGACCCGCCACGCTTAGATCCAGATCGTTTTCGTTTAGGAAGTTCTGATAGGACGGGGTATAGTAGTCTTGCACCCGCAAGCCCAGATCCAGGCGCACGGTGCTGCTGTCGAAGTCCCTTCCCGCGTGGTTATTTCTGCTGTCGCCGTCGCCGGTGACCACGTACAGGGCGTTCCCCCGATCGTCGATGGCCGGGCCGCCGCCGCTGTGCCAGATCCCGCCGCGCTTGTGACGAGAGCCCAGGGTCGGGTTGAATCGGGCGACCTGAAACTGGGCCAGCTTCTTGAGGGGATTGGGAGAATTCATCGTGCCATAGCTCATGACGAATCCGTCATACGGCCGGATGTCGCCGAACCCGCTCCAGGCGACGTAAACGCGGTCCCCCAACGCAGGATCCTTCACCAGGGCGAGCGCGGCTCGCTGGTTTTGACGATGGGAGTTGAACGTCCCGCCGCCCTCCACGCTGCCGGTGATGAGCTGCCTCCCTTTGGATACGCCGTTGGTGATGTCGATCGCATGCAGCGTATGGGCGAAGCGGTCTTGGCCCGTCTCTTGGGTCATGGCCACGAAATACATCGTGAGGTTTTCCAGGTCGATCACCGGCGTCCCGATAATGCCGACCGTCGGCGTGATGTCTTGACCATGCTTCTGTCCGCCATCGTCCAGGTACACTCGGGCGGCGAGCGCCACGTTAGCTGACCCGGCGTCGAAGCGCCAAAGGGGAGCCGGGCTGTTGCTGTCCGCGCTGAACGCGTAGACCCAGTTCTCGGCGGTGGCCACAATCACCATATGGGTTACAGGGTTCGGCCCTGGCCGGTCGATCGTCACATAAAGCGGCTGCGCATAGATGCGCCCGCGGACCGGGTACTCCCACAGTTTCCCGAAATCCCCGCTCTTGACATTCTGCGTGGTCAGGCGGGTTTCACCGGTGTTGGCGCCCGTGCGCTGGGGATTGTTGTGTTGGGTCAGAATATTGGTTTGGCCGGCGCTGTTGACCGGCAACAGCCATAGGGACAAGACGAGCGTGAAGGAAGTAACGTTTCGCATTGGGACCTCTCCGCGGCGTTGTCACCCGATCATGCTATGCGCTTTCCCTGCGCGTTGCAACCTGAAATCCGGCGTGCGAGACTGGACTTATAGAGGTCGATCCCCCATGCGGAAGGTTTTCCATTTTGACGCCCCCGCGGAAAAGTACCGCTGCGACGCGGCCATCGTGTGGTGCTTCGACAACCGCTTCGAGCTGGGATTTCGCAAATTCCTGAAGAGAATCGGCGTGCTCAGCTCCGACCCGATCAAGATCGCCGGCGGCGCCAAGTGCCTGGCTTCTCCCCAGCAGCAGTCCGACCGCCAGTTTGTGCTGGATCAGATCGAAACCTCGATGCGCCTGCACGGCACGCGCCGCGTGATCCTGATGCTGCATTCCGACTGTGGCGCCTATGGCGGCCTGGCCGGGGGATTTCAAGGCGACCGGAAGGCCGAAGCCGAGCACCACCACCGGGAACTCCGCGCCGCCGCGGCCTTCCTCCAGCAGGTGCATCCGGAGATCGCGGTCGAGGCCTACTTCGCCGACTTTGAGGGCGTCTGGGAAGCCGAGCTCGAACCGGAGCTTTCCGCCGCTTCCCACTCGAAATAGCTCGGATATCCGCCGCCCATGTTGCGGGCCATCCACAACCGGTATTCCCGGCTGGCCGTGCGAGTGACTTCGCGCCGGCCGGCCGGTTCGATGTTGGTGTACACGTAGACCGCGCCGGGCGTGGTGCAGACCACTTCGTCGCGATAGTCTCCCACCAGATCCGCCACCATCGCGCAATTGCCGGACTCCTGCTCGTTGGGCCCGGGCCGCCGGTTCCGTCGATGACTATCGCGCGGAACTAGCCGCTAAACGTACTGGTAGGACCCCTTGCCGGCATCCATGTCAATACGCACAGTCGACCGGCTCGATTGAATCTGTGGAAACGACTTGATCACACCCTCAAGCTCCTCACGGAGGCCATCGCCGAGCGCCACCGCCATGACTCGGATCAGGCGGTCGCTTTGCGGACCGATCTTATCGTGATTGTTCTCCCATTTCGACAGGTTGGTCTTGTCGATATGAATCAACCGGGCGAACTCATCGTTCGTCGTCTTCAGGTATTTCCGCAGGAACCGTACATCCTCGCCGCGTAGGCGATATGGCTTGCTGACTACGGCCAGCGCCACAATCCGCATCAACCCGTTGACCCGAGGAATGATTGCATCTTCGTTCTTGCATTTGCCGCAACGAATTAGTTCAACGCCCTGTAGTACGACGTTTGGCAATCCGCATTCCGAAAACGGATAGCTCCCACGAACCACTCCAGCTTCCGTTTCATTTCCCCTTTCCCCCCGTCTTCCTCCTCGACTCCACTGAGAAGACCGTGATCAACAACGCACCAGCCATGCATCCTCGAAAGCAAGACCCTCGTTGGAAAGTTTTTCCCGAAAGTACTTGCTCGGCACGACCTCCCCATCCTTGAGGCAATACCGAAGCAGATCCACAGCTTGCTGAGGCGTCTTACACGCAACCAGTGTTGGTATTTTACCAAGTACTCCGCCCGCTTGGCTGTCGGCTTGCCGTCCTTGGCGCCCAAACGGCACTCGGATTCCCTACCCCCGGTTGCAATCGGTGGCGGGGTGGACTATACCTTTACAATGCGTCCATCGGCCGCCTCCGTCCTCCTTCTGGCCTTCGCCGCCGCGTTGCCCGCCCAGCCGCCTGGCCGCCGGTCCCCGATCATGCGGCCGCTGGTGATGGGGCGGCACTGGGCCGCGGCCGCCATGCATCCGCTCGCCGTGGCCGCCGCCGAGCAGATCTTCCAGGCGGGCGACGCGATGCTGTTGGTGTGGGACGCCAAGGCCAGGAAGGCGGTCTCGATCAACGCCGCGGGTACGGCGCCCCGCCTGGCCACCATCGACTGGTACAAACAGCACCAGGGCGGCAAGCTCCCCGTCAACGAAGGGCTGCTGGCCGGCACCGTGCCGGGCGTGCTCGACGCCTGGTACCTGCTGCTCGACCGCTGGGGCACCAGGAGCTTCGCGGAAGTACTGGCCCCGGCCATCGACCTGGCCGCCAACGGCTACCCGCTCACCCGAAACCAGAGCGAAGAGGAGCGCAAGCGCTTTGAGAAGTACCCCACCACTGTTCGCGTCCTGTTTCCCGAGGGACGCGCGCTCCGCGCCGGCGAGCTGTATCGCAATCCCGACCTGGCCCGCACCCTGCGAACCCTCGTGGACGCGGAGAAGAAGGCCCGGCGCAAGGGCCGCCACGCCGCCCTCAAGGCCGCGCGCGACGAGTTCTACAAGGGTTCCATTGCCCGCACCATGGCCCGCTTTTCCGAGGAGAACGGCGGGCTGTTCCGCTATCAGGATTTCGCTTCCTATTCGGCCAAGGTGGAGGAACCGGTCTGGACCGACTACCGCGGCTACCGCGTCTACAAGAATCCCTCGGCCAACCAGGGCCCCTCCGAGCTGATGGCGCTGAATATTCTCGAGAATTACGATCTCCGCGCCATGGGCCACAATAGCGCCGCCTACATCCATGCCAACGTCGAGGCGCTGAAGCTGGCCTTCGCCGACCGCGAGAAGTATTTGGGCGACCAGGATTTCGTGCAGATTCCCTATGAGCGGCTGCTGTCCAAGGCCTACGCCCGCGAGCGGCAGGCACTGCTGGACCCGGAGAAGGCTTCGCTCGAGCTGCGTCCCGGCGAGGCGCCAGGCGGCCCGCTGGACGTCACCTTCGGGACCTCCGGCGATCACGAAGGCGACACCAGCTA
>JACOSH010000155.1 GCA_016178945.1 Acidobacteriota bacterium
AGCCGGCCCACGAAGGTCAGGTACTCGACCACCTCCATCTCCGGATAGAGGGGCGGCGCTTCAGGCAGGTAGCCGATTCGTCTCTTGACCTCCAGGGGGTCTTGCATGACATCGAAGCCGGCCACCTCGACCCGCCCCTGGGTAGGGGGCAGAAAGCAAGTCAGCACGCGCATGGTCGTGGTCTTCCCGGCCCCATTGGGACCCAGGAAACCGACGATCTGGCCCTTGCCGACTTCAAACGAGATGTCGTTGACCGCGACGTGGCGGGCGTATCGCTTGGTTAAGCCTTCGACTTTAATCATAAGAAGTCACTTCGAAAGTGCGCGCGTCCGCCGGAGCTCCAGGGGGTGGGCGGAGCGCAAGCTGAAGTTGAACAGACCATTGTATCTTAGAAACGGTCAAAGTTGGTTGTCAACTGTCCCTCGCTCCGCTCTGGCCCTCAGCGGACGAGTTTGAGGCGCATCAGATCTGACTCCGTCCAGTGGGCCTGCGTCTCGATCACACTCTTAAGTGTCTTCCGCCTGAATGTTGCCTTTCCGCCGTGAAAAGGAACAGTGACCCTCCGCCCGTCAGGATGGCAAAAAATCTGGTGGGAGCCCGCGCCCTGATCGAACGTGAACCCGTCGCGGATCAGGGCAGAAATAATGTCGGGAGCGGAGACGGTGCGAAGCCGTGCGTAGTTGACGCCCACGAATCAGACCGTGACGGCTACGCGAGGTTCGACGCTGACTTCTACCTGGTCGGCAGGTTCCTCCGGAACGTGCTCGCCGTGCTCAAACATGCTCTCCACAACCATGTGTACGACATCATTGATGTTCTTGAGCGCTTGGGCCTCCGTGGACCCCCACGTTGATGCCCCTTGGCTTTCAAGAACAGGGCAGTAGGCATGCCACCCAGAAGGCTTGCCATCGAAATCTTCGTCGGGTTCCACAACCACTTTGAAACTGTAGGTTTTCATACTCATTACTAGGGATGCCGTCTATTGTCGCTTCCAGTCTAAGACATAAGCCCCGCTTCGTCAAATAGTTGGCTGGGGTTCCTCTCTTCATTGGTTCAGAACCCGACTCTCTCGGCGATCAACTTGGCTTCCAGAAAAAACAGCAGATAGTCCGGGCCGCCGGCCTTGGAATCGGTGCCCGACATGTTGAAGCCGCCAGGTTGCTCGAAAGGAACTTGACGTGGGCGCGGATTCGCTCGCCGGAGATGTCCTGAGCCGTCGCGGGCTGGAGAGCGAGCAGGGGAATGGACAGGAAGGCGTTTTTCACAATCACCAATGCAACTAGAGGGGCGGGCGTGAAGACCCGCCCCTCGAAGCGGTATGTTACAGGAACCGGAAGACGATCGGGCAGTTGACGATGAATCCGGACGAGCCGTACTTGCCGCCGTTCGGACCGGTGATGAATCCACCCGCGGCCAGCGCGAGGATCTGGAACTCTTCGATCACGCGCGAGCGGTAACCCCTGTCGATGGCGGCTTGCGTCCACTCGCCCATGTTGACGTCCCACAGTGGGCTGTAGTCGGTGGCGACGGTGGGAATTCCACCCAGCACGTTGAGCGGCGGGCGCCCGTCGGTCAGGGCGCTGTAGAGGCCCTGGCGCTGCGGATTCTCGCAGCCGGTGGGCCCGTTGATCGTCAGAAAGAGGCGCTCCACCGCGCTGAACGCGCTGTCGTCGTTGCCCAGATCGATGTCCTGGAGGCCGGGCGCGAGGGTCGCGCCTTCGAGCGCGGCCACGGGCGCGACCGACGCGTCCGTGCTCAGGTAGAGCACCGGGCGCGCAAAGCTGAAGCCTGGCGTGAGCCGCATCGTCACGGTCGAGGCGAACGGGCTTGCCGTGTTGATGCTAATGCGCAGCACATTGTCGTGCACGAACTTCGGATTCGGGGCGGACGTCGGGCCGATAACGAACTGCGCGGGGTCCTCGCCGGCGGCCACGATGGGCGCGTTGTAGATGTGATTGCCGGCGTTGGTGATGCGCACCAGCGGGCTGTAGTTGTCGTCGCCTATGGCGCCCGGCTCGGCCAGCGCCGGCGGGAACGGGCGGTTCGACGGGCCCGGCGTCACGCGGCGCTCGGGCGAGAAATCGACGTAACCGGCGTCGAACAACAGCGTGCCGTCGCGCTGCAACGTGGCCGTGCGAACGGCCTTGTCGCTGACCGCCGCGTAAAACAGCTTGGGCGCGAAGTTGAGGCCGAGGGCTTTGGCGTTGCCTTCGTCGGTGGTGTCGGTGAGGATGTACCACACGGTCCGATTGCCCTGTCGCACCCTTCCGCGGTACAGCGGCAGGGTGAGCGTGCCGGCCCGCGCGTCGAGACGGCCCGCGGTGAGCAACTGAAGCGGCCCGATCAGTTCCTTCTGCGCCGTCGACGGGGGCGGGCCGAAGTACGTTTCAGGAATGTCCGCGCCGATCGACGGCGAGGCCGGATCGACCCGGCAGCCCGGACCATCCTGCGGGTAGGCCGGCGTGAGCAGACCGATCAAAGCGAGTGAAACCGAGAGAGTGAATTTCATACGATAGTGTGCCTCCACGTACGACAAGTCGCCGGGGGCGTCGGCATCCCCCTCTAAATTGGGTCTGGGCGTCAAAGCTGGTTCAGTGTTTACAAGTGCTCTTTCTCGCCGTTCCGCTCGCCGATAGTTCCGATCATGCGGGACCGGAGCGCGCGACCGCGCTCCGCGGAGATGACCGGCAGCACGGCGGCGCTGGTGAGCTTCGAGGAGAGTAGCGCCTGCTGCACCAGTTGGCGGGGGGTGGAGGTCAGCGCTGGCCACGTGCAACGCGCCGCCGCCGAACGGGTCTGCGTGGAACCCAATCATCGCTCTGCGCTGCGCGAAACTCAGTGGACGGTTCGAGGATTTCTGGGAGCGCCGCTCCTCCCCCTCAGGGGTGCAGGATCTCTCTCACCCTCTCGGCGAGGGTTGCGGGCGCGAACGGTTTGCGAAGCAGCCGGCCCGGGTCAGCCTGGGGCATGTCGGACCGATCGGCGTAGCCCGACATGAAAGGCACTTTCGTCTCGGGACGCACGGTTTCCAGGCGAACGGCCAGATCGCCTCCCGAGAGGCCCGGCATCACGACGTCGGTAACGGTCAGATGCAGCGCAGCGAGCGGCCGTCTACTAGAAAGACGAATTCCATATCAAGCGAACAGAGCCGCGCGCGCAAGAAGCTGTGAAAAATATCGGCAACCGCTTCCTCACGGTCGCGGCTCTGTAACATTCGCGCTGCAACGACGGCACTTCCAGAGCCGCGCGCGTAAGCAAGCGGTGCGACACCTGATTATTTCTCAGTTGCACAGAGCCGCGACCGTGAGGAGCGGTCCGGCGCCTCTTCCCCAAGATCGTTACGCACCCCCGACTCTCTCGGCGATCGACTTGGCTTGCAGGAACAACAGCAGATAGTCCGGGCCTCCGGCTTTGGAGTCGGTGCCGGACATATTGAAGCCGCCGAAGGGGTGCACGCCCACCATGGCGCCGGTGCACTTGCGGTTCACGTAGAGGTTGCCGACGAAAAAGCGCTCGCGCGCCTGCTCGATGTGGGCGGGGTCGGAGGAGAAGATGGCGCCGGTGAGGCCGTACTCGGTGTCGTTGGCCATGTCCAGCGCCTCCTCGAAATCGCTCGCTTTGGACACCGCCAGAACGGGGCCGAAGATCTCCTCCTGGAAGATCTTGGCCTTGGGCTCGACGTCGGCAATCACGGTGGGCTGGATGAAGTAGCCGCCCCCTTCCGCCGGACCGCCGCCCGCGATCAGGCGGCCTTCGGTCTTGCCGATCTCGATGTAGTTCAAAATGGATTTCCTGGCCGCGGCGCTGATCACCGGGCCCATGAAATGGGCCGGATCCTCGGCCGGGCCGACGCCGATGGCGGCCACCCGGGCCCGCAGCTTCTCCAGAAACCGGTCGTACACCTTCTCGTGGACGATAGCGCGCGAGCAGGCCGAACACTTCTGGCCCTGGTAGCCGTAGGCGGATGCGGCCACGCCCTCGACCGCGGCGTCCAGGTTGCACTCGCCGTCCACCAGGATGGCGTCCTTGCCGCCCATCTCGGCGATCACGCGCTTGATCCAGATCTGGCCCGGCTGCGGCCTGGCGGCCAGCTCGTTGATGCGCAGACCCACCTCGCGGGAGCCCGTGAAGGCCACCAGGCGGGTCTTGGGGTGCTGGACCAGCAGGTCGCCGATCACCGCGCCGCTGCCCACCACCAGGTGGATGGAGCGGTCGGGGAAGCCGGCTTCCAGGAGCAGGTCGACAAAGCGGGCCGCGATGGTCGGGGTCTCGCTGGAGGGCTTCAGCACCACGGTGTTGCCGGTGACCAGCGCGGCGGCCGTCATCCCGCACATGATCGCCAGGGGGAAATTCCAGGGCGGGATGACCAGCCCCACGCCCAGCGGGATGTAGCGCATCTCGTCCCTCTCGCCGGGCAATTGCGACACCGGCTGGGGCCCGGCCAGCCGCTCCATTTGCGACGCATAATACTCGCAAAAGTCGATGGCTTCGCAAACGTCGGCTTCCGCTTCCGGCCAGCTCTTGCCGGCTTCAAAGACCAGCCAGGCGTCCCACTCCAGCTTGCGCTCGCGGATCAGCGCCGCGGCCCGCCGCAGCAGGCGGATGCGCTCGCCGGCCGGGGTGCGGCTCCACTCGGCAAAGTAGGAGTGCGCGGATTCGACCGCGGTGGCCGCCATGGCCGGGGTAGCCTTCTGGTGAATGCCGGCCACTTCCTGGGGATCGGAGGGATTCACCGAGCGGAGTTTTTCGTCCGTCTTGAGGCGCGCGCCGGCGATGAGCAGGTCGTATTCGCGCCCGAGATGCGCCCGCACCGCGGCCAGCGCCGCCTGCATCGCCTGGCGGTTGGCGGGCACGGAGAAGTCGGTAGTGGGTTCGTTGCGGAAGTGGGTCATTCCTAAGACCAGTGTAGCCGGTCTTAAGCCACGGCTTGGATCAACGCCCGGATATAGCCGTAAGCAAAAGCAAAGGCCTGGTCGCCGCTGGGATCGTCCGGATGGTGCGGGACATGGTCGGGCATCATCATGTAGGGGTAGCCGACCTCCTTGTAGACCTTCATGGCCTGGACGAAATCGATGTCGCCTTCATCCGGGTAGACTTCCTGGAAGTCGTTGCGCCGGCCGCGGATGTTGCGGAAGTGCACGTTGAAGATCTTCTGGCGGGAGCCGAAGTAGCGGATCACGTCGAAGATCTCCTTGCCGGGGTCGTGCAGCATCTCCGACACCGTGCCCTGGCAGAAGTTGAGGCCGTGGTAGGGGCTCTCGCGGATGGAGATGAACTTCTTCAGGCCGTCGGGGGTGCCGAGCACGGTATCGACGCCCTGGTAGCCCTCGGGCGGCATGCCGGGGTCGTGGGGATGGCAGGCCATCCGGATCTTGAACTCGTTGGCGACCGGGATCACGCGGTCGAGGAAGTAGGCGATGCGCTCCCAGTAGACATCGGCGTTGACCGGGCCGGCCTTGGTGAGGGGGGTGACGGGCTTCGCCTCCTTGAAACGCCAGGTCGAGTAGGTCGTGCCGCCGCGGCCGGGCGTGCGCTCAGTGCGGACCACGCCCAGGATGCTCATGTTGTACTTGATGGCCGGGATGCCGGCCTTGGCGCAGTTCTTGATCCAGGTCTGGACCATCTCGATCTCGCGGTCGCGCTGGGGGCTCTGCCCGAGCATGATGGCGGCGCCCAGCTTGGTCCGGTCGATGTGGCTGGAGGCGAGGAAGGGCGGCGCCAGCAGGTCGCAGGAGATGCCGTGCTTTTCGCAGCGCTCGCGGAGCTGCACGAGCTCTTCGACGGTGGGGTAGCCGCGCGCATCGGTCTCCTTGCCCGGATAGCCGCAAATGTTGTTGACGCTGTGACGCTTGAAAAATTGCAGACGCTTGTCGGTGGTCGGGCCGCTCTGGCAGCCGAGCTTCATGAGGGCGCGTTTGCCCTGGGCGGCGGCGGGGGAAGCCGATCCCAGCGCGCCCACGGCGGCCAGGGATGAGGAGGAGAGAAAATGGCGTCGCTTCATAGAGGTCTATGATATCCCCGAATCCCAATCTCCGCGTAGACGGCCTCGGCTTCGCGGGAGGCGGCGCGACCCGCCTCGGCGTCGCCGGTCGCGCTGGCCAACTGTCCGATCCCGAACAGGCAGTTGGCTTCGCCCAGCCGATCGCCGATCTCCCGATACAACACCCGCGCGAGGCGGTACGCCGTGGCCGACTCCTCGAAGCGAGCCTGGCTCAGCGCCACATCGCCCATGCTCTTTGCGCAGTTAGCTTCGCCCAGCCGGTCGCCGGTCTCTCGATACAACCCCAGCGCGCGGCGGTACTCGCTGGCCGCCTCCTCGGGGCGGCCCTGGCTCAGCGCCACGTTGCCCAGGCACTTCAGGCAGTTGGCTTCTCCCAGACGCGCGCCGATCTCGTGGTATAGGGACAGCGCGCGGTGGTACTCGACGGTCGCCTCCTGGTATCGAGCCTGCATCCGCGCCACGTCTCCCATGCTCTTGATGCAGTTGGCTTCGCCCAGCCGGTCGCCGGTCTCCGCATATGCGGCCAGCGCGCGGCGGTACTCGCTGGCCGCCTCCTCGAAGCGCGCCTGAGTGAACGCCACATTGCCCAGGCTCTTGACACAGTTGGCTTCTCCCAGGCGCGCGCCGATCTCCCGATACAAGGGCAGCGCGCGGCGGTACGCGGCGCTGGCCTCCTCGAAGCGAGCCTGCATCCGGGCTACATCGCCCAAGCCCTTCACGCAGTTGGCTTCTCCCAGGCGCGCGCCGATCCCGCGATACAGGGGCAGCGCGCGGCGATACGCCACGGCCGCCTGCTCGTAATAAGCCTGACAATAGGCCACATCGGCCAGGCACTCGATGCAGCCGGCTTCGCCCAGTTGATCGCCGGTCTCTCGATACAGCGCGAGGGCGCGGCGGTACTGCTCCGCCGCCTCCTGGTAGTGAGCCCGGCCATAGGCCGCGTCGCCCAAGCTCTTGACGGACTCGCCATCCTGCTGGTCCACTGCTGCCGATTATACTGCGCGCCGGCGCGCCGTCAGGCTTCTTCGCTGGTGTCCACGAAGCAGCTTTCGAAGGCCTGGTCCAGCACCTCGTCGGTCAGCTCCATTGGGCGCCGCTCGAAGTGAATCAGGTCCACCGCGTGCGACAGGACGTCGCGCGGCTGGCAGCGCCGCATCGGGCGGCCGGTCTTCCGGTAGTGCTTGTCGATGAAGCGGTCGAGCAGTCCTTGGTCGCAGGCCAGGTTGCACTTGACGCAGAACCGCCGAAAGATCTCGGCGTACTCGAACTCATCCGGGTTGCGCACCAGCATCTTGTATTGCAGACGGCGCAGAAACGCTTCGTCCCCGAGCTGCTCGGGCTTGAGGTTGGTGGAGAAGATCAGAAAACACTCGAACGGGATCTCCACTTTTCCGCCGGTCTGGAAAGTCAGGAAATCCACGCGCCGGTCCATGGGCACGATCCAGCGGTTCAGTACCTCCGCCGGCGAGGCTTTCTGGCGCCCGCAGTCGTCGATGAGGTACACGCCGTTGTTGGCCTTCAATTGGAACGGCGCGTCGTAGGTCTTGCTGACCGGGTTCATTTTCAGATCCAGCATGTCCAGGCTGAGCTCGCCGCCGGTCGTGATGGTGGGGCGGCGGCAGTAGGCCCAGCGCCCGTCATAGCGAGGCTCAAAGGAGACCGAGGTGTAGGAGTCCTCGGCCTTCTCCAGCAACTGGTGGTAAACCGGATCGTACAGCTTGATGATCACGCCTTGGCATTCCAGTGCGTAGGGCAGGAAGATCGGAGAACTCTCCAGCATGAACAACGACTCGGCCAGGTAGGTCTTGCCGTTGCCGGGCCGTCCATAGAGCAGGAACGAGTTGCCCGAGTTCACGGCCGGACCCACCTGGCTGATCAACTGCGGGGTCAACACCATTCCGCCGAGCGCCTTGGCCAGGCTCTCTTTGTTCAGCCATCCGGTCTGGAGGCGCTGGGCGCGCACGCCCCGGACATACTGCTCGATCGGCACCGGCGCCGGCCCAACATACTGATTGGTGTCCAGGTACTCTCTGGCGCGCACGCGCCCGGCTTCGGTGAGCGTGTAGAGCGAAGAAACCGCGCCCAGGTAAGACGACCCCTTCACCTCCACCAGGCGCTGGCGTCGCAGCAGCTCCAGGATCGGCTCGATCAGGCTGAACTTGATCCCCAGGAAGTTGGCCATGTCGCGGCCCTGTACCTCGCCGCGGAAGTGCAGCGTCTTGTGGATCAATTGCTCGAACATGGACGCCGGCAGTCCGGTGTCGTCCAGACTCCCTGGAACCGGCGGAACGAAGGCCCCTTCCGGCGCGGGAGGCGGTGCGGCGCCGGTTGTCGCCGCGTGCAGGCTGAGCAGACTCTCGCGAGGCGGCGCCACTGCTACGACATCTTCTTCCACCAGGATATTCATGAAGCACCAGTGTAATGGCATGGAGGCTGGGAGCCAATTGGGAAAACTTCCACGTACCCGAAGTACCAACGTTCTAAGGATGAACTCTACCTCCCTGCTACATTGGAAAGATGGTGGTGCTTGCCTCGGGCTCGCCGCGCCGGGCGGAGATTCTGAATCAGGCGGGAATCCCTTTTGTAAGACGCCTTTCGGGCCCGATCGATGAGACGCCCCTGTCCGGCGAGCCGCCTCGGGAGTACGTCCTGCGCCTGGCCGGGCAGAAGGCCAGGGCAGTGGCCGTAGTGGACGGCGAGATAGTACTTGCCGCGGACACGGCGGTGGTGGTGAACGGCCAGATCCTGGGCAAGCCGTCGGACGATGCGGACGCGGCCCGCATGCTGCGCCTGCTGGAATCTCGCGCGCACGAGGTCATCACCGGAATCTGCCTGCGGGACCGGGTGCGCTCCCTGCTGGATCATGCAATCACTCGAGTCTGGGTGGCGAGCCTGAGCGAAGAGGAGATCGCCGCTTACGTGTCGAGCGGCGAGCCGCGGGACAAAGCCGGCGCGTATGCGATTCAGGGACTGGCCTCGAAGTTTATTGGCCGAGTCGAAGGGTGCTATTTCAACGTCGTGGGCTTGCCGGTGTCGCTGGTCTACCGGCATCTTTGTTCATGGTATAAGTAAGGGTCGCTATGCGCCCGAAATCCTTCTACGGGTGGTGGATCAGCCTCGCCGCTTTCTGTACGTTCGGCATCTCGGTGGGGATCCCCTACTACGGGATGCCCTTCTTCTACGATTACTACCAGAAGACTTTTGGCTGGTCGCGGCCGGACATCACGCTGGGCTTTCCCATCGCCGCCACCCTGACTCTGTGGGTCGGGCCGCTGCTGGTGCACCGCTTCAGCCCGCGCCTGCTGATCGTGGTGGGCACCGCCTTCACCGCGCTCGCCTTTCTGGGCTTCGGAACCATGGGCGGATCGCTGCCCTGGTATTACACGCTGTGGTTTCTCTACATGGTGGGGTACATTTTCTCCGGGCCCATCCCCCACCAGGTGATCGTCTCCCAGTGGTTCCGCAAGCATCGCGGCAAGGCGATGGGGATCACCTACCTGGGAGTCGGGCTGTTCGGCGGCCTCTCGGTGAAATTTGTCGGCAAGCCTCTAACCGACGCTTTCGGCTTTCAAGGCGCCCTGATGATCATCGGAGGCCTCATGTTGCTGGCCTGGCCGATCGCCTTGTTGGTGATGCGGGACCGGCCCGTCGACGTCGGCCAATACCCGGACGGCGAGGCGGCCAACCTGGCCTCGACCCAGGAGCCGCCCGCGGCGTTTGCCACGCTGCTCTCCAGGCCCGCCTTCTGGCTGCTGGTGATCGGCAGCTTCTGCTCCATCGGCTCGATCGGCTCGATCAACCAGCACATGAAGTTTGTCTTCAAAGAGCAGGGCTTCGTCGATCAGCAGGCGCTGGACAGCGCCATGGCCAACGCCACGCTGTGCATCCTGTGGTCGAGCATCGGCGGCCGCCTGGTGATGGGCTGGCTGGCCGACCGCTTTCCCAAGAAATACGTGATGGCCGCCACCTATTTCCTGGTGGCCGGCACCATCCCTCTGCTGCTGGTGGTGACCCCCACCGACACCACCTCCCTCTACTTGTTCTCCATTCTGTTCGGCTTCGGAATGGGCGCCGACTACATGCTGATTCCCCTCATGGCCGCCGAGCAATTCGGCGCCAATTCACTGGCCCGCGCCATGGCCATCATTCTCCCCACCGACACCATCGGCCAAACCTGGTTCCCCTACGGCATTGCGCGCCTGCGCGAAGTGGTGGGGAGCTATCCCGTGCCGCTGGGATCCATTTTCGGGCTAGCCCTGGCAGGGGCCATCGCGATCAGCCTGTTGCCCCGGCACAAAAAATCGGATGAAACACTTCACGTACCGGAGCCTGGACGAGTTACAACGCGCGGTTGAAACCACCGGCGCGGGGAGCGTCCGCTTCGAGGCAGACCGGAACCAGGTGAGCCGGCTGTTGGGCCGTAAAGTCGCCGTGGGAGGGTTCACGGCCGGCAACTCCCTGGCGATCCATCCCATGGAAGGCTGCGACAGCACGCCGGATGGCCGTCCGGACGAGCTGACCTGGCGGCGCTATCTCCGCTTTGCCCGGGGCGGCGCCAAGCTGCTCTGGTTCGAAGCCACCGCCGTGCGCCACGACGGCCGCGCCAACGCGCGCCAGCTCTGGATCACGCGCGACAACGTCGACGATTACGCCCGCCTGGTGGAGGCGATTCTGCGGGAGCATCGCGCGCGCTGGGGATCGGCCGACGATCTGCTGATGCCGGTGCAGCTCACTCATTCCGGCCGCTACGCCGTCCCGGTGAAGCAGATCGCCTATCACAACCCCTTCATCGACCGGAAGAGCGGAACGCCGGCCGAGTTCCCCGTGATCGGCGACGACGAGCTGGAGCGCGTGGAGGACGCCTACGCGGCGGCAGCCCGCCTGGCCGTGCAAGCCGGATTCCGCGCCATCGACCTGAAAGTGACTCACGGGTATCTGTTGAGCGAGCTGACCGGCGCCAAGACCCGCGAAGGCCGCTACGGCGGGCCGCTCGAAAACCGGCTACGCATGATCGGCAACGTGCTGGGCAAGATCCGGGCCGAGGTGGGCAGCGGCGTGATGCTCTGTATGCGCCTGGGATGTTTCGACGGCGTTCCCTACGGGAAGGATCCCCAAACCAACGTGGGCGTGCCCTGCGACTACCCAACGCCCTATCCCTACGGCTTCGGCGTGGACCCGAACGACCCGCTGCGCGAGGATCTTACCGAGGTCAAGCAAGCCATCGCCAGGTTTCGGGAGTGGGGTATTGAGCTGCTCAACGTGTCGCTGGGCTGTCCTTATTACAATCCGCACATCGGGCGGCCGTTTGAGAAGCCCGACGACGGCAACTACGAGCCACCGGAGCATCCCTTGCTGGGGGTGGACCGCCATTTCCGGATCGCCGGTGAATTGCAGCGCGCATTTCCGGATCTGCCCATGGTGGGAACCGGCTATAGCTGGCTGCAAAAGTATTGCCTGAATGCGGGGGCGAAAAACGCCGCCGAAGGCAACATCCGGTTCGTCGGTATCGGTCGCGGCGCCCTGGCCTATCCGGATTTCGCCGCCGACGCGCTGGAGAAGGGCGAGCTGGACGAGCGCGCCGTCTGCAAGACTCTCACCTTCTGCACCTTTCTGATGCGCCAGAAGAACCATCCCCTGGGTCAATTCCCTACCGGCTGCCCGCCGTTTGACAAAGAGGGATACGGCGAGATCATGAAGGAGGCGCGGGCGGCGCAACGCGCGGCTCCGCCGGCCCGTCCCGCGTAGCTACTGCTTCTCGCGGCGAACCAGACTGTCGACGATGGTGATCAGCATGTTGAGGCGTTCATCCCCCTCGCGCTGCACTTCCGCGATGCGCCGCATCTCGAGCACGACGCGGTGCATCTCGTCCTCGAAGTTCTCCTGTTTCTTGGCGATCGAGAGCACGACGCGCTGCACCTCGCCCTCGAAAGTTTCCTGCCTCCTGGCGATTGCCAGAGTGATGCCGGTGATCTCCTGCTTGAAGGCGCCGGTATCTTCGACGAAGCGGAGTTGTTGCTCGGCAATCTTGCCGACCAGGCCTTGCAGTCCGGCCAGGCGCGCATCGAACTGTGCCTGATTGTTCACAAGGCGGACCAGTCAATATCCATCGACTTGTATTGTAGCATCGCCTTCTACAGCCGGCCCGAGAGCGGGTGCTTAACCGGACTGGGGATCACGACCGGGGACCATATTGTACGCGGCCGTGATGAGACTCGCCGCGGAAGGTCCTTCGAAAGCTGGCCGAGGCGTCTAGCAACTGTTTCGGAGCGGCCAGAGTATCGCGTCGGTGGCCTTTGAAGTCGGGTGCGCTGGAGTGATAATGAGGGAGGGATTCACCATGTCCGTCGAACAGGCCATGCTCGAAGCCGTCCGGGCGCTGCCCGCCGACAAGCAGCAGGAGGTCTTGCGCCACGCCACGCGCCTGCGCGACGAGGCCGCGCCCAAGAAACCCTTCAAGAGCATCAAGGGCCTGTGGGCCGATCTCGGTATTTCGCTATCCGCGGAAGAGATTGAAGAGAACCAGAGCGAGATGTGGAAGGACTTCCCGAGGGAAGATATCTGATGTCCGCGGTCGCCGTGGATACGCACGCCATCGTCTGGTACTTAACGGGTGATTCGCGTCTTTCCGCCAAGGCTTCCGCCGCTCTCGATCAGGCAACTGCCGACGGTGACCTGATTCATGTTCCGCCCGTCTGCTTGGTTGAATTGACCTATCTGGTCGAGAAGCGCCGGGTTCCGTCGACAGCGCGGGAACGCTTGGTGCGAGCGCTCGACGATCCGGCAACGCCCTGCCGATTGGCTCCGCTCGACCGCGCCGTCGCGGATGCCCTTGAGCTTGTCAGCCGCGACGAAGTGCCGGACCTTCCGGACCGAATCGTGTCGGCCACGGCTGTCGCACTGCGCGTGCCTTTGGTCAGTCGGGATGGCAAGATCCGCGCGTCGCATCCTGCTCGACGGTACACACCAAGGCGCGGTGGCATTACTATTACCTACCCTACTATCTGGATCAATTCACTTTTCGCGTCAACCGCCGGAAATCAAAGAGCCGCGGCAACGCCTCGGCAAACTCTTCTTCCGGCTGCGTGCGGTCAATAATCAGCCGCCCGGACCGGCCGTGCCTGGCCCGCGACAGCATTTGGCGCGCGCCAAGACACGGCGTTGTGTCGCGTCAGACGGTTCCTTCGCTCGGCCCGGTGGGTCACTCTTGGCAAGCATACCCGGGTCAATTCTCGACACGCCCGCCGACCTGGTGCGGCGTGAGACTGTGGTGGTAAACTCGGACGAGTCGGCCGGGGCGGTGCACGATGCGGATGGGCCTGTGGTGCGGTCCGTGCTGCGGGGCATGAAAGAGAGCCTGTCCGAGTAGAACGGCGGGTTACATTTCAGACTCACGTGCGTTCCCAGGGTCGCACCGAAGTTGTGGTGCCGGCGGTGCCCTATGATGAAGGTTGAGCTCCAGCGGCCCAGTAAGTGGATCCAAGTGACGGACGCGAGCTACTTGACGTGGCCGCCTGTGTGCTGCTGCTGTGGCAGGTTACCTGAAACGAGGCTCGATGAAGTTGATGTACAAGCTAGACGTTCGTTCAAGAGTGGCCGCCGCCGGACAACGACGGTCACTAGCACGTGGCGTGCGCCTGCATGTCAAAACTGCTGTGAGCACTACGAGTTAGGTGCCGAGTTCGCGAAAATCGGGTGTGGTGCGATGGTTGTGTGGATTCTCGGCGTGCTTTGCTTGCAGCCCATAAGGCTGCTTGTCTTGCCGGTGAAAGTCCGGCCGCGGGAATTGACTGAGTGCCCGCGTAGTAATACTCGACATCTCTTGGAGGTGACTTGGGAGGTGAAAGCTCGAGCGTAAACGCCCTTGTCG
>JACOSH010000156.1 GCA_016178945.1 Acidobacteriota bacterium
ACTCTGGCCTTCAAGAGCACGCAAATCTGGAAGGCGGGCGGCCGGCTGCAGGCGAAGGGCGATCTGACGATGCACGGCGTCACCCGAGAAGTGGTGCTGGACATCGATGGCCCGACACCCGAGGCGAAAGACCCGTGGGGAAATCTGCGCATCGGCGCTACCGCCACGACGAAGCTGAACCGCAAGGACTGGGGCCTGCTCTGGAATCAGGCTCTCGAAACGGGCGGTGTCCTGGTTGGCGAGGAAGTCGCCATCACCCTGGATATCGAAGCCATTAAGACCACCCCGCCGGCCACCACGCTCAGCAGCGGGGCCGCGCAGTAAGCCGGAGGCGTCGTCTTGACGTTTCATGATATGTCATGATACCCTGAAAGTGCAAAACGGAGAGGTCCGTCATGTCCCAGACTCGCGAGAAGTTCGCCACGCAGGTTAATTCTGAAATCCTGGCGTCCGTGCGCGCGCTCGCCGAGAAAGAAGGCCGGCAGCTTCAGGCGCTCGTGGACGAAGCCCTCGCCGACCTGATCGAAAAGCACAAGAACGCCAGGCCACGCCCCCACGTCATGGGCCCTTACCTTGCCAGCCACGAAAAGTATGGCCCACTCTACAAGAAGCTAGCTGAATGACCGACTACGTCACCGTGGCCGAAGTGCTGGCCATGCATGCCGACCAGATTGAACGCTATGGCGGTTCCCATGGCGTCAGGGATCAGGGGCTGCTGGAAGCAGCCCTCTACCGGCCGCAGACCGGTTATTACGCCGGCCTGATCGAAGAAGCCGCCGCTCTCTGGGAGAGCCTCGCGCAGAACCATCCATTCATCGACGGCAACAAGCGGACGGCTTTCGCCGCCACGTACACTTTTCTCGCCATCAACGGCGCGCGTCTCACCGCGGGCGCTCAGGAGACCTATGTTTTTATCGCCGCCCTCCACGAGGCAAACCAGTTCAGCTTCGAGAAGCTCGTCCCATGGCTGCGCAGTCACGTGGTCCAGGACCTCCATCGTCGAACGTCGGGGACGACTGTGAGGTCATAGAAGAGCTATGATCGCTGATATGGGATCACGTGTGCTGCACATCAGCGAGACGGATCTGGCTAAGGATGTCCGTGCCGTGCTGCAACACGTTCAGACTGGCGCTGAGATTATCGTCGAGCGGGACGCCCAGCCAGTCGCGGTAATCCATGCCGCGGAGCCCGTCCGCCGCAAGATGTCCGAGTGCATCGCCATGCTGCCCGCTGACTCGACGGCGACCATCGACCCTGACTTTGCCAAGGATGTGGACGCTGCCATCGCGGCTCATCTGGAGGCCCTGAAGCCGCCGCAGTGGGATTGATGCTCGACTCGACGGCGCCGTCGCCGCCGGGCATCAAGGCAAAAGCGCCCGGTGAGATCCCTGTCCTCAAACTCGCGCCTGGGATCACGCCGATACTCCCGAGCGAACGCGACAAACGCCAACGGTTCCTTGACGAGTTGTTGAGCGGCGTGCCAATCGAGCCGTTGACGGTCCGCGTTGCGATCCGGGCCGGCGAGATCGATTGCCAGAGCCAAGCCCAGGGAGTTCGCATCCCGCTCTCGGACCTGCTGATTGGAGTCACCGCATTGGAACTCGGCTACGGAGTTGGGACCGCCAACGTCCGTCATTTCCAGCAGATTGATGGCCTGAAGACCGTCCGGCTGTAGTCCGGAGAGCCCGCAGCCGCGATGCGAGCACGCCAGCTCAAGCGCCGCCAGTCCCCGCCGGGAGGGCCTTCATTGACGTTTATTGAGGTTGACTTGCGCTCGAAATGACACTACTATTGCCTATACCCAGAAAGGAGCGCCAAAATGGCTTGCCTGCTCCGATTCCTCGGGATCTTATTGCTTCTGCTGCCCTGGGCCGCAACTGTCGCGCGCGCCACGGTTCCTCCGCGCAAGGGCGTGAAGTGGCCCAAGGCCTACCCCGAGTGGGTCCGCAAAGGGCGGCATCACCTCTCCACTCGCGCCTATGTTCCCTGGGTCCAGCGCCTCCATCAGAACCGGCGCATGCTTCGCGCCGGGACTATGACCATCGAGGCGGCCAGCACCGCCGGGGGCACCGCGGTCGCCGGCACCCGCACCATCCCCGTGCTGCTGGCCAAGTATTCCAATACCGGCTCCGACCCGTATCCTCCCGCGAACTTACAGCAGGAGCTGTTCGGATCCTTCCCCACCGGAACTATGACCGACTACTACAGGGAGATCTCCTACGGCCGCTTGACCGTCACCGGAACCGTAGCGCCCTGGAAGACCCTTGCCCACGCCGACACCTTCTACGAGGGCGGGACCGGCTGCAACGGGATCTGCGGCTCTTCCAAAGTGGGCGATTTGCTGAAGGAAACCCTGGACTTGAACGACCCTACCATCGACTTCTCGCAGTTCGACAATGACGGACCCGACGGCATTCCCAACTCCGGTGACGACGACGGCTTCGTCGACTTCGTGGCGTTCGTGCACCCGGAGAGCGGCGGAGAATGCGGTAACAGCAACGTCTGGTCCCATCGCTCCACTTACGACGGATGGACCGGCGCCGACTACGTCACCAAAGACGCGAAGTTCGGCGGCGGCTTCATTAAGATCCACGACTACGTCATCATGCCGAGCCGGGCTTGTGACGGCTCCACCATGATCCAGATCGGCGTCTTCTGTCACGAGTTTGGACACGCCTTCGGCCTGCCCGACCTGTACGACACGGACCGCGCCAACGGCGACTCGGCAGGCATCGGCAACTGGTGTTTGATGGCCAGCGGATCCTGGGGCGGCGATGGAGCCAGTCCCGAGCGGCCCACCCACATGTCGGCGTGGTCCAAGCAGTTCCTGGGGTGGATCACGCCCGCCGACGTCACCGCGGACATGAGGCCCGCCGCCATCGCCAGCATGGAGGACAACCCGTCGGCCTTCAAGCTGGTTATCTCGCCCGACCAGTATTACCTCATCTCCTATCGCCGGAAAACGCTGTTTGACGCGAAGCTGCCGGAGGCCGGCCTTCTGATCATGAAGATCAATGAAACCGTGGTCAACGCGGGCCTGGCCACCAACCGCGTGAATGCCGATTCCAAGAACAAGGGCGTCGGGGTGATCGAGGCCGACGGCAAGAACGAAATGGACGCCAACACCAACCGGGGCGACGCTGGCGACGTGTTCCCCGGCTCCACCGCCAAGCGGACTTTCGACAATTCGAGCAACCCGAAAAGCCAGGGCAGCGCGGCGGTCTGCAACATTGGCGATCCCGGCGCGTCGGCCGGCGCCGACCTGATGGTGTCGGCGGGCGCCTGTCCGGGCGCGCCGCCTCCGCCTCCTCCCAAGACGTGCTCCGCCCTTTTCCTGTTTCCCGAGAACGGACCGGGACAAACGATGCTGGATGGGATGCTGATGCTGCTGCCCGTCGTCATGGCCGCGGTTCTGGCCATGCTCCGCCGGCGAAAGACGGTTCTGGGCGGGACGTGAAGCCGATTCTGATCCAGCTCGGAGCCCTTCAAGTCTCGTCATATATCCTCATGCTGGCGCTGGGAGGCTGTGCTTTGCTCTGGCTGACGCTGGCGGCGGCGGAGCGCCAAGGCCTGCCCACCCGGCCGATGATTGTAACGGTGGCCGCCATCTACCTTTCGAGCCTGGCCGGCGCCCGCATCCTCTTCGTCCTCGAGTCCCGGGACCAGTGGCAGGGCCCGCTCGGCGCGTTGTTCAGCCCGGTTCCCGGCGGCTTCCTGTCTTATGGCGGCCTGCTGGGAGGATCCCTGGCCCTCTTCCTGTGCGCGCGATTCTTTCAGTTACCTCTCGGCAAGCCGGCGGATTCGATGGCGGTCGGGCTGTGCGCGTTTGCCGTGTTCGGACGGCTGGGCTGCTTCCTGGCCGGCTGCTGTCATGGACGGCCGACGTCCGCGCCCTGGGGGATCGTCTTTCCGGAAGGCAGTGACGCCGCCGCTCGATTCGGACGCGGCGTTGCCGTTCATCCCACGCAGTTGTACGACGCTGTTGTCATGGGCGCCCTGGCGGTGATGCTCGCGCGCAAGCCACTGGCGGCTCCTGGCGGCCGCTTCCTGTGGCTCATGCTGGCGTTCGGCGCGCTGCGATTCCTGACGGAGTTTTTCCGGGGCGACCTGAGAAGCGGCGCTCTGGGCTTGAGCACTGCCCAGTGGGTTGGCGCCGCACTGGTGATGGTCTCGGCCGGCCTCCTTGAAACCCGCCAACTCCGGAAACGTCTGATCTATGGGAGCTAAGATCAAAGGAGGAGGTCGCATGATCCAGTGGCTTTTGCTCAGTGGCCTCGCGGCGTTTCAGCCGGCGGCCGATTCCAAGCCTCCGGTGAGGGCGTCCGTCAAGTCCATCGCCGCCAATCCCACCAAGTATCTGAAGACCGCCGTCAAGCTGACCGGCCGCCTCGAAAACGAAGGCAAGAACTACTTCTCGGACCTGCGCGTGGTGCTCAAGGACGCCCAGGGAAACCGCCTCTACATACGCCCCTGGCTGCCAGTCGAGCTGCCGCCTCCGCCGCCCGGAAGCCCGGCGCACAAGCGCCCCACGCTGGCTGAGTTTCTGGGCAAAGACGTCGAGATCACGGCCATCGTGGATCGCGGCCCGCTTCGCTCCGTGGGCGAGGTCTACCTGCTGGAGGTGAAGTCCGCCAAAGTGGTCCGGTAAGCGCCGGCGAAGCTGGGCCGGCCGGAACTTCTCTCGACTACCTCAGGAGCCGGACGCCGCCTTGTCGCTTGCAGCAAACACATCACGGAAAGGTCCCAGAAATCTCCTCTGCGGCGACCAATCTGCGATGGCAAAGACGATGTCGGAGAACGCTCCGCTATTGTCGTTTTCCAAAGCCTGTCGAAAATCAATAGCCGTGCGGTGCGGGTCATTCGCGAACGCACCACAGCCCCATGCGCCCAGCACTAGCATGGAATGTCCGTACGCCCGTGCGATCGCGAGCACGCGGTGAATCCGTTTCTGCAGGAGGTCTCCGGCTTGCGGTTGTCCGATGACGGGCGCATAAGGGGCGGCACATGTAATGAAGCTCAGTAGCCAAGGATGTTGAAGCTCCGTTCCGTCATCCATCCGAAAGACGGGAACGTCAGGTGAGTAGATTGCCCAATCGGTAGAATCAGGTAGTTGGCGCTTTCGGTGCTCCTCATACATCGGATCGCCGACTAGTGTTTGATATAGAGCGCTAGATCGGCAAAGCGCTTCCTCATGCGCTCTGGCCCCGCCAAGGAAGCCCCCGCCGGGCTGGATACCGTTGGCGAAATTCAAGGCAAGAGGCCGCGATCCACGCTCAACCAGGCCTCGCGACGCTCCGAGCGTTGTCTCATTGGTGACCCGGACCTTTGTTTCAGCGAACGCGACGCGCTTGTTACTTGGCAGCTCTGCGTCCGGGTCAATGCTCACCTTGGCGGCACAGGCGGCTTGCACAGCGTTGCGCCAATCGACTTCCTGACCGGCCACGTTGACATAGAAGCCTTCGCCGGCAGCTTCCACGGCAGACCGCCCCAGTGCGGCAGCAACATGTCTGGGGATGTTCAACTCCTCCCGTCGGGATGAGGCCATCTGCTCGGAATCGAGGCAAGGCAGTAAATGCAGTTTGCTCATGCTTTCCCCAGCATTCCTAACTTCCAGCTTCCCTTGTTGGCGCCGAACGACATTGGCGCTCGGGCGCGGCCCGCTCTCGGCCGTCGCTGCCACGCTGCATTAGGCAGTCATCCTGCCCGCTGGTGCAGCGGGCCCCGTTAGCCGGGCAGCAACTTCCGCGGGATCTGCGCCGCCAAGAGTAGCATACCGCAGTAGTGATCCTCCCAAGCTCCGCGCCCCCTGAGCGCGCCTAGCGTTGGCTCGGGCGTGTGACTCGTGTGACCGGACCCGCAACCGTACGCCAACGAGATCAGTAGACAACTGGGATTGGCTCAGCGAGGCGCGAAGTTGTTTAGGGATGGTGGGCGGTCGCGGGCTCGAACCGCGGACCTCCTGCTTGTAAGGCAGGCGCTCTGACCAACTGAGCTAACCGCCCGGTCACCTACGATGGTACCACTGCCGCTTAGCGGCCAGCCGACTCTTCCAGGATGGCGACGCCCCAGGGGCGGTCTCCCGAGGGAATCTTCTTGAGCACCCTCCGGGCGGGCAGGTCGACCACCGAAACGTCGTTGGAGGGACCGTTGGCGGTGTAGAGCGTTTTCCCGTCGGCGCTCACGGCCAGGCCCCAGAGGCGCCACTTCTGCGTTATCGCTCATGCGTTCCGCTCCTGCTGTTGCTTGCTCTGGCAATCATGCCGGTGTACCTTGAAGTTTGTGAGCCCTCTCGAAAACATCGTCGAGGATCTGAAGACGCTGCCGCCCGCCAGGCTGGAAGTGGCTGCCGACTTCGTCCACAGGCTCAAGCGGATCAGCGAGGAAGAACGCCAAGCCCTCCTAGCCCAGACCTGCGGAAGCCTCTCGCCAGAAGACGCGGACGCGATGGAGAAAGCCATCGAGGAAGGCTGCGAACAGATCAATGAACACGGCTGGTAGTGTCCTGTTGGATACCAGCGTCGTGGTTCCTCACCTCCGCGGCGACCGGGCGTTAGCCGCGCGCATCGCTCAGGTTGCCAGCATCCGTATGCCGTGGGTAGTGCTGGGCGAACTCCGGTTTGGCGCGAGGCGGGCAGTCCGGCCGGAAGAAGCGCTTGCGCACGTCCGCACATTCCTCAGGACCGTCGCATTGCTGCTGCCCGACGAAGGCACCGCCGAACACTACGGCGATCTCAAGGCCGAACTCGCGCGCCTTGGCAAGCCTATTCCGGACAACGATCTCTGGATCGCTGCGATGGCCCGGCAGTATGATCTTCCACTGGCAACCAGGGGTGCGCACTTTGCGCAGGTGCCGAGGTTGCAGACGCTCGCCTGGTAGCCCGACTATAACCCTTCAACCTCTTTTTTTGATGCGGGTGCGCCCAGCGTGCCATCGTTCTACCCGCCGCCCAGAGTCGCCGAAGAGGTCCCGACGCCGAAGGTCCCCAGACTAATGGCGGCGCATCCATGAAACGGTCGCGTCAAACTACGGCTCTCAACTACGATGATGCCACCGCCGATCACCGCCCCGCCCGCTCTTCCAGGATGGCGACACCCCAGGGGCGGTCGCCCGCGGGGATTTTCTTGATGACGCGCCGGGCGGCGAGGTCGACCACCGAAACGTCGTTGGAGGGACCGTTGGCGGTGTACAGCGTTTTTCCGTCGGCGCTCACTGCCAGGCCCCAGGGGGCGCTTGCCGACGGCGATCGAGCCCACCGGCTCGTTCTTGGCCGGATCGAGGATGAACACGCTGCCGAACGAGCCGGTCGTCACATAGGCGGCGTTTCCGTCCGGCGCCGCGCGGCCACTCCCATGGGCCGGACCTCCTCGCCGCCCAACCGGATGGTCGTGGCCGGTACGCGTGGCACTCGGCCCCCTACGTGGGATAGAATACCGTCGCTGAGGTGCCGTGATGAATCAGTTGGTTCCTATCCTATTGACGGCGGTCATTCTCATCCTCGGATTCATCGCCTGGTGGTTTCGCCAGGAGACGCAGCGACTCCGGCAGCAGTGCGCGAGTCTACAGACTGAGGTAGCGACAGCCAAGCAAGATGCACAACAACTGCGGAGCCGCTATGCCCCGATTGTCGATTTGGACGCTGAACTGGCGAAAGTAAAGGAGAGCCTTGACTGTGGCAAGCGAGAGCACCGGGAAGCCGCGTCCGCAGCCGAACGACAACGCACCCAACTGGCTCAGGAATACGAACGTGCACGGGTCACTTACGACGGTTTGAAGAGGGAGATTGGGCTGCTTGAAGAGAACTTGGAGGATGTTTCGTTCGGCCTGTACAAGCCTCACTTCAGCTTTCAAACGTCCGAAGAGTTCCGGGCCAAGCTTGAGGGGCTGCGAGATCGGGAGCGGCAACTGATACGGGATGGCCGAGCGGCCGCCTGCTCAGTACAGTGGACCGTTGGCGGGAGTGCGAAGGAAGGGGAGCGAATGGCGAAACAGAACATGAAGCTGGTGCTGCGGGCTTTCAACGGTGAGTGTGACGCGGCGGTCGCCAACGTCTCGTGGAACAACATCACGAAGATGGAAGAGCGGATTCGCAAGTCCTGCGACGCCATAAAGCAGCTAGGAACTGTATTGCAAGTGTCTATCACGCCGGAATTCCTTCGGGCTCAAGCTCGATGAACTACGCCTGACGCACGAGTACGAAGAAAAGAAGTATCAAGAGCGCGAAGAACTACGCAGGATCAGAGAACGAAACCGAGAAGAAGAGAAAGTGCAACGTGAGAGTGAAAGAGCCAGCCAGGAAGCTGAGGAAGAGGAAGCTCGGTATCAGAAAACCTTAGAGAAAGCTCGGGCCGAGGCAGCAGCCGCAACCGGAACGCAACTGGAAAAGCTCACGGAGCAGATCCGGTCCTTGGAATCGAAAGTCGATGAGGCACACCGCAAGAAGGAACGGGCCGTGTCACGAGCACAACTCACGAAGTCTGGTTTCGTCTACGTCATCTCGAATGTTGGCTCGTTCGGGGAGCGTGTTGTCAAGATCGGGATGACGCGGCGCATGGAGCCGATGGAACGTATCGCTGAGCTTGGCGATGCATCGGTTCCGTTTCCATTTGATCTTCATGCAATGTTGTACTCAGACAATGCCCCTGCACTCGAAGGGGCCCTTCACGAATTCGTGGGCGAGAAGAGGGTTAATCTGGTGAATCCGAGAAAGGAGTTTTATCACAATATTGAGCTTGATGAGATCGAAAGATTCGTCAGGGAGCGTGGCCTGAGTGCGCAGTTCATAAAGCTTGCTGAGGCGAAGGAGTACCGGGAAACACTGGCGATACGACGGCAGCAACAGGAACGAACCTCAGAGAGCCGCCACGACGTGGAGAAATTTCCACCGAGCCTCTTTGGGGCTGCGGTGGGTACGCCTAACGCCGGATAACCTACAACGTGGGATGAGGGTACCCGGTCCAGTCTCCGCATCCCGCCGGGCACCCTCTCACGCGAAAGCGGCCGGCTGGACGCGGTAGACTCCAGCAGCCTGCGGTAGGAGCCCTGTGCCGAACATCGAATCCTTCGCTTGGGCCCGCCGACGCCGGAGCCGTCACCGCTGCCGACTGACGCCCCTGGTCACCTTCCCGGCGGTTCTTCCAGGATGGCGACACCCCAGGGGCGGTCGCCCGCGGGGATCTTCTTGATTACCCTCCGGGCGGCGAGGTCGACCACCGAAACGTCGTTGGAAGGACCGTTGGCGGTGTAGAGCGTTTTTCCGTCGGCGCTCACGGCCAGGCCCCAGGGGCGCTTGCCGACGGCGATCGAGCCCACCGGCTCATTCTTGGCCGGATCGAGGATGAACACGCTGCCGAACGAACCGGTCGTCACATAGACGGCGCTTCCGTCCGGCGCCGCGGCCACTCCCATGGGCCGGACCTCCTCGCCGCCCAGCCGGATGGTCCGGAGCATTTGATGGCGGAGCGCGTCGATCACCGCGACCGCGCCGTCCGATTCCAGGCTCACGTATGCCCGGGAGCCGTCCGGCAGAAAGGCGACCGAGCGCGGCCGGTGGCCTACCGGAATGGTGGCGAGCACGGCGTAACTTGCGGTGTCGATCACCGCCACGGCGCCGTCGCTTTCCGAGGTCACGTAGACCACGCGGCCGTCCGGGCGCAGCGTCACCCCTTCCGGCTCCTCGCCCACGGCGATGGCGCGAAGCACGGCGCCGGAGGCCAGGTTTACCACGCTGGCTTGCGCGGCGTCTTCATTGGAGACGTACAGGCGCGCGCCGTCCGCGCTGACCGCGAACTGCTCCGGATCGGGTCCCACGCGCAGCATGCGCAGCAGGCGGTCCGAGGCGGCGTCAATCACCCCGACGCCATCGGCGCCGCGATCGGGCGGCGGAAGCTTGTCGCGATCCACGCCGGGTCCGGCAAAGGGCGAGCCGCTCAGGGCCACGTAGAGGGACTTCTTGTCGGGAGAGACCTGAATCCCGCGCGGGCGCTTGCCGAGCGGCACGGTGGCCAGCACCGCGTGCGAGGCGGCATCGATGACGGTGAGGTCGCCGGAAGCTTCGTTGGTGACGTAGACCCTCGCGGCGTGGGGGCGCGAGCCGCAGCCCACACCCAAGAGCGCCAGGAAGACCGGGAGCAGCCGCCAGAGTCGGATCATCACCGCAGTGTAACTGAAGGCGGCGCCAGTTGGCGCAGCGTCTCCCGCAGGCGCTCCAGCATGGTGCGCGATTGGGGTTGGTGGATGAGATTGTTCAGCTCGTAGGGGTCGGACTGGAGGTCGTAGAGCTCGTCCATGCCGTCGAGCTCCGTGTAGCGGATGTATTTCCAGCGTTCGGTGCGGACGGCCTGGTAGCCCATGTTGCGGATGCGCGGGAAGACGCGGTCGGAGAAGCACTCGATGAGGAAGCTGTCGCGCCAGGGTTTACCGTCGCCGCTGAAGAGCGGCGCCAGCGAGCGGCCGTCGGTCTTTTCGAGCGGCGGCGCGCCGGCCAGCTCCAGGACCGTGGGGGCGAGGTCGATGTTGAGGGCGATTGACTCGATGACGCGGCCGGGCCGGATCAGACGCGGGTAGCGCGCGATCAGCGGGATGCGCGCCGATTCTTCGTAGGCCAGCCGGCGCTCCTGGCTCAGGCCGTGTTCGCCGTAGAAGAAGCCGTTGTCGCCGGCCAGCAGGATCAGGGTATTGTCGAGCTGACCCGCCTTTTCGAGGGCCTGGAAAATGCGGGCCATGCCGTCCTCGACCGCCATCAGCATGCGCAGGCGGCCGCGGATGATGTCGTCGCCGGTGACCGTGGCGGGGCCGAGCGGCGGCAGATTGTCGAAGACGCGCAGCAGGGCCGGCTTGTCGGCGGGGGGACGGCCATAATTGGGCCGGCGCGAAATCGGTTCGTTCGAATACAGATCCTTGTGGCGCTCGGCGGGACGGAAAACCTCCTCGCCCTCCAGGCTGCCGTCATCGCGCTGCGTGATGTCGGGGTGGACGGCTTTATGAGCGAGGTAAAGGAAGAATGGCTTCGTCCGGGAACGCTCGATGAAGGAGACGGTGCGATCGGTGAAGATGTCGGTGACATAGCCGGGCGCCCGGGCCGTTTTTCCGTTCTCGTGCAATTCGGGATCGAGATACCTGCCCTGTCCCTTGAAGCTGACCCAGTAGTCGAAGCCGGGGCGGCGGGTTTCATCGTTGCCCATATGCCACTTGCCGATGTAGCCGGTCTCGTAGCCGGCGCGCTGAAGCTGCTGCGGGAAGGTCTTGAGGCGGTGGCTGAGGGCGTCGCGCGCGGTGTTGTCGATGACGCCGTGGTGGTGGGCGTATAGGCCGGTGAGGAAGCTGGCGCGGCTGGGCGAGCACAGCGGCGTGGTGACGAAGGCGTTGCGGAAGCGCGCGCCCTCGCGGGCGATGCGGTCGAGGTGGGGCGTGCGGACAAAAGGATGGCCGGTCGCGCCCAGGTCGTCAAAGCGCAGGTCGTCGACCAGGATGAACAGGATGTTGGGCCGCTCGGCGGCGGGAAGCAGAGCGGCGAACAGGGCGAACGGGAGGAGAGAGCGCATGGCTGGCAGTCGCCTTATTATAAGGGCAGGATCGGGCGGCCTTCCGGGCCGACCCACAGGGTGCGGGTGAGGATCTGGTCGGGCGTGAGGCTCAAGACCCAGGGCTTGATCAGGATCAGGATGTCCCGCTGGTCGCGGTCGCGCGAGTTGCGGCGCAGCAGGTGGCCCAGGCCGGGAATGCGGGACAGTCCCGCCAGGCCGCTGATGGCGCGCGCCTCGGTCGCGTTCATCATGCCGGCCACCAGGCCCCATTCCCCGGTCTTCAGGCGCACCTGAGCCGTGGCCTTGCGATTGGAGATCACCGGAATGCCGTTTAGGGCCTGGCCGGCCAGGACCTTGAACTCGGCCTCCACGTTGAGCGAGACCTCCTCGCGGCCGTTGATCTTGGGCGTCACTTTCACCACCAGGCCCAGGTCCTCGAAGGTGAACTGCGGGGGCGGACGGTAGGCGCTGGGGTTGGTGGAGTCGACGCCGCCGAAGTAGCCGCCGGTCAACACCGGGTACTTGTCGCCGACGTGGAAGGTGGCGGCCTGACCGTCGGTGGAACGCAGGTGCACCCGCAGCAGGCTGCGGGCGTTGGACCGGCTCATGCTGGCGACC
>JACOSH010000216.1 GCA_016178945.1 Acidobacteriota bacterium
ATGGTCTGGCGGCTCTTTGCCACGAAGCTCGAAAGGGCCGCTACATCGGAAGCCGATTGACCTACACATGGCGCGCCTCTTCTCTACTCGGTGCCTTTGCGGCTTGGCGAGAAACACGGAACGCTGCCAGCCACGACCTCCCTAGAAGCGGAACGCGAAGCCCACCTGCACCTTGCGCGTGTCATACTGCCGGCCGCGCGCAAGATCCAGATCGCTGGACTTTTCACCGGGGCCGGCCTTCGAGTAGTCGAAGTTCAGCGCGCCAAATCGGTTGGTCAACCCGCCGTACGTACGGACAGGGGCGTGGTTGAACAGATTGAATACTTCGGCGAAGGGCGTGAGCACCCAGCCTTCCCGGATCTTGATCGGCCGGTCGATCCGGAGGTCGGTCGAAAACTGGTTGTGGAACGGATACGGGTTGCCGGTGGGAATCATTGGGATGGGCCGCACCACTGCGCCCAGCCTCGCCAGTTGTGCTTCGCTGAAGAGCCCGGCTGCCACCAGCGCCTGGCCATGAGGGGTCAGCTTGCCGGCGTAGGTGCTGTTGAAGCTGCTGATGATCTGATTGAGCTCGTCGAAGGTCTTGACGCTTCTCCCGAATTGCCCGATATCCAAACCCGGTATCAGGTCGCCCCGCGGCGTGGTGCCGCGGCCGCCGTCGCCGTTCAAATCCGTGCCGAAAAAGCCCTGGGCGCCCGCGATCGGTCCGCCCAGGTTGGGGATGGTGAGGGTGAGGGGCGGCGCGGTACGGAATGACCAGTTCGAGTTCAGCCGCACGCCGCCGGGGGCTGTGAAGATAGCCGCGGCGCGGAAGATGCTCGTGAAATCCAGCCCGTTGGGCCCAAAATAGTGAGGATCGTTGAAGTTGCGATTGTTCAGGGCGGCGCCGCGGAACTCGACCCGGCCGGCGCCTTGCGTGTCATCGTTGCGGGCGAGCGCATAGCTGAGGATGTAGCTGGTGTCCCGGAGCTTCCACTTGTTGCCGCCGCGCCCGCGCAATTGGAATTGCAGGCCGCGGTACATGCTGAATCCGCCGGCGTTGAACTCGGCGCGAGTGTAGGCGGTGCCCGTCACCCCGGCCCAGATGGTGTCGTTCACCAGGCCGAAACGGGAGATGGTGGCCGCCGGGTTGGCGGCTAGATACTGATCGACCGACTGGCCGCGCAATACGTTGTTCACCGCGGTCCGCGCGGCTGTGACGTTAAGAAAACCCGCGTCGCGCCGCCGTTCAAAGTCGGCGTATAGCATGGGCAGGCCGACACCGCGGTTCACCACGTAGTCCACCGAGATCACGGTCCCCCGCCGGATCTCGTGCTGTACGCCGATGTTGAATTGCAGGGCGTACGGCACCTTGTACTGGTTGCCAGGCTGCATGGCCGCGATCTGCAAACCCCGGGTTTGGGTGAACAGCGAGGGCCCTTTGGAGGGATCGAACTTGAAGCTGTTGTAGGCGTTGTTCAGCGCCCGGTGCACCGCCGCGATGGTGCCGACCACGTCTTTGAGCGGGAGACCGATGAGGTCCTCGTAGTTGCCGTCCGGATGCTTTCCGTCCACATTGATGGGCGTCCCGTCCGGTCCGAACACCCCCGAGATGTCGTATGCGTCCGGCCCGATGCCCGCTGGGATCATGGCGGACTCATCGAAGATCACGTTATTGTAGATATTCATCTCGTAGGCTTTGTAGAACCCGCCGCGAACCACCGTCCGGCCCTTGCCCGTGATGTCGTACGCGAAGCCGAAGGAAGGTGAATACAGCGTCTTGGGCTGCTGAGGTCGCTGCGAGAAGCCCGCGCCCCAGCGCTCCAGCGCCGGATCGCGCTTCACGCTGGGATCGTTCGAATAGTAGCCGGTGTCATACTGCCAGCCCACGCCCAGATTCAGCGTCAGGCGCCGGGTGGCCCGGAAGCTGTCCTGCACGAACCAGCGATAGCGATCGTTGAAGTGACCGCCGTGGGCGAAGCCGTGCGCCGGCGCCACCGTGAAGAAGCCGTTGTTGGGACCGGTGTTAAAGCTTTCCAGCGGGAAGTTCAGCGGCTCGGTGACGCTGAGACCGCGGCGGCGAAGGTCGGCCAGCGCGTCGGCGTCGTAAGTGCCGCTGACCTGAAGCGGGCCGTTGAAGTTCGCATATCCGCCCAGCGCGATGTGATTGTAGGTGAACCCGTAGCGCAGGCTGTGCTTTCTCCACAGCAGGCTGCCATCGTAGGAAAGCTGCTGGTTGTCCTGGTAGGTCTCCTGCGGCGCCAGCGTGTTCGGCCCGGCGTTGTAAGGGCCGACCGTCAGGTTGTACTCCAGCCCGCCGGCCGCCGGAAACGGCTTGCCCAGCGACTTGGAAACGATCTGGTTGTTGAAGTTCAAGTAGCCGAACCGGAACGAGTTGGTGGTCCGCGAGCTGTTGAGATCCACACCAATGGTATGGGTGTTGGTCCAGTCCAGGTTTTGGAACGGTGAATTGACGTCGCCGCCCGTGGACACATCCCAGCTATGGTTAAAGCGATAGAACATACGCATGACCGGGGTTACGTTCCAATCCAGCCGCCCGTTCACGTAGCGGATGCCCACCGGGAAGCCGGCGCTGCCGGAAAGCTGCGGGAACTGCGGAACCTCGGCGATCTTTTGTTGGGTCTGATAGTGCCGCTCCCAGTTGGCGAAGAAGAAGAGTTTGTCCTTGGCCAGCGGCCCACCGACGCTGACGCCCGCGCGCTTGCGGTTGATCGGCTCGGCTTCCTTGTTGAAGTTGAGCCGGGCGCTCATGTCCTGGTTGAAGAAGTCGAAAAACGTGCTGCCGTGGAAATCGTTCGATCCGCTGCGGCTGATTATGCTGATCGCCCCGGAAGAAGTCAGCGAGGTCGAGGGATCCAGCGAGCTGCGTGTCAACTGGAATTCGCTGACCGAGTCCTGAGAGATATTGGACAGGGTGGTGCCCACCGTCTCGTCGGTGACGTCGATGCCATCGATCTGTATACGCGTGCCGGTGCCCGAGCGGCCGTTGATGCCGATGGCCCGGTAGGCCACCGCCTTGGTGGGGTCGATATTCTCGCCATCCCGGCTGATCACCCCAGGAGCCAGCGTCGCCAGGTCCAGGAAGTTGCGCGTGAACGAGGGCAAGTCCCGGATTTCCTTTTCGGTGATTACCGAGTCCACCGTCTGGCGCACCGTGTCGGTCGCCACGGCCGAGGCCTCCACCTGCACCACGTCGGTGGTCCTGCCGATCTCAAGCTGGACCGCCCCGTTGACGACGGACCCGGCGCTGACATTAATGCTCCGGGTCTCCTTCGCCGCAAACCCTTCTTTCTCGACCTTGACGCTGTAGACGCCGGGCAGAAGGTTGCGCGCGGAATAAATGCCGGAATCGTTGGTGGTCATGCGGATCGCACGGTTCGTCGCCGGTTCGGTGACCGTAACCTTGGCCCCGGGCACGACGGCGCCGGACGGGTCGGTGACCACTCCTTCAATGGCGCCCGTGGGCGTCTGAGCCACTGCCGCCGGCGTGACCAGCAGCGCCAATACCAGGAGCGATACGAAGCGTTGTCGAAGATTTGTTGTCAACACATTGTCCTCTCAGCTTGTGTTTGGATTTGGGATTTGGAAGCCCGCTGCAAGCGGAGTCCACCCTGACGCATGGCGTGTGGAGACTTACAGCCCCGGACGATGGGGATACACTCGCCGTCCGGGGGCGGGAACCATGATTGGTCTGATCCATCATTCAGACTCCTCTGGACGGCTTACAGGAAAATGATACACCCGGAACTTCCCCGCTGGCGGCCCCCCCGAAAAAAAAGGGCGCCCCTTTCGGGGCGCCCAGTGGCAAGTCGGGGACTTGTCCTACATCAGAAGATGAAGCGCACTCCCAGCCGGAGGTTGCGGAAGCCCTGGTAGGCTGTGCCGTAGCCCGGGTTATTCAGGAAGAACGCGCTTCCCAGCGTCGGGTCGGTGGTCGCGATGTTCTCGCGGCGATAACCGTTGCTGGGCAGGCCGTATAGAGCGTTGTTGTTCACCGTGGCCAGCCCCGGCTTGGTGCTCTTGCCGACGATGAAGTCGATGGGGTTGTAGCCCTTGAAGAACGACGCCGGCGGCAGAACGCTCTCCGGGATCGCGCCCGTCCGGTTGAGCTGGGTCACGCGAGTGGTCACTGCGGCCTGGTTGAACAGGTTGGTGACGTTGCCTTCCAGCCTCAGGCTCATCCGCTCGCTCACCTTGAAGGTATGCGACGCGAACAAGTCGGTCTGAGTGTAGACCGGTGTCCGGCCCAGATCGCCGCGCCCGTACGGAAACGTCGGAGCCGACAGGTAAATGATGGTGGTCGAATCCGGCGTGCCGCTGAGGGCCAGTTGGTTGATGCCGATCGCCGAACTGCCCAACTTGTGCTTCTTGTCGTAGGAGCCGAACAGCTTGAAGGCATGCGGTCGGTCGGTTCCCAGCGGGCCATAAGTTGGCTGCTGACTGCCCGTGGCATCGAAGTAGTAATAGGGGAGGTCGTAGGCGCGGGAAACACCGGGGTCGCTGCGCCCGGTCTCGTCCGAGTTGGCCAACCCGGAGTAGTTGCCGTACAGCCGGCTCCAGGTGTAGGAGGCCAGGTAGTTGAGATGCCGGGACTGGCCTTGCAGCCGAAACTCCACGGCGTCGTACTGGCGCTTGGCCTTCGGCACCAAGAAGGTCCCGTTGGGGGTGGTTTGCCCGAATTCGTCGCCCTTCTTGGCGGTGCGGCCGAAGCCGGGGTTGCCGATCAGGTAGACTTCATCGTCGCCCGACAGCACGCCGATGTCTTCGATGGTCCGGATCAAATCCTTGTGGGTATAGCGGATGCCGGCCACCAGGCGAGCCGCCAGTTGATGGTCGAGCGTAAACGTGAATTCGCGGGTGGCATAGGGCTTGATGTCCGGATCGATGCCGTCCAGCTCGCCCGCCGCGTTGATCGGCACCGTGCGGTTGTCGAATTGCACAATCTGCGACCCCAGCGCTCCCGGAGTCGTCTTGCCCAGCGAGAACACGTTGGGATTGTCCAACTTGTAGACGTGGCTGACCCAGTAGTCGCCGCCGAAGGAACCGCGCGCCAGCTCGTACTTCATGATGTCGTAGAAGTAGCCGAAGCTGCCGCTCAGTTTCCACTTGCCGTCGCCCTTGATGTCCCAGGCCCCGCCGATGCGCGGCGCCAGTTTCTCGGACCATCCGAACGAGACCGGGTTGGCGATCTTTTTGCCGTTCTGCTCGGCCCGATAAGGCGGAAGGAACTCGTTCTCGAAGCGCACGCCCAGGTTGAGCGTGAGGCGCTTGTGGAGGCGCCACGTATCCTGGACGTAGAAGCCCTGGTTGCGGCCCTGCACCTTCGAGTTGTGGCGAACACCGTCGTCCCAAATGTAGTAGCCGTAGGTTCCGCGTTGGTTGGTGACCGAGCCGCGGCTATAGGCCTCGCCCCAGAAGACGTTGAAGGCGCCGTTGACGTAGTCGTCCTCCACGTCGTTGCCGATCCGGTTCAGCGACCAGCCGGCCTTCCAGACGTGCTGCTGGCCGCCGATGCGCGACACGTAGCTGCCATCCACGTAGACGTTCTTGCGCTCGTAGACATCGCGCAGCGTCAGGAAGTTCCGGGCGATGTTCTGGAAGTTGGTGGAGCCGGCGAACTGCGCGGGAACCGCCGGGTTGGTCTGGTTGCCGCTGCCCGTGGCATAAGTGATCCAGGGCCTGCCGTCCAAACCATAATTGTCGACCTTGTTGTTGAGGTAGTTGTACCCGTAGCGCGCGCTGATCAGCAAATTGGGCGTGACGCTGTAGGTGCCGGAAGCGTTGAAGGTCTGCGACGGTCGAAAGTAACCGGGCGTAGTCAGGTCGCCGCCCGGCGCCGCCACGCGCGGATCGCGATTCGGCAGCGTGCCCAGACGCGTATCGGGCGCCCAGGCCCAGGACGTGTTCACTTGCAGCTTGGAGGTCGGGTTGTAGTCCACTCGGGTCAGCCCGTAGAAGCGGTTCCGTTCCTGCTTGAAGGTGCGAGAGCCAGACGCATAGGCGATGTCCCGCGTGCTGCGCTCCAACTCCGGCGCGAAGCCGGCAAAGAAAAACAGGCGGTCCTTCAGGATTGGCCCGCCGATCTGGCCGCCCGGATAGCGGATGAAGTAGTCGTCCTCTTTCGGGCGGAAAAACTCCGCCGCGTTGACATTGGACGGCGACAGCTTCCAAAAACCCCGGTCGCCCGCGTTCATCGAGCTGTTGGTGAACGCGTAAAAGGCCTGCCCGTGAAAACTGTTGGTGCCCGACTTGGTGGCCACGTTGATCACGCCGCCGGTCGCGCCGCCGTGCTCGGCCTCAAAGCCGCCCGAGCGGATCTGCACTTCCTGAATGAACTCGAAGGGAATGGCGTTGTTGGCTCGCAGCGCACCCGAGCGGATGTCGGACACTTCCGCGCCGTCGATGTAATAGACGTTTTCCGATCCGCTGGCGCCATCCACCTGGATGCCGCCCACGCCCGCGTTGCCGGCCTTCGGCTCTTGTCGAACGCCCGGCGCCAGCGCCAGGATCGTGTTGAAGGTTCGCCCCTTGGCCAGGTTGTCGAACTGGTTGGCCACGATGTTGGTCGCCGTGCGGCTGGAGGTGGTGTCGATGGCTGTGGCCGATTCGGTCACTTCCACCGTCTCGGTCACTTTGCCGACCGGCAGCTTCGGGTTGTAGGTGACGATCGAGCCCAGCTTCACTTCCAGGTTCAGTTGCCGTACCGTGGAAAAGCCAGGCGCCGTCGTGGTAACGGTGTAGACGCCGATCGGCACCGACGGAAACAGGAAGTTGCCGTAGGCATCGCTCGAAATCTCCAGCCCCCGGGGAAGTGTTGGGCCCGTGGCTGTAATCTTTGCGTTAGGGACTGCCGCGCCGCTGTCGTCGGTCACGGTGCCCGTGATCTTGCCGGTGCTTTCCTGCCCGAATGCCGC
>JACOSH010000217.1 GCA_016178945.1 Acidobacteriota bacterium
ACGGTCTGCGTGATGGGCGCCGGCCCTATCGGGGTGCTCACGGCTTCGGTGGCGCGGATCGCGGGCGCCTCGCGCGTCTTCATCGCCGACAAGCTCCCGCACCGCCTGGCGCTGGCCCGCGAGCTGGGCGTGGACTGCGCGGTCAACGTGACCGAGGCCTCGCTGCTGGAAGCGGTGATGGATCAGACCCACGGCCGCGGAGTGGATATCGTCTTCGACGCCGCCGCCGCGCCGGAAACCATCAACGGCTCCATGGCCGTCGCCCGGCTGGGCGGGCAGGTGGTGTTGATCGGCATTCCCAGCCAGACTCACCCGGTGGTCGACCTGCACACCGCCATGGCCAAAGAGATCAACCTCCAGACCGTGAAGCGCTCGAATCACAACGCGCACGGCGCGATCGAGCTCCTGCAAGCGGGCCGCATCACCGACCGCATGGTCACGCACCGCTATCCGCTGGAAGGGACGCCCGAGGCTTTCCGGACGCTTCATGCCTACGCGGACGGCGTCGGCAAATCCGTCATCGAGATCCCATGAAGCGCTATCTGGCCTTCGACATCGGGGCGGAAAGCGGGCGCGCCATGCTCGGGGCGCTGTCCGATAGCCGGCTCACGCTCGAAGAGCTGCATCGCTTCCCGAATACGCCGGTCCGCGTGATGGGCGCTCTCTACTGGGACGCGCTGCGATTGTTCCACGAGATCCAGCAGGGTTTGGCGGCGGCGGGACGCGAGCGGCTGGCGGGCGTGGGCGTCGACACCTGGGGCGTGGATTTCGCGCTGCTGGGCGCCGACGGCTCGCTGGCGGACAACCCGCGGCATTATCGCGATGCACGGACCAACGGCATGATGGAGGCGGTGTTCGCGCGGGCGCCCCGCGCCGAGGTCTTCGCCCAGACCGGCATCCAGTTCATGCAGCTCAACACGCTGTACCAGTTGTACGCGATGCGCGCGGCCAACTCCCCGGCGCTGAGCGCGGCCCGCACGCTGCTGTTCATGCCCGATTTGTTCAACTACTGGCTCACCGGCGTGGCTCGCGCCGAGCTGACCATCGCCAGCACCTCCCAGTTCTACAATCCCCGTGAAAGGCGCTGGGCCACGGAGCTTCTTTCCCGGCTCGATCTGCCGGCCGCGATTCTCCCGGAGATTGTTCCGCCCGGAACGCTGCTCGGGCCGGCGCTCGACTCCGGCGTGCCGGTTTACACCACCGGCTGTCACGACACCGCGTCGGCGGTGGCGGCGGTGCCGGCCGAGGCGCGCGACTGGTGCTACATCAGCTCCGGCACCTGGTCGCTGATGGGCGTCGAGCTGGATGAGCCGGTGATCAACGAGCGGTCGCTCGACATGAATCTCACCAACGAGATCGGCGCGGCGGGCAAGACGCGGCTGCTGAAAAACATCGCCGGACTGTGGCTGCTGCAGGAGTGCCGCCGGGCCTGGAGCGCCGCCGGCCAGGATTTCACCTACGAGCAACTGGCGCGCCTGGCGGCGGAAGCGCGGCCCTTCGTGGCCGTGCTCGATCCGGACGCCTTTCTGGAGCCGGGCGGCATGCCGGACCGCATCGCCGCCTGGTGCCGCCAGAACGGCCAGCCGTCGCCGGCCACACCGGGCGAGTTCGCGCGATCGATCCTGGAGAGCCTCGCCCTGCGCTACCGGCAGGTGCTGGAAATGCTGGAGTCGCTGCTGGGCCGCCGTCTGGAGGTGATCCATATCGTGGGCGGCGGCTCGAAGAACGAAGTCTTGAACCAGTTTGTCGCCGACGCCACCGGCCGCGCCGTGATCGCCGGCCCTACGGAAGCCACGGCGATCGGCAACGTGCTGATCCAGGCGATCGGCGCGGGCGACCTGGCCGATCTGGCCGAGGCGCGGGCCCTGGTGCGCCACTCCTTTCCGGTGCGCCTGTTCGAGCCGGCGCGAGACGCCGGCTGGGAGGCTGCCTACGCGCGCCGCCAGAACAGGCACTCCCATGTCCGCTGATTTCATGCGCCAGGCGATCGCGCTCTCGATCGAGAACGTGCGCAGCGGCCGCGGCGGACCCTTCGCGGCCCTGGTGGTGAAGGACGGCGCGGTCATCGCCTCAGGCGCCAACCAGGTCACCTCCCTGAACGATCCCACGGCGCACGCCGAAATCGTCGCGATTCGCCAAGCCTGCCGCGCGCTCGGCCACTTCCAGCTCACCGGCTGCGACCTCTACACCACCTGCGAGCCATGTCCGATGTGCCTGGGGGCCATCTACTGGGCGCGCCCCGATCGCGTCTTCTACGGCAATACCAAGGCCGACGCCGCCGCCATCGGCTTCGACGACTCCTTCATCTACGACCAGCTTCCGCTGTCCCAGGATCGGCGAAAGATCCCGCTCGTCCCGCTGCTGCGCGAGGAAGCGCTCGAGGCGTTCCGCGAGTGGGAGCGCAAGGAAGACAAGATCCGCTACTGAGCCGGGCTCAGCGGGCAAGCCTTGAATTTCCCCTCCTGCTCCTCCACCCGCGCAAAGCCCATCTGGCAGTCGTGACCGAACCCGCAGATCCACCCCTCCCGCGCCGCCCGCGACAGCCACCGGGTCTTGTTCTCGATCGACTGAAGCGGGAACAGGTCGAAGGCCGGCACCCAGGTCGGGGCCAGGTGCGCCGCCGAGGGCACCAGGTCGGAAAAGAAACAGAACGGTCCGGCGGTCACCAGCATCATGTCGCGATTGTGGCCCGGCACGAGATGCATGCGGATACCGGGCACGATCTCGGCGTCTTCCTCGATCAGCCGCATCTGCCCGGACTCCACCAGCGGATCGTAATTGGCGTCGATGTAGCTGACGCTATCGCGGGGATGGCGCTCGTGGGCGTGCTCCCACCCCGCGCGCCGCGTGTAGTATGCGGCTCGCGGGAAGGCCGCGCGCGCCACGCCGTCGCGCACGATCGTGTTCCCTCCGCAATGGTCCCAGTGCAGATGGGTGTTGAGAACGATGTCGATGCGCTCCGGATCGATACCCGCCCGGGCGATCCGCTCGGGCATGGGATCGGGGCCAGCCTCCAGCTTCATGCGCTCACGCGCCCGTTGGTCCATTTTGTCCCCGCCGCCGGTTTCGATCAGGACCGTGTGGCCCCCGGTCTCCACCACGTAGCAGTTGAAGCCCAAGGGTACGCGGTTCAACTCATCCGCCTGCGCGTAGCGGCTCCACAGCGTCTTCGGAACAACGCCGAAATAGGCGCCGCCGTCCCAGTGATACGAACCGGCCCGGACCAGGGTCACGCGGAAGTCGCCCGCGTCGACGGAGGACATCCGGGGCTTAGCCGCGAGCGAGTTTGCGGCCCCGCTCAAAAATCTCCGCGGCTTCGTCGGCGATCTCGCGCCCTTTCTCGAACAGGTCGCGCCCGCGGTCGTACATCTCGCGGCCGGCTTCGGTCAGCGTTTCGCGACTTTCGTCGGTCTTCTTGCTGATGTACTCGCGCGTCTTCTTCCCGCTCTGCGGGGCGTACAACAAGGCGACGGTGGCGCCCACGGCCGCGCCCAGCAGAAACCACAGCAGACCATCTCCTACGCTTTCGTCTCTCGCCATGAATACTCCTCTACCCGGATTATATCGCGTCCTCTGGAGCGCGGTATGCTGAAAGCATGGCAGAGCCAAACGAACCGTTCGTGACCGTATTTCGATCCGCGGACCCGGACTCGGACAACGAAGCGGCCGGCGTGTTGGACCAGTTGCAGCAGGAGGGATTGGAAGCGGTGCTGGCCGAAGACGACCAGCCCGGAGTTGTCCTGGGGACGCGCGAAGTGCGCGTGCCGGCCAGCCAAGCGGCTCGCGCCGAAGAGATCCTGGCCACGCCAATAGAGCCCATTGCCGGAGACGCCTCCCACGATCTGGATATGGTCTCGGTATTCAGGTCGGGCGCGGAGATGGAGGCCCTGGCCGTACGCTCGGTTCTGGACGCCAGCGGCATCCCCTCTCTGCTGATGGGCACGCCCCAGATTCCATCGCTTCCTTTCGCCGTGCACGTCCCCCGGTCCCTGGAGGCGGAGGCTAATCGCATCATTTCCGAAGCCCGCGCCGCCGGACCCGAGGCCGCCGAAGCCGCCGAAGCCGAGTAGAAAAATATCCCTCCGATGCAACGCCGGCTATTCCTCCGGCACTACGGATTTGTGGAGGGCAGCTTCAGAGTGCCAGACTCGGAAACGTTGTATCCCATCCTGTTGCGTCCCTGTACCGTCCGCATCCTGATGGTCACCGATAGCGGCGGCGACGGAGGCCACGCGGCCTTCAGCTTTGGGGACATGCTCAACACATTCCCGATGAGTCCGCCCTGGATGCGGTTTGCCGTGACCAAGGCGGATCGCTCCGCCAATCCCCACGCCGACCTGCAGAACTTTCGCTTCGACGGCGTGGATCTGTCGCAATACGATCAGGTTTGGCTCTACCGGATGAACGGCAGCGGGACTCCCCTGTCGGATGCGGAGCTGGGCACGGTGACGCAGTTCATGGACGGCGCTCAAGATCTTCAGTTTGGCTGATGCCGGGGTGCGGCCGGCTTCATGCCACGGCAGGCCAGACGGAGGAATGGCCTGCCGGTCCTACGTCGTGCGGTTCTTCTTGGCGATCTTGGCGTTCTTTGCGAGATGGATCCTGAGCCCGCCAAGGACTTCACGCCTTGACCTGTTTGGTCGCGGGCTGCTACACCCTCTCGCTCAGGTGCGCCCGGATGGCCATTTGAGAGCCGGTGGCCGACCGCTTCTTTCCCAGCACCACCAGGTTCTGCAGGAATTCATTTTCCAGGTTGCCGGTGTCGGCCAAGCGCTGTGCCGACTGTTCGAAGTCGGCCAGGGGCGAATCGGGCGCGCCGATCCGGGAGAGACTCGCCAACTGGGACTCGTAGTCGTCCAGAACATTGCCGAAGTGGCCGCTGGCCAGCGCGCTGAACACGGAAGACGCGCCGGCGGTTCCCCGCATCGCCTCGACCAGGTCGGGCATCCCGTGCGGCTGCTCGATCAAGGATCCCAGACTGGCCGCCAGCGTGGGGTGTTCGATCGCCGAGAAGAAGTCGCGCCCCAGATTCGTGAATCCCAGCGCCTGCTCTGCGGCGCTCCTGAGCCCGGGATCATCGAAGGGGGTTTGACTCAAGGCCTGTTCCAG
>JACOSH010000218.1 GCA_016178945.1 Acidobacteriota bacterium
CCACGTGGACCAGCACGAGCTTTCCCGCCAGGCGCTTCGGATCGATCCGCGACCGAAGCTGCTGGAGCGCCAGGATGGGCGTGTATTCGTAGCCGTGGTTGCCGGCCAGCAGGGCCAGCACCGGTCCGGGACGAGCGCCCTGGATCACCGTGACCGGAATCCGGCTGCCGGGATCGGCGCCGGCCGGCACCCCGATGTACCCGGAGCTCATTTCGCCGACGCGCGCGGAAACCGGTCCGGCGCTGAAGGGAGGCGGCTGGGCCGGCAGCAGGACCGCCGTCCCCAGAGCGATGAGAAGTGTGGCTCGGCTCATGGCCGCCCATGCTAGCATATGGACTCGTGCGGGATCTGGCGCGGAGGCTCGCATACGCGGAGCTGACCAATGTGGCGGCGATCGCCGCGGCGGTTCCCGGATCGGCAACGGTGGAGGTGGCCGGAGGCCGGGCCATGTACGGCGGGCCTGGGTCGCACCTCAACAATTCGCTGGCGCTGGGGATGGATGGCCCGGTCGGGACCGAAGACCTCGACAAGCTGGAAGAGTTCTTTTTCAGCCGAGGCTGCGCGGTGAGCCTGGCGCTGAGCCCGCGGGCCGACCCCACCCTGCGCGAGTTGCTGGGCGCGCGCGGCTATCGCATCGCCCAGTTCGAGAACACTCTGTGGCGTCCGATCGGCAGTCCGCCCGCTGCGGTGCGGTGTCCGGCGGAGGTTCGCATGGCGGTGAAGGCGGAAGCGAGCCTGGTGGCTCGCGTGATCTTCCGGGGATTCGCGGATGGCAAGGAACCGGCCGAGGACGAGCTGGCGGGATTCCTGACGATGTCCAGCACTCCGTGCCAATGGTCGTGGCTGGCGTGTGTGGATGGCCAGGCCGCCGGCGGGGCCGCCATGGGAATGCGCCAAGGCGTGGCCATGTTCTACGGCGACAGCGTGCTCCCCGAGTTTCGCGGCCGCGGCATCCAGCCGGCGCTGATCGCGTCTCGCCTCGCGGATGCCGCTCAGCGGGGCGCCGATCTGGCCATGGTCTGCACCCTGCCGGGAACCGCTTCGGAGAGTTGCTACCGGCGCATGGGGTTCGACGTGTTGTATACCCGGCCCACGATGGTGCGGGATTGCCCCTCAGCCGGGTAGTAGCCGGCTCACGGTTTCGCTGAGGAATCCCAGGATCTCGCCGGCCGCCGTCAGGCCGTCCAACGGGACGCGAAGGATTCCGGCCGGCGTGAACTGCGCGCCGCGCGTATGGCTCACCAGTTGCATCAATCTGGCAGGATCGACTTTGGTCTGCGCGTGGAACTGGATGTTGACCACGCTGCCCCGGCGGTCCACCGTCTGGATGCCCAGCTTCTCCGCCATGTTCTTGAGTGCGCTGTAGGCGAACAGGTTCCGCACCGCCTCCGGCACGGGACCGTAGCGGTCCTCCAGCTCCTGGGCCACTGAGTCGAGCTCTTCGGAATGGGCGATGCGTTTGTAAACGCGCAGCCGCTGGTTCTCGTCGGGGATGTAGCCGGAGGGAATGCGCACGTCCACCCCCAGGTTGAGCGCGGAGTGGACCTCCAGCGGGACCTCTTCGCCCTTCAGCTCGCGCACCGTCTCCTCCAGCATGCGCACGTACATGTCGAAGCCCACCACGTTGATGTGGCCATGCTGCTCGCCGCCCAGGAGATTGCCGGCGCCGCGTAATTCCAGGTCGAGCGCGGCGATCTTGAAGCCCGCCCCCAGATCGCTGAATTCCTTCAGCGCGGCCAGGCGCTTGCGCGCCACCTCGGTCAGCTCCGTGTTGGGCGGCACCAGCAGGTAGGCGTAGGCGCGCCGGTTGGACCGCCCCACGCGCCCGCGAAGCTGGTACAGCTCGCTCAGCCCGTAGCGCTCGGCGTTCTCGATGATCATGGTGTTGGCCAGCGGGATGTCCAGGCCGTTCTCCACGATGGTGGTCGACACCAGCACGTCGTATTCGCGCTTCATAAAGCGCAGCATCACCCTTTCCAGCTCCGCTTCCGGCATCTGGCCGTGGCCCACCCCGATGCGGCTCTGGGGCGCCAGCTCCTGGAGCATGGCCGCGCGCGCCCAGATGGAATCGACCCGGTTGTGGAGCATGTAGACCTGGCCGCCGCGCGCCAGCTCCAGTTCAACGGCCTCCTTGATAATCTGCGGGCTGAAGTGGGCCACGGTGGTCTGGATGGCCAGGCGGTCCTTGGGCGGCGTCTCGATCACCGACATGTCGCGCAGGCCCAGCAGGGACATGTGCAGCGTGCGCGGGATCGGGGTGGCGCTCATCGAGATCACGTCCACGCTTTTCTTGAGGTGCTTGAGCCGCTCTTTGTGCGCCACTCCGAAGCGCTGTTCCTCGTCCACGATCACCAGCCCCAGGTCCTTGAACTCGATGTCCTTGGAGAACAGCCGGTGCGTGCCGATGGCGATATCGATCTTGCCCGCGGCGAGATCTTCGACCAGCGCCTTCAGCTCCTTGGCCGTGCGGAAGCGGCTGAACATCTCGACCCGCACGGGAAAGGGCTGGAAGCGCCGCTTAAAGGTTTCAAAGTGCTGGAAGCAAAGCACCGTGGTGGGAGCCAGGATGGCGACTTGCTTACCGTCGCCGAGCGCCTTGAACGCCGCGCGCATCACCACTTCGGTCTTGCCGAAGCCGACATCGCCGCACAGCAGGCGGTCCATGGGTTGGGGGGCCTCCATGTCGCGCTTGATCTCCCGGACGGCGGTGATCTGGTCCTGGGTGGGCGCGAACTCGAACGCGTCCTCGAATTCCCGCTGCCAGTTGCTGTCCAGCGAGAACGAGAAGCCCTCGGTCATGCGCCGCGCGGCGTAGAGCTTGAGCAGCTCCTCGGCCATGTCGCGCATGCGGGCTTTGACTTTGGACTTGGTCTTGGTCCAGGTGACCCCTCCCAGCCGGTCGAGCTGGGGCTGGCCGTCGCCGGCGCCGCGGAAACGCTGCACCAGGTCCATGCGGGCCAGCGGCACGTAGAGCTTGCTGGCGCCGGCGTACTCGATCAGCATGAAGTCGCCCTTATTGTCGCCCTGCGGGATCTCGCGCAGGCCCAGGAAGCAGCCCACGCCGTGTTCGGCATGAACCACGAAATCGCCCGGCTTGAGATCCAGCAGATCCGCGGAGAAGGTCGCCAGGTGGGACTTGGAGGGCTCGGCCACCAGCTCGGAACGGTCGAAGAGGTCCTCGTAACCGAAGATCGCCAGGCGGTGATCCGCGAGGAACCCGCCCCGCCGCACGGCGCCCTTCACGACGAAGGTCGAGGCCACAGCGCCGGCGAAATAGGCGCGCTCGGCCAGGTATTCGGGAGTCTGTTCGAGGCCGAGCTGGTAGGCGATACCGTATTCGTTGAGCACGTCGGCCACCCGCTCGACTTCCCCGGTGGAGGCGGCGAAGAAGACCACGCGATTGCCGGATTCCACCAGCGCGCGCGTCTCGGAAACCGCCGCCTGGATGTTGCCATGAAAGGCCGGCGAGGGGCGCGCCGGGATGTGAAGAGCCGGATCGGCGTCCAGATCGAGCTGCCGCATCGCGACGTTGAGCAGCGGGGCGCATTGCGCTTCCAGCTCCTCCCAACGGAAAAACCAGGCTTCCGCTTCGCCCTCCGGCGCGTTTTGCTCCAGACGTTTCCAGGTCCGCTCGGCGGCGCTGCGCGTCTGCTCCGGCTCGTCCCAGACCACCAGCGGATTTTCCGGCAGCGAGAAGACGGAAGCCGTGCGCGGTCCCCGGGCGTCGGCGGATTTCGGATACTCCGTCAGCGGGAGGAGGCTGCACGATTCGATCTTCGCAATGGACCGCTGTGAGGCGACCTCGAAGCGGCGGATGGACTCGATCTGGTCGCCGAACAGCTCGATCCGCACCGGTTGCGCGGACTCCGGGGAAAACACGTCGACGATCCCCCCGCGAACGGAGAACTCGCCCACCATCTCGACCGGCTCGCGCCGCTGGTATCCGACGCTCTCCAGGTGCTGGATCAGGTCCGGCAGCGGGACCTCGTCGCCGGCCCGCAGCGAGAGCCTCAGTTGGCGGTAGAACTCCGCCCCTTCGATGCGCAGCAGCGCCGAGGCGATGGGCGCCACGGTGATCGAGGCGTTCTGCCCCGCCAGGCGCAGCAGCCCCACAGCGCGCTGCTCCAGGATCTCGGCGTGAGGCGCCAGGTCCTGGAAGGGAAGCACATCCAGAGCCGGTAACAATTGCGGGCGCGGCGGATCGCGCCCGGTGACCAGCAGGTCGAAGAAAGTCTCGATGGCTTCGAGGAGTGTCTCGGCTTCCTGGTTGCCGTCGACAATCAGCAGCAGCGGCTGGCCGGTCAACTGCCACAGCAGGACCGAGTAGACCGCCTTGGCGGTGTGGTTGAGGCCGGAGAGGCCAACCGCGCCGGGCCTTTCGCGCAGCCGGTGGAGCGCTTCCTGAAACGCCGGGTGTTTGGCCAGACCGGCGAACAGATCGCGAATGGACGGATGGATCAAGGTCTGCGGGCGAGAATCCTTTCGACGATGCCGGTGGTGGAATACCCGGGCTCCAGCGCCAGCGGCAGGACCGCGCCGCCGGCCGCCTCCACCTCCTCGCGGCCCGCGATGAAGTGCGCCCAGTCGGCCCCCTTCACCAGCACGTCCGGCAGCACGGCGGCGATCAGCTCGCGCGGGGTGTCTTCGTCGAAGACCGTAACGGCGTCGACGGCCTCGAGACCGCAGACCACCGCGATGCGGTCCGGCTCGGAGATAATGGGACGCCGCGGGCCTTTCAGCCGCCGGACACTGTCATCGCTGTTGAGCGCCAGGATCAGAACTTCGCCCAGCGACCGGGCCTTCTCCAGCAGCCGGATGTGGCCCGGGTGCAGCAGGTCGTAACAGCCGTTGGTGAACACAACTTTCCGGCCGGCGCGCTTCCACTCGGCGCGCGCCGCCAGGAGCTCCTCCCGCGTGTAGAAGCGGCCCACCTAGGTAGTGTAGCAACTGGGCCGCCGCGGTCTACTGGTTCTTCTCGCTGACCTGCCGGAAGACCCGCAGCAGGTTTAGTCCCAGGATCTTGCGGATGCGCGGCTCCGAATACCCCTTGGCCTGCAGGGCGCGGGTCACCTGTGGATAATCCCGGATGTCGCGCATGCCGCGCGGCATCTCCGGGCCGCCGTCGAAGTCCGAGCCCAGCACCACGTGATCCTCGCCCAGCAGCCCCACCCAGTGGCCGATCACCTCGATCAACTGGCCCACCTCCATCCGCAGCTCCTCCGGCACGCCCATGGGCTGCATGGGCGCGGCCTTGGCCACTTCGCGATCCACCTCTTCAATCGTGTTCAGCGCGCCGACCCGCTTCAGCATGCCGGAGATGTCGCCGAACGGCTTACCTTTCTGGCGCCACTCGTAGTAGCGCTTGTTGTGGAAGCTGTTCCCGAAGTGCAGGCCCACCGCGCCGCCCCGCGAGGCGATCGCCTTGGCCGCTTCGTCGCTGATGCAGCGCGGAATGTCGACGAAATGGCGCGATCCGCCGTGCGTGTACAGGACCGGATCCGCGCTGGCCGCCACGGTCTGCAGGATGGCGTCATTGGAGGCGTGGGCCACGTTGATCATCATCCCCAGCCGGTTCATCTCGCGGATCACTTTGCGGCCCTGCTCGTTGATCCCGTTCCAGCGCGCCGGCGCGCAGCAGGAGTCGGCGAAGCCGTTGGTGAAGTTGTGGGCGGGCAGCATCGCCGAGCGCAGGCCCAGGCGGTGCAGCGCGCGGAGAACCAGGAGATCGCCGTCCAGGTCGAACCCTCCCTCCAGATCCAGCACGGCGGCGATCTTTCCCGCGCGGTTGATGCGCTCGATGTCCGAGGCGCGCAGCGCCGTCTCGATCACGGCCTGGTTCTTCCCGATCTGTTCCAGCGCCGTCTCCATCAGCCGCAGGGTCTGCTTGGCTTCGAAGCGCTTCGGATAATACTCCTCGCGCGAGTACAGGCTGAAAAACATGGCTTTGACCCCGCCTTCCCGCGCGCGCGGAAGGTCCACTTGCCCGTCGGGGTAGCGCGCATTGATGTCGCCGCCGTGATAGAACTCGCGGTCCACCATGTGGACATGGGCGTCGAAGATGAAGGGGTCGCGCTGGGCGAAGGCGGCGCCGGCCAGGGCGCAGATCCAGAGGGTTTTCATCATCCAAGGTGATACCATAATCTGCCATGCGCCCGTACCTGCTTGTTTCCCTGTCGCTGGCCGTGGCCGCCGC
>JACOSH010000219.1 GCA_016178945.1 Acidobacteriota bacterium
GCCGCCGGTGTCGCTGCCCATGGCCATGAATACCATCTCGGCGGCGACGCTGGAGCCGGAGCCGCCGCTGGAGCCGCCCGGCACGCACTCCGGGTTCCAGGGATTCCGCACCGGTCCGAAGTGAGGATTGTTGCAGGTGATGCCATAAGCCAGCTCGTGCATGGTGGTCTTGGCCACCAGCACGGCTCCGGCCAGGGCGAGTTTTTCGACCACGGCCGCGTCGCGGTCCGGGACATGGTCCTGGAACAGCCTGGATCCGCAGGTGGTGCGGACGCCCTTGGTCTCGAAGACGTCCTTGACGGCCACCGGGATGCCATGCAGCGGGCCACGGTCGACGCCGCGCAGCAACTCCTCATCGGCCTGGTGGGCGGCGGCCATGGCGCGATCTTCCAACAGGGTCTGGATGGCGTTGAGCTTGGGATTGAGCGAGCGGATGCGGGCCAGCGACCAGGCGGTGAGCTCGGCGGAGGATACCTGGCGGGCGCGCAGGGCGGCCGCGGCTTCCAGGAGGGTCACCTCGGGTCGTCTCCGTCGGGCGGAAGAGGCCGGAAAACGACGGCGGGCTCCAAGTCGTGCGGGATGCTCCGGGCCAGCGGGCGGAAGACGTCTTCCAGCCCGTCGAGAGCGGGGGCGATCCGTTCGATGTCCGGGATGGCGAGTCCGGCGGCTTCGGCGAGGGCGTTCCAGTTCTTCTTCATGCTGAGCTCCCCGGTCCACGACCGGGCTTGGCGGGTCCTCAACCACCGCCGGTGAAGCGGCCCAGGAGGAACAGGACGCCGCCCACCAGCACTGCCAACCACAACATCTCCATGATGCGCTCCTTACTCCAGGATAGCCGATCGACCGGCGCGGGCGGACCATTCGGCCCCGGCCAGCACGATCATGGCGGCGCAAAAGCTCCACAGGATGATCGTTACTGAATAATAGAACGGTCCATACTCGTGGCGCAATTTCTCGCGCAGCAAGGGCCAGAGCAGCAGGCAGAGGTATTTCAGCATCTCCAGCGCCGCCCCGGCCAGGATGGCTACGGGGATCACGCACGGCAAGGGAATCTTGCGGTTGGGCAGCAGCCAGTAGACCAGGGCCAGCGCCAGCATGGTGATGGGCGCGGCCGCCATCTGGAATACCAGGCGGCGGAGCCAGGCCTGACCCGGAGAAGCGGTGAGCAGAAAAGACCCCAGCGTCAGGCTGCCGCACAACAGGATCAGCGAGAGGCTGACAAGCTGGTTCTTCAGGTAGCTGCGATTGGCCACCACTCCCCAGGCACGATTCAGGGCCACTTCCAGCGGCACGAAGATACCGTTGGCCGTGAACAGCAGCAGGATCACCGAGATGGCCTGGAAAGGCCCGCGTTTCTCGACCGTGTCCGTGAGATTGCGCTGGAGGAAGGCGCCCATCTCGTCCGGAAAGGAAACGGCCAGCGCCAGGTGGACCGCTTTGACGGCGGCGGGCCAGGCCAGCACGTACTTGCACAGCGAGACCATCACGATGAGGAAGGGAAACAGCGAAAGCATCACGCTGGCGGCGATGGACAGAGCGTACACGTGAACCTCGGTCTCCGCCCAATACTTCAAGGTGGGGCGCCAGAATTCGAGAAGGCCCGCGCGGGGGACCTGGTAGAAGCTGGGAGCGGGTTTCAGAAGAAAAGATACTTGCGCCACTGCTCGTCGCCATTCCCGAGCAGGCGCATCAAGTGGCGGCTGGTGTGAAGGCTGAAGGGGCGCGGCTGGCGGACCAGGCGCATGCCGGCCTCCTCGGGCGTGCGGCTCCCTTTGCGGTTATTGCAGGGGTTGCAGCAAGTGACCAGATTTTCCCAGTTGGAATCGCCGGCGCGCGAGCGCGGGATGACGTGGTCCAGGGTGAGCTCGGCCGAGGGCAGCGTCTTGTGGCAATACTGGCAAGTATAGCGGTCGCGCATCAGAATGTTCTTGCGCGAGAGCGCGCGGGTCTGGTGGGGGATGCGTCGGTATTCGAGCAAGCGAATGACCGAGGGCAGCCGCACGGCGGCGCGCGCCGAGTGGACGGCGTAGTGGCTGATCTCCTCGGCCGCGGCTACGCCTTTCAAGACCAGGACCAGCGCCCGCCGGGCCGCGCAGATGTTGATGGGCTCGTAACTGGAGTTCAGCACCAGCACGGGTTTGTGCAGTCCGCTCATGCCAGGGCTCCCATCACAAGAGGCGGCGCGGCCGGGAGGCCGGCTCTCCGGTCCACTCGCGCCAGCGTCAGCAGAGTCACGGAGCGCGCGCCGCCTCGGCGCAACACCGCGGCACAGGCGCTGCCGGTCGCGCCCGTGGTCATGACGTCGTCGACCAACAGAAGGCGCTTTCCTTCGATCCGGGCCCGCTTCCGCAAACGGAAGGCGCCGGCGACGTTCTCGCGCCGCTGGGCGTGGGTCAGGCCGGTTTGGGTCTGGGTATGCCGGACGCGCCGCACGGCGGCGATCATTGGAAGGCCGCGGCGGCGCGCCAGCTCGCGCGCCAGCAGGCCGGCCTGGTTGAACCCGCGGCTCCAGCGGCGGCGCCAGTGCAGCGGCATGGGCACCACGGCGTCAAATACCTCATCCAGGGGCAGGGCGCGCCACAGGAATCCGGCCAGCGGCCGCGCCAATGGCTTCATGCCCCGATACTTGAACAGGTGAATCAGCTCGCGAAGAACGCCCTCGTATTCCCCGAAGCAGTAGGCCGAGGCGAATCCTCTCACCCCGGCGCGGCAGAGGCCGCAGCGGCCCTGGGCATCCAGCGGGTACCGGTTGAGAAAGGGCGTGCGGCAGGAGACACAGAAATACTCAGCTTCCAGAGGGACGGGCGCCGCCAGGCAGCGCTCACAAACAGGCACGCGCGTGAAGCCTGGCAACTCGCGCTGACAGATGCGGCACTGGTCCGGGAACAGAAGCGAAAAAAGCGTGTGCGAGACCTGGCGGAGAACCGCGGGGAGATCGAACCGTACGCCGGTTGGCCTGCTACTCGAGAAGACTCACCTCCCACTCTATATTATTTTACAACAGACCCTTTTCCTGCAACTGCTGGCAGCCGACGCAATACTCGGCCCAGGGCATGACCTCGAGCCGTTTCTTCTCCACCGGCGCCTGGCAGGACGTGCATAGGCCGAAGTCGCCGTCTTCGGTTCGGCGCAGCGCGGCCTGGACCAGCGCGAGGAGCTCGCGGTTATGACTGCCGTGCTGGAAGCGCTCTTCCTTGCTGTAGCAGACAGTGGCCTGATCGGCTAGGTCCTGGGTGCCCAGGTCGTCGGGTTGCCGGCCCTCCCGGGCGTGGCGGGAGATGGCCGCCCGCAACTCCTGCTCCTTGGCCTGGAGCTTGCGTCTTAAGGCCTCGATGGTTTTCCGGCCCACCTGTTGTTCGACCATGCTTGACCGCCCCTGAAAACGGTCCGATTCAACTCCTGTATTCCGATGATTCTAACATGGCGCGAGACGCCGGGATTTCACCGATCGCGAATGGCGCGTCCGACACGGCGCATCCATTCCAGCTCCTCGGCGCTCATCGGGCCGAGGGCCAAGGCGGCGAGCGCCTGGTCCATGTGAGCCGAATTGGAAGGTCCGGTGAGACAGATATCGACGGCCGGATGGGAGAGCACGAAGCGGTAGCAGTCGGCGGCGGTGGGAATCCGCTCGCCACGCGGGACGCGCCGGGGGCTGAGCAGTTGTTTCCAGCAGGTGGCGGTGAAGCCCACGATGCCGGGGCGCGTCTCGCCCGCCAGATGCGGGAAGATGTCCCGCTCCGCGCCGGGGTGGACGGCATTGTAGCGAACGTGGAAGATGTCAAACTCGGCGGCCAGTTGCGGCACCAGGGGACGCCGATGCGTGGAGAGCGCCAGGCGGCGCACCAGGCCGCGGTCGCGCAGGGCCCGCGCGGCCTCGAGGACGCGGGGGGTTACGGGCCGGTTCCACAGGCCGAGCAGCAGAACGTCGGCGTAGTCCAGGCGGAGGCGGCGGAGCGCGTGCTCGACGCTCCAGCCGACCAGCCCGGCCACGCGCGAGAAGGACTGGAGGGTGATGACCATGCGGTCGCGCCGGGAGGCCAGGTTGCGGATGGCGCGAGCGAAGGAGAGACGGCGCAGGCTGCCCCAGTAGAAGTAGTTGACGCCGCGCTCAAACGCTCGCTCGACCGCCGCCGCCGGGACGCCGTAACTGGCGCCTAGGCCGAGCCGGCCGACGCGTAGGCCGGTGCGGCCGAGGACGGATTCGGTGAAGCTGGTCAGAGCGCGGGGCGCGTTGGTCATTAGGAACAGGATACCAGGGGCAAGAAAAGGCAAAAGGCAAAAGGCGAAAATCAAAAGGCAAAAGGGATTAGGTGGCTTCGCTGTTTTTGATGGCTCTGGCGCGCGCCGATGCGCCGCTGCGCGGCTGCGCCCTACCTGTTACAATTGTCCTAAAGCACCTAGGAGGAGCAGCGCAACTTGGATTCAGCGATTCTGGCCCTGGAAGACGGGACCGTCTTTGAGGGCAGGAGTTTTGGTGCGCCCGCCGAGCGGGCCGGCGAGGTGGTCTTCAATACCGCCATCACCGGCTATCAGGAAGTGTTCACGGATCCGTCGTATTCCGGGCAGATCGTCGTTCTGACCCATCCGCAGATCGGCAACTACGGCGCCTGTTCTGAAGACAGCGAATCGGCCCGCGCCTATATCGAGGGACTGGTGGTGCGGGAGTTCTCGCCGCTGGCCAGCAACTGGCGCTCGGAGGAGAGCGCGGCGCAGTTTCTGAGCCGCCAAGGCATTCCCATCCTGAGCGGAATCGATACGCGCGCGCTGGTGCGGCACCTGCGGACGCGCGGCGTGATGCGCGGAGTGCTGTCGGCGGTGGAGCGCAACGCCCACACCTTGATCGAGAGGGCGCGCGGAATCCCCACCATGGCGGGGTTGGATCTGGCCAGCCGCGTCACTACTCCGGCGATTTATCACTGGGACAAGCCGGTGGAAAAATGCTCGCCCTCCGAGCGGCTGGCGCCGCCCGCCGAGCCGAGCCATCACGTGGTGGCCTACGATTTCGGCATCAAGCACAACATCCTGCGGCGCCTGGTGCACGTGGGGTGCCGCGTGACGGTGGTTCCGGCGCTGACCTCGGCCGAAGACGTGCTGGCGCTCAAACCGGACGGGGTGTTTCTCTCCAACGGGCCGGGCGATCCGGAGCCGCTGGTCGCGCAGGTGTCCAACATCCGCAAGCTGATCGGCCGGGTCCCCATCTTCGGAATCTGCCTGGGCAACCAGCTCTTGGGCCTGGCGGCGGGCGGGCGAACCTACAAGCTGAAGTTCGGACACCGCGGCGCGAATCATCCGGTGATCAACAAGCTGACCAACAGGGTGGAGATCACTTCGCACAACCACGGGTTCGCCGTCGATCCGGACTCGCTGCCGGCCGGCGAGACGGAAATCACCCACATGAATCTGAACGACGGCACGCTGGAGGGCTTCCGCTTCCGCAATCACCCGGTCTTCTGCGTGCAGTATCACCCCGAGGCGGCGCCCGGCCCGCACGATTCCCACTACCTGTTCGACGATTTCGTCCGGCTTATGGCGGGGAAGCATGCCTAGGCGCACCGACATCCACCGCATCCTGATTCCCGGCTCCGGCCCCATCGTGATCGGCCAGGCCTGCGAGTTCGACTACTCGGGCACCCAGGCGTGCAAGGCGCTGCGCGCCGACGGCTACGAGGTGATCCTGGTGAACTCCAATCCGGCCACCATCATGACCGACCCGGATCTGGCCAACCGCACCTACGTCGAGCCGCTCAGCCGGGAATACCTCACCGAGATCATCCGGCGCGAGCGGCCGGACGCGCTGCTGTCGACGGTGGGCGGCCAGACCGGGTTGAACCTGTCGGTGGAATTGGCCGAAGCCGGAGTGCTGGAGGAGTTCGGCGTGGAGCTGATCGGCGCCAACATCCAGGCGATCAAGAAGGCGGAAGACCGCCTGCTGTTCAAGGACGCCATGCGGTCGATCGGGCTGGAGACGCCGCAGTCGCAACTGGTCAATAACGAGAGGGACGCGCTGGACTTCGCGACCCGCGTGGGATACCCGGCGATCCTGCGGCCCAGCTTCACGCTGGGTGGATCGGGCGGCGGCATCGCCTACAACCGCGAGGAGCTGGTCGAGATTCTGGAGCGCGGCCTGGCGCTGTCGCCGGTGCACGAGGTTCTGATCGAAGAGAGCGTGCTGGGTTGGAAAGAGTTCGAGCTGGAGGTGATGCGCGATCTGGCCGACAACTGCATCATCATCTGCTCGATCGAGAACTTCGACCCGATGGGGGTGCACACCGGAGATTCGATCACGGTGGCGCCGGCCCAGACCCTGACCGACCGCGAATACCAGATGATGCGCGACGGCGCGATCCGCTGCCTGCGCGAGATCGGCGTGGACACGGGTGGCTCCAACGTGCAGTTCGCCATCGATCCAAAGACCGGGCGCATGGTGATCATCGAGATGAACCCGCGCGTTTCGCGCAGCTCGGCGCTGGCATCCAAGGCCACCGGCTTCCCCATCGCCAAAATCGCCGCCAAGCTGGCGGTCGGCTACCGGCTGGACGAGATCCGCAACGACATCACGCGCAAGACGCCGGCCTGCTTCGAGCCGACCATCGACTACGTAGTGGCCAAGATCCCGAAATGGCAGTTCGAGAAGTTCCCGGGGGCCGATCCCACGCTGGGCACGCAGATGAAGTCGGTGGGCGAAGTGATGGCCATCGGGCGCACTTTTAAGGAGGCGCTGTGGAAGGCCCTGCGGAGCCTGGAAACCGGCAAGGCCTTCGGCTCGGAAAGCTACGATCCCAACCTGATTCCGCAGAAGCTGATCACGGCGACGCCCGACCGGCTGAACTATCTCCGCTACGCTTTCGCCAACGGCTACTCGGCCGGCGAGATCCACGAGATGACGGCCATCGATCCCTGGTTCCTCGAGCAGGTGAAGGAAGCCGTGGAGATGGAGCGGCGGCTGGAGGAGATCCCGTTCGAACACGCGACTCGGGAAGATTTCCTGCATGCCAAGCGCTGCGGGATCTCGGACGCGCAACTGGCCCGCGGCTGGGAAACCAAGGAGCTGGTGGTGCGCGAGCGGCGCAAGCAGGCTGGAGTGCGCGCCGTGTTCAACCGCGTGGACACCTGCGCGGCCGAATTCGAGAGCTTCACGCCGTACCTGTATTCCAGCTACGAGTCGGACTGCGAGGCCGATCCGACCGCGCGCCGGAAGGTCCTGATTCTGGGCAGCGGCCCCAACCGCATCGGGCAGGGAATCGAGTTCGACTACTGCTGCTGCCATGCTTCGTTCGCGCTCCAGGAATTCGGCATCGAGTCGATCATGGTCAACTGCAATCCCGAGACCGTGTCGACCGATTACGACACCAGCGACCGGCTGTACTTCGAGCCGCTGACCCTGGAGAACGTCCTCAACATCGTGGACACGGAGAAGCCGGACGGCGTGATCGTGCAGTTCGGCGGCCAGACGCCGCTGACGCTGGCGCTGCCGCTGAAGCGCCAGGGCGTGCCCATTATCGGAACGGATCCGGAGAACATCGACCTGGCGGAGGACCGGAAGCGCTTCGGCAAGCTGCTGGACGACCTGGGGATTCCCTCGCCGGCCAACGGCACCGCGACCAGCGGCGAAGAGGCCTGCGAAGTGGCGCGCCGCATCGGATTCCCCGTGCTGGTGCGGCCGAGCTACGTGCTGGGCGGGCGCGCCATGGTCATCGCCTACGACGAAGAGGCGGTGCGCACGTATATGCGGGAGGCCATGAGTTTCTCGCACGACCGGCCGGTCCTGATCGACCGCTTCCTGGAAGACGCGACCGAGGTCGACGTGGACGCGCTGGGCGACGGCGCCGGCGTGCTGGTGGCGGGCATCATGGAGCACATCGAGGAGGCCGGCGTGCACTCCGGGGACAGCTCCTGCGTGCTGCCGTCCCACTCGCTGGGGGAGCGGCAACTGGCCACGATCCAGGACTACACCGTGCGGCTGGCGCTGGCCTTGCAGGTGGTGGGCCTGATGAATGTGCAGTACGCCATCAAGGACGGAACCGTGTACGTGCTGGAAGTGAATCCGCGGGCCTCGCGCACGGTTCCCTACGTAAGCAAAGCCACGGGCGTGCCGCTGGCCAAGATCGCGGTGGGGCTGATGACGGGCAAGAAGCTGGCCGACTTCAAGCACCTGACCGGCCGGCGCATCTCCGGCTGCCTGGAGGCGCCGCAGTGCTTCGTCAAGTCGCCGGTCTTCCCGTTCCACAAGTTTCCCGGCGTGGACCCGGCGCTGGGCCCCGAGATGCGCTCGACCGGCGAAGTGATGGGCGTGGGCGAATCGTTCGGCGAAGCCTTCGCCAAAGCGCAGCTCAGCGCGGGCACGCCGCTGCCGGACAAGGGCACGGTGTTTTTCAGCGTCAACGACCGCCACAAGGCGGAGCTGGTGACAGTCGCGCGGCGGTTTGTCGATCTGGGCTTCCAACTGGTGGCGACGCGCGGCACGGCCTCGGCGATCAAGGCCGCGGGGCTGCCCTGCAAGACCGTGTTCAAGTTCAACGAAGGCCGTCCCAACTGCGTGGACCTGCTGAAGGCCGGCTCCCTGCACCTGATCGTCTACACGTCGACCGGGGCGCATTCGTTCAGCGACGAAAAAGCGATCCGCCGGACCGCGGTGCTGCAGCGGGTGCCCTGCATCACGACCATGAGCGGCGCGCGCGCGGCGGTGGAGGCGGTGGCCTCGCGACGGCGGGATCCGATGCGGGTGTGGAGCTTGCAGGAGATCCACGAGCGGGCGCAGGCGCCGGCGTAGGCGCGGCGCATCATGCCGCCACGCGCGCGGCTGAAACTCCCGCGGGGGGAGGAAATCAAGGTATGAAGATTGCTCCGCCGAGGCTGCGAAAGATTCTGGACGCTGCCCGGAAGCGAATCTGGGCAGGCGGCGGCATTCGCCACGAGGACTTGTGGCTCAGGTTGGATAAGGGCGCCGACCGCAGGCGACCGACCGCGACACGGCGAAGAATGGCCTGACCAGGGGTTGCGGCCGGCGCCGGCCGGCGGCAGTCCGGGCGCCGTTCGCCACTGGTTGGGCTCTTCCTCTTGAGAAGCAAGTCTCCGGCACGCACGCATCCGGCGCGAGACAGAATTAACAAATAGACCATTGATCCAAGCTTCCGCTTCGGATAGCATCATCTTGATTGGCCAGCAAACTCCCGGTTTCTGGAGGCAAGATGACGAAAGTGTGTCGGCGGCCGGTCATGACGGCCGCGATTGTTGGGTTGTGTGCCGCCGCGGGCTTCGGCGATTCCAGCGAGAAGAGCCTGCGCGCGAAACTGAACGGCTTCAACGAAGTTCCAGCCATTTCCACTCAGGCCTCGGGCGAATTCCGCGCCAAGATCAACCGCACGGACACCGAGCTGACTTACGATCTGGAGTACTCCGGCCTGGAGGGTAGCGTGCTTCAGTCACACGTTCACCTGGGCCAAACCTCCGTGAATGGCGGTATCATGTTCTTTCTGTGCGGGACCGCCGCCAGCCCCGGTCCGGCAGGAACTCCGGTGTGTCCCGCATCCGGCACGGTGTCGGGCATGATCACCGCCGCCAACGTGATCGGCCCGGCGGGTCAAGGCGTTTCAGCGGGTGAATTTGCCGAGGCGCTGCGGGCCATACGCGCCGGCGTCTCCTACGCGAACGTCCACTCGACGAAGTGGCCGGGCGGCGAGATCCGGGGGCAGGTCAAGAGCGACGATTGAGTGTCCCGAACCTGAGGCCGGTCCTGGGCACAGGACCTGCCGTGCCGCACGGGCTGGTAAGATGGTCTGACGGTGCGGCGTCTTTCGCCATGGCTGGGGATCTTCCTTGCCGCACTCTCGGGCCAGGAGATCGATACGGTGGTGTTCTCGCGAGAGCGCAAGCCGTTTACGGTCCTGGATCAGATCGAGAACGCCCAAGAGCGGAACGCGTTCCTGCGGCTTTATGGGGCGCGCCAGGCGCGCGAACGGCGGCGGCTGGCCGAATCCTTTCTGGAGGCCTACCCGCAGTCCTGGCTGAGGGGCCAGGCGTGCGAGATCGCCGCGAAGGCCGCCATCGACCTGGAGGACGCCCCGGCCGCCTTGCGATGGGGAAGGGAATCGCTGCGGCTGCTTCCAGAGAATCCGCTGCTGCTGGTCCCGCTGTCCAACCTGGAAGCGCAAGTGGGGCAGTTCGCGGGGGCCGCGAGAGACGCGCGGCGGGCACTGGAATACCTGGCCCGTTTCGCGCATCCGGCGTCGATCGCGGAGAAGGACTGGCCGGCTGTGCGCCGGAGCCTGGAGGCATCGGCCGAGTACGCCCTGGGCCGAGTCGACGTGACCGAGGGGTTGGCCGCGTCGGGCGAGGATCAGCGGCGGCGGCTTCGAGCGGCGGTCGATCATCTGTCTCGGGCGCGGAGCCGGAACCCGGACGATCCCGAGATCGCCTACCTGCTGGGTCTGGCGCAACTGTCGCTGGGCGACCGGGCGGCGGCCGCGGCGGAGTTCCAGTCCGTGGCGAAACAGCCCGGGCCACTCCAGGCGCGCGCCGCTGAGCGGCTGAGAGGGTTGCCCGCCGTGACGGCGGTCGCCCGGCCAGCGGCGAACTTCGATCCGGCTCCCGGTCCCTCCGCCCGGCCCGCCGGCTATGCAGGCTCGCAGTCCTGCCGCGCCTGTCACGCCGGCCAGTACACGGCTTGGGAGCAAACCGGCATGGCGCGAATGTTCCAGCCGTACCGTCCCGAGAACGTCATCGGCGATTTTTCCCAGGCGGGAACGGATCCCGGCGTGCGGGTGTGGACCGAAAAAGGCCGCCACTTCTTCGGGGCCCGCGGCGGAGACGGGCAGTGGCGGCATTACCCGGTCGACTACACCATCGGCTCGAAGTGGCAGCAGGCCTACGCCACGCGTCTGCCCAACGGCCAGATCCACGTGTTTCCCCTGCAATACAACGCGATCGAGCGCGGCTGGGTGAACTACTGGCGCATGATCGACCCTCCCAACTCGCCGCGGGGCGATCTGGGCGGTTTTCATCAGATGCGGCTGGCCACCAGCTACCAGATGAACTGCGCTCCCTGTCACACCAGTCAACTGGGCGCGGACAAGCCGGGAGGATTCGAACCGCAGGACCTGGTGTTTCGCGAGGCGGGAGTGAATTGTGAGATGTGCCACGGGCCCTCGGCCGCCCACGTAGCCGCGATGCGCGCCGGACAGCCTGGCGCGAAGACGCCGGGGGCCGCGCCCGTGGATTTCCAGCGCATCGGCAACCGCCAGTTCGTGGCGATCTGCGGCCAGTGCCACATGCAGTCGGCGATGCGCGATCCCGGCGCACTGGCCAATGACGTGGATGCGAGCGGCGCATTCTTCCCTCGCTATCTGGCGCGGCCTTTCACGGAATTCTCCCAGCGGGCCTTCTATAAGGACGGACGGTTTCGCGAGACCACCTTCATCGTGGAGGCCTTCCAGCGTTCCGCCTGCTACGAGCGCGGCCAGGCGCACTGCGGGCACTGCCACGATCCCCATCCCGCCGGCGCGGCCGCCAACCCCACGTCACTGAAATACCAGGAGGACCCGGACCGGATGTGTCTGCAATGCCATACCGGCTACGCGGCCGCGCCCGCCCGGCATACGCGCCACGCGGCTTCGTCGGAAGCCAGCCGCTGCGTGAGCTGTCACATGCCCCGGATCATGAACAGCCTGCTGTTTCAAGCCCGGTCGCACCAGATCGACGATAGCCCCGACGGCGCGATGACCCTCCGCTTCGGCCGGCGGGAAAGTCCCAACGCCTGCCTGATCTGTCATCGGGACAAGGAGCCTTCTTGGGCGGCCCTGCCTTCGCGAGCGCCGAAATGAATCGCGTTGTCATTCCGTTTGACCTGGCGGCAGATCTGTGATAGACTCCGGTCCCAGCAGATTCATGCAATGCAGGAGGGGATTATGGTTTTGTTCCGGCGCGTTCACCTCACGTCTCTGCTATTGGCAGCGGGCGCTCTTTCTCTGATCCACGCGGTGGCTTACGCTCAACTTTCCACCGCTTCGATCAATGGCACAGTGCGCGACTCCACGGGAAGCATCGTACCGGGAGCCGTGATTGTGTTGAGCAACTCGAACACCTCCGTTGAGAGAAGCACGCTCTCCAACGCCTCAGGCAACTACGTGTTTCTGAACATCATTCCCGGCAGCTACACGCTGGAGGCCAAGAGCGCGGGTTTCGCCACGAGCAAGATCGAAACCCTCAGCCTGGCGGTCAACCAAACCGTGACGCTGGACTTCAGTCTGAGCGTCGGCTCGATCGAGCAGTCCGTCACGGTGGAAGCCGTGGGCGCGGAGGTGCAGAGCTCGACCTCGGAGCTGGGCGCGGTAGTGTCCCGCCAGCAGGTGGTCGACCTGCCGCTCAACGGGCGGAACTTCACGCAGTTGCTGGCGCTGACGCCCGGTGTCGCGCCGGTTAGCGTGTCGCAAAACAGCGGCGGGTTCGGCGCCGCAACCACCGCCGGAAGCCAGTTCGTCTTCCCGTCTATTAACGGGCAGAATAACCGCAGCAACTTCTTCATGCTGGACGGTGTCAACAACCAGGGCGCCTTCACCAGCACCTACGCGGTTCCTCCCATCATCGACACCATTCAGGAATTCAAGGTCAACTCCCACAACGACCAGGCGGAGTTTGGCGGCGCGCTGGGCGGCATCATCAACGTGGTGACTAAATCGGGCACCAACGAGCTGCACGGCAGCGTTTGGGAGTATCTGAGAAACGACGCCTTCGATGCGCGCAACACCTTCCTGGCGTCGGTCACCCCGTTTAAGCTGAACCTGTATGGCGCCGCGGTGGGCGGTCCGGTGACCATTCCGAAAATCTACAACGGCCGCAACCGGACGTTTTTCTACGCGGGCTGGCAGGGCTTCCGCTACCGGCGTCCGGCGTTCTCGTTCTTCCGCGTGCCTACGGAAGCGAATCTGCGCGGGGACCTCAGCGACTGGCCGCGCCGGATTCACGATCCGTTCACCACGCGTTTGAATCCGGACGGCTCGGGGACCTATATCCGCGATCCGTTCGCGGGAAACATGATCCCGGCAAGCCGCATCGACGCCGGCATGCTGGCGTACGCCAAGCAGACGCTGCCCGCACCGGTGTTTACCGGCAATGCCGATCGCAACGGCCTGGACACGACGTTGTTTAAGCAGCAAGAGGAGGAGTATTCGGGGCGCATCGATCACACTCTGTCCGAGAAGGATTTTCTCTGGTTCCGCTGGAGCGGTTTGCTGCAGGATCAGGCAGGCTCAGGCGGGAGGCAGGCCCTGGTAAGCACCGTCGAGCGCCGCTCCAAGAACTGGGCCCTAAGCTGGGTGAGGACGTTCAACCCCAGCACGGTCCTGCAGGTACAGTTCGGCCGGATTCACGGCGTGGATAACAGCCGGAACCGGTTCCGCCAGCTCCCGGCCGGCTTCGATGCGACCGTCGGCTTCCAGCAGAGCTTCGCCGGCAGTTTCGTGGGTGGCGAAAAGCTGTTTCCGGGCATTGGCGTGAACGATTTTTTCAGCGGCGGCGAGTCTAACAGCATCTATCCCGCCGTCACGGGGATCTATCAGTACAAGGCGAATGCCTCGAAGATCCACGGCGATCACACCTTCAAGTGGGGCGGTGAGCTCAATACCAACAACTTCGAAAACTTCATCGAGAACGCCGGCATTACCTTCAGCGACGTCACCACCACCAACCCGGCCAGCCCCACGGGAACGGGCAGTTCGCTGGCGTCGTTCCTGCTGAACACTCCGGACGCAGCGAGCCGCCGCAACGTCCACGAGACGGCGCGCTGGGGCGGCGTGCTGGGTCTGTATTTCCAGGATCAATGGAAGGTGACCCCGAAGTTGACGGTGAACCTGGGCTTCCGGTACGACCGCACGTTCCAGCCGCCCTACGGAAAGGAAGACACGGTCGGGCAGTCGGGCGGAATCGAAACGGGCGCCTACGACATGCAGCGTGGCGTCTACCTCGTCACGAAAGTGCCCCCATCGTGCGCGGACCGCGGCCATCCACCCTGCCTCCCGGACGGCAAGCTGCCCGAGCATGTGGAAGCCGAGCCGCGTGGTAAGATCTACCACGACAGCACCAAGAACTTCCAGCCTCGCGTGGGCCTCGCGTATCGCCTGCGGAAGACCACGGCGATCCGGGCGTCCTTCGGCATGTTCTTCGACAACTGGGCGGGCGTGACCCAGACGGCTCAGAACTACGAGGGCGGCTGGCCGGATCTGGGACAGCAGATCGACAACAGCATTAACACTCCCAACAAGGTGCCCGGGACTCCGACTCCCACGGTGAAGGGGACCAACCCGTTCCCGCGCGGTTTGTTCCCGGCGCCGACTCCATTCAACCAGGTGCTCTGGTACATGGACCCGCACGCCAAGAATCCTTACTCCATGCAGTGGAACTTCGGGGTGCAACACCAGGTGAGTAGCACGACCGTGGTCACCGCGAACTATGTCGGTTCTGGCAGCCGGCGGTTGATTCTGGGCGGTTACTACAACACGGCGCTCAAGCCGGGCCCGGGGAATTTCCGCGACCGCGCTCCGTTCCCGTACATCGCGCCGACCTACTACGACCGAAGCTGGGGCCGCAGCAACTATCATGCACTGCAATTTCTGTTGGACAAGAAGTACAGCGGCGGGTTCGCCTACATGGTGTCCTACACGTACTCGAAGGCGATCGACATCGGGTCGTCAGGCTGGTATGGAGTGGAGGGCCACTCGGTTCAGGATCCCTACAATTTCAACAACGACCGCAGCCCCGCCGGCTTCGACCTGACTCAAGTACTGACGGTGAGCTGGCTCTACGCCCTGCCCATCGGCAAAGGAAAACCTCTGCAAACCGGCAGCAAAGTGGCCGACTATATTGTCGGCAATTGGCAGGTCAACGGGATCGCGCTGTTCCGTTCGGGCATTCCGTATAACCTCAACGTTAACGGCGACATTGCGAACACCGGCAACCTCAGTGGATCCGTGCGGCCCAACCTGGTGGGCAATCCCAATGTGTCAAACCCCACTACTGCCCGATGGTTTGACCCCACTGCATTTGCCATTCCCGCGAACTTCACTTATGGCAACTTCGGGCGGTACCGGCTGCGCGCCGACGGGTTAGCGAACTTCGACATGTCCATCTTCCGGCAGTTCCCGTTCAAGGAAGACAAACGTTTGGAGTTTCGCGCGGAGGCTTTCAACACGTTCAACCACGTCACTTATGGCGCGCCGGTGGGTAACTTGAGCAATGTGAACTTCGGCAAGGTGCTGGGAACGGGCAACAGTCCGCGCCAGCTCCAGTTGGCTCTGAAGATAATTTTCTGACCGGCGATGGGCCCCGCGGGACCACTCCCTTACGGTCGTGGCTCGGCAAGTTGCCGGCGGGTGTTCGTGGCGCTCCTGCTGGTTTTCGGAGAACCGCTCGCCTCTCAGAAGCAGCCCGCTTGTCAGGGCCCCGCTGAACTCGAACAGGTCATTCGCAGCCATCCTTCGGCCGGGCCTTACAATGCGCTGGGCGCATACTTCGGGCAGCGTAACCAAATCGCGTGCGCGATTTCGGCCTTTGAAACCGCCATCCGGCTGGACGCGCGATCCGCTGAATCGCACTTCAATCTGGCCCTGGCGCTGATACAAAAGGGCGACCGCAATCGCGCCCAAACGGAACTGCGCCTCGCGATCAAGCTGCAGCCGGGGTCGCTCAACGCCCGGCTGTCGCTCGGCCAGTTGCTGCAGGATGCCGGCGACAGCAGTGGAGCACAGGAACAGTTCAGGTCGGCGCTCACGGTCGATCCACGGTCGACAGCGGCTCTCGCCAACCTTGCGCAGTCGCTGATGGCGCAGCGGCGCTACACCGCCGCCATCCCTTACTTGAAGCAGGCCGCGGCTGTCGAGCCTGGCGAGCCGAGCCATCCGCTGGCGCTGGCCGTCGCTTATGCGCAGAGCGGCAATCCGGTGGAGGCGGTCGAGGTGCTCCGGCGGATTGTGGCGTCGCATCCCAAGTATGTTCCGGCCCACTTCAACCTGGCCACCGTCTATGTGCAGGATCGGAGATTCCGGGAAGCGGCGGACGAGTTCGCGCAAGCCGCGAAACTGGATCCCGCCAACGACATGGCGCCGATTTCGGCGGCGCGAGCGCATGTGGCCATCGGAGACCATGCCGCCGCTCTCCCCTTTGCGGAGGATTATGCGCGCCGCCGGCCGCGCGATTTTGAGGGGATGTACGTGCTCGGCTTGGTCTATCGCGGCCTGCGGCGCGACGAGGAGGCCGTGGCGAAGCTCAGCGAGGCGGCGCGGATCGACCCGGAGCACTACGGCGTTCGGTATAACCTCGGCGCCAGCCTCGCGAGGCTCGGAAAGAACCAAGAAGCGCGCCCCCACCTCGAGAAGGCCAAACAACTGGACCCAACCTCCGCCGAGGTCAGCTTTCAGCTCGCGCAAGTGCTCAAGAGCCTGCAGGAGCAGGGCCGCGCGAACGCGGAACTGGACCAGTTCCGAAACCAGAGGCAGTCCGGACTGCAGGAGGACATCGCCAGCAGCGAGGCGCGCCGCGCCAACCAGTTTCTCGGAGAAGGCCATCCCCGCCAGGCGGCCGAGTTGTACCGCGAGGCGCTCCGGCTCGATCCCAACAACGCGAAGACGTACTACAATCTCGCGCTGGCGCTGAACCGGCTTGGCGATCGTGCCGGCGAGCGGCAGGCTCTCGAGAAAACGGTCCAGCTCGATCCCAGCA